>JAWVZB010000090.1:0-12551 GCA_033722375.1 Nitriliruptorales bacterium | reverse complement strand
TGGTCGAGTCGGTCGTAGGCGCGCTGCTCCTCGCCCTCGAGGGCAGTGCCGACGAAGGCCACGCGGAAGGGTGCCACCACGCCGTCCGGGACGGCGCGGTCGTAGCCGTAGCGGAACACGACCCCGCCGAAGTAGGGGCCGAGCACGTCCTCGATCCCGGTGTCGTTGCGTTCGTAGGTGGCGGTCAGCGCCAACCGCATCTGGAACCGCTCCTTGAGTGCCGTGCCCCAGGTCGGGGCGCCGTAGCGGTGCGCCTCGTCGGCCACGAGCAGCCCGAGCCCCCTCGGCTCGATCGGCAGCTTGGCGGCCGAGTGGGGCGTGGCGACCACGACCGGGCGCTCGTGGAGGTCGTCGTCGTGCCCGCCCCCGAGCCGGCCCACCGGCACGCCAGGAACGTGTTCGCGTAGCTCGCGCACCCACTGGTTCTGCAGCTCCAGCGTCGGCACCAGCACGAGCACCTGTCCCCCGTTGGAGAGACACGCCCGAGTCGCGGCGATCGCCAGACGGGTCTTGCCGGTACCGGTGACCGCCTCGACGATCCCGCGGCTGCCCTCGAGCGCCCAGGCGGTGAACGCGTCCACCTGCCACGGCAGCAGTGACAGGCCGGCGAGCGGCCCGCTGCGGGGCGCGACCGTCTGGAGCCCCACGTCACCTCCTCGGCATCGAACGTCCGTTCGAGCATAGGCGAGGGGCGGGGCGCGACGAAGGACATCCCTCGTCAGGTTGTGGACGGCGGGGTCAGACCTCGGCGGTCTGCTCCTCCGTCCGCTCAGGCGACGGGCCGCCGCCGTTCCCGTGGGACTCCGCGAGGCCGCGGACGATCGAGACCCAGGCGGTGAAGCCCACGAACCGGCCGTCCTCGTCCACGATCGCGATGGGGTAGGGCTCGTCGGCGGCACGGTCGATGAGGTCGCGGAGAGGGGTGTCGGGTGGGGCCGTGGCGGGATCGACGGGGTCCATGTCGGCGATGTCGTCGACGCCCCGGTCGGCAGCGTCCGCTGCACCGTCGGCGGTCACGAGACCGCGGAGGCGACCGTCTTCGTTCACGACCCAGGCGGTGGACAGGCCCTCCTTGTCCATCATGCGCAGCGCCACGCGGGGCGCGTGGCCGGGACGGACGACCTCGGCCGGCTCCTCCATGACGTCCTGGGCCCGGAGGATCCGCGACGGGTCGACGTCCTCGACGAACGATGCGACGTACTCGTCCTCGGGATCGCGGAGGATCTCCTCGGGCGTGCCGGTCTGGATGATCCGTCCGGCCTTCATGATCGCCATCTGGGATCCGAGCTTGATGGCCTCGTCGAGGTCGTGAGTGATGAAGACGATGGTCTTCTGCACGTTCTCCTGGAGGTCGAGCAGCTCCTCCTGCATGTCGCGGCGGACCAGCGGGTCGAGGGCCGAGAACGGCTCGTCCATCAGCAGGATGTCGGGATCGATCGCCAACGCTCGTGCGAGACCGACCCGCTGTTGCATCCCGCCGGACAGCGAGTCAGGGAGGCTGTCCTCCCACCCGTCGAGGCCAACGGTTTCGATGACCTCCATCGCGCGTTCGTGCCGTTCCTGTTCGCCGACGCCCTGGATCTCGAGTCCGTAGGCGACGTTGTCGAGGACGGTGCGGTGCGACCAGAGTCCGAAGTGTTGGAACACCATGCCGAGCTTGCGGCGGCGGAGGTCTCGCAGTGCTTCGTCGTCCATCGCCGTGACGTCTTCGCCGTCGATCTCGACCGTGCCCTGTGTCGGCTCGATCAGCCGGTTGAGGCAGCGCAGCAGGGTCGACTTGCCGCTGCCGGACAGGCCCATGACGGCGAAGATCCGGTGTGCCGGGATGTCGAGGTCGACGTCCCGGACCGCGATCGTGGCGCCGGTCTCGTTGAGGATCTCCTCCTGTGTCGCCCCCTGATCGGCCATGGCGAGGGCATCGTCGGTCCGGCTTCCGAAGACCTTCGTGAGGCCCCTGGTCCGGACCTTGGCATCCTGACCGTCGCCGGCCTGTGCCTGCTCGTCCGCGTGCGGCTCATGGTCGCTCATGCCGGCGCTCCTTCGTCGACGTCACCGCGTCCCGCGGCCTGTGTGATGCGGTCGATGATCATGGCCAGGATCACGATGCCGAGACCACCGACGAACGCGAGGCCGACGTTGAGGTTCTGCAACCCGGTCAGCACCACGCCGCCGAGTCCGGACGCGCCCACCAGCGAGGCGATGACCACCATGGCGAGCGCCATCATCACGGTCTGGTTGATGCCGGCCATGATGGTCGGGAAGGCGAGGGGAAGCTGGATCTTCCGGAGGGTCTGGCGCGGTGTCGAACCGAAGGCCTCGGCGGCTTCGACGGCGTCCTCGCGGACCTGTCTGATCCCGTGGTTGGTCAGCCGCACCACAGGTGGCGTGGCGTAGATGATGGTCGCCACGAGCGCGGGGACCTGGCCGATCGAGAACAGGATGACGGCCGGCACGAGGTAGACGAACGCGGGCATCGTCTGCATGAAGTCCAGCACCGGCCGTACCGCGGTCTCGAGAGCGGAGTTGCGGGCCATGGCGATGCCCGTCGGGATCCCGATCCCCACCGAGATGGCGGTGGCGAAGATGATCAGGGCGAGTGTGCGCATGGACTCGTCCCAGACCCCGAGGAGCCCGAGCAGCGCGAACCCTGCGGCCGTCCCGAGCGCGAGCTTCCAGTCGCCGACCCACCAGGCGAGCCCGCCGAACAGGGCAACGATGAGGATCCACGGCAGCCACAGCAGGAACTGCTGGACCTGCGCCACCGCGAACGTGAGCCCGTCGGAGATGGTTCCGAAGAACGCGCCGGTGGCGTCCACGAAGGCGTTCACACCGTCGGACGCCCAGTCCTCGAGCGGGATGACGGTCTCGGGGAAGTTCACGAACCAGTCGCCGAGAGACGTCGGCGTGGACTCCCCGCTGGACTCGAGTGCGGCCGCGACCTTCTCGGCGACATCATCGGGTACCCACTGACGCCACCGGTCGGGGTGCTGCCGGAGGTAGCGGAGCGCGGCCTGATCGGGTGTCACGCTCTCAGTCTTCATGTAGGCGGCCGCCTCGGCGATCGGGTTCAGCCCGACGTCCATGCTCTCGAGGAAGGTCGCAGCGTCGGGGAACCGATCGACGAACGAGTCGTTGGCGCCCACGTGGATGTCGGTGGTCCGGAAGGCGCAGGCGGCCTGATCGGTGACGTCGGTGTAGGGCGGATCCTGCTCCTGCTTGGCCTGATCGCGGGCCTGCTCGCACTCCTCGGTCCACTCGGGCTCGTCGAGCTTGACCAGGTCGTACTTCCCGAGGATCCAGGTCGGCGAGTAGTAGTAGGTCAGGATCGGGTCCTGCTGCTGGATCGCCCCGACGATCGCGGAGTCGAGGGCTGCCTGTGAGCCCACGGTCTGGACGGTGTAGGCGTCCTGGAGCCCGTAGGCCGACAGCTTGACGCGGTTGTCCTTGGTGATCGCCCAGCCGGTGACGCCCGCGAGGAGCCGGCCCTTCCCCGGGTTCGCCGGATCCGCGAACACGTCGGCGTACTCGCCGAGCTGACCGACGCTCTCCAGGCCGGCGGCCGGGGCATCCTCGCCCTGGACCACGTAGGCCGGGACGTACCAGCCCTGAGTCGAATCCTTGTAGATCGGACCGAGATCGGTGAGCGGCTGGCCGTCCTCGTCGCCGAGGTTCTGCGTGCACCAGTCCTGGCGGTTGATGCACCACAGCTCGAGGGCCGCGTCGACGCGCCCGCTGGTCAGCGCCTGCTGCATGATGGACACGGACACGTCGACCTGCTCGACGGTGTAGCCGTAGCCGTGAGCGAGGATGAACGCGGCGATCTCACTGTTGATCTTGACGCTGTTCCAGGTGCCTCGCCACAGCGTGATCGTGCCCCGGTCGCCCTCGCCCTGGGTCACGTCGGCTGGGCTCGAGGAAGGGGAGGGGCTCTGCGCCGACGCCACTCCCGGGAGCAGCACCGCCAGAACCAGCAGCGCCGCGGCGGCGGTCGTGCCGATGCGCCGGACCGTCATCGTGGTCGTCCTCGCTCTCGGGGCACGTGTCTCGCCAGCCACGTTGGAGCGGCTCGCTGGGCCCCCTCAACGCGAACACCCCTACGAACGAGGGGTGCAGCCGCGGGACATCGTCGAACGACCGGGGGACAGAACGCGAGGTGGCCTGACCGTGCCGGCTCAGTGCCCCGTCGCGACCCTGACGATCAGTCTGTCGGATCCTCGGTGCCGCCGCCCTCGATGTGGGCGAGCACCGCTCCGCTGTCGACGGCGTCACCGGCCGAGAACGGGATCTCGGTCACGGTCCCCGCCCGGTGGGCGTTGATGTTGTTCTCCATCTTCATGGCCTCGAGCACGACGACGAGATCCCCGGCGGACACCTCGTCGCCCTCCTCGACCGCGTACTTGACGACCGTGCCCTGCATCGGGGCCACGAGGTCCTCGGAAGCGGCTGTCGTGTGCTGCTTCTTCTCGCCCTCGGTGCGCTTGCGACGTTGGAGCTTGCTGTCGCCGCCCGCCCCTGCGGAGACCGCTGCCAGCTCACCGAAGACGCGTACGTCGAACCGGCGGCCGCCGACCTCGACGGTGACGTCGCGGCTCGGTTCCTCGTCGTCTCCGTCGCCCGAGGCCGCCGGCCCGAAGGGTTCGAGCCCGGAGAGGTCCCACTCCTGCTCGACGGACTTGGTGGAGTGCTCCCCGGCGGCGAACTGCTCGTGCTCCATGGCGAGCTTGTGGAAGGGGATGGTGGACGGGATGCCGTCGACCACCATCTCCTCGAGCGCCCGGCGCATCCGCATCCGGGCGATGTCTCGGTCCTCGCCCCACACGATGAGCTTGCCGAACATCGAGTCGTACGCGCGGGGGATCTCGTAGCCCGGCTCCGCGGTCGTGTCCAGGCGGACGAAGGGTCCCAGCGGAGGACGGAACTCGGTGATCAGGCCGGGGGAGGGGACGAAGTTGTTGGCCGGGTCTTCGGCGTTGAGACGGCACTCGATCGCGTGGCCACGGAACTCGACGTCGTCCTGGCTGATGCTCATGCCGTCGCCGGCGGCGATCCGGAGCTGCTCGTGGACGAGATCGACGCCGGTGATCCACTCGGTGACGGGGTGTTCGACCTGGAGCCGCGTGTTCATCTCGAGGAAGTAGAAGGTCTCGCCGTCCTCGGCCAGCAGGAACTCGCACGTGCCGGCGTTGTGGTAGCCCATCTCCTCGGCCACGCGGACGGCGGCCCCGCCGATCCGCTCCCGCAGCTCGGGGGACACGCCGGGCGCGGGTGCTTCCTCGACCAGCTTCTGATGACGACGCTGGAGCGAGCAATCCCTCTCGCCGAGGTGGATCATCGGACCGTCGAGGTCCCCGAGCACCTGGATCTCGACGTGGCGAGGGCGCTCGAGGTACTTCTCGAGGTAGCACTCGCCCCGCCCGAACGACGCTTCCGCCTCGCGCCGCGCCGCTTCGAGCGCGTCCTTCATCTCGTCGGGGCTGTGCACGACCTTCATCCCGCGCCCGCCACCGCCGAACATCGCCTTCACCGCGACCGGGTATCCGTGTTCCTCGCCGAACTCCAGCGCCTCGTCGGGATCGTCGGTGGGTTCCTCGGTCCCGGGCACGACCGGCACGTCGGCGGCGTGGGCGACCGCGCGGGCCGAGAGCTTGTCGCCCATCTTGCGGATCGCGTCCGCCGGCGGTCCGACGAAGGTCAGGCCCGCTTCGCGCACCGCGTCGGCGAAGTCCGCGTTCTCGGACAGGAACCCGTAGCCGGGGTGGATCGCGTCGACGCCGGCTTCCTGGGCCACCTCGATGATCTTGTCGATCACGAGGTAGCTCTCGTTGGCGGGGGCGGGTCCGATCAGGTGTGCCTCGTCGGCGAAGCGAACGTGCGGGGCGTCGCGGTCGGCCTCGCTGTACACCGCGACGGCACGGACGCCGAGTTCCTTGCAGGCACGGATGACGCGGATCGCGATCTCGCTGCGGTTGGCGACGAGTACGGAGCTGAACACGGGGGTGGGCCTTCGGTTCGAGGGGCGCCTCGCTGGGCCACGTGAGCGTAGGCGTGCGGGTGCGGGTGCCGCACCCGCGCGCCCTACCCTCTCGACCCGTTGGCACCCGACCCCCCCGAGGTCCCATGCGCGTGCACCACCTCCTCCTCGTGGCCAGCCTGCTCCTCGTGGGTGGGTGCGCTGAGTCGTCGCCGTCTTCCGACGCTCCGCAGACCGCGGTCGTCGAGGACGGCTCCGTCGAGATCACCGGCAACGACCGGCTCGAGTTCCTGCCCGACGACGTCACGGCCACGAGCGGCGACCTCACCATCCAGCTGACCTGTGCCGGGGCGGTGCCTCACAACCTCCTCATCGAGGAGACCGACACTGCCGTCGCCGAGTGCGGCGGCGAGGGCGAACTGTCGCTCGAGCCGGGGACCTACACGTTCTACTGCTCGATCCGTGGCCATCGGCAGGCCGGCATGGAGGGCACGCTCACCATCGAGGGTTGAGTATCCCGGGTCTGGTTCGGCGTCGCGTCCCATGACCGGTAGCCTCCGCACCGCCGAGGGGAACGCCCCGTCGAACGACCGTCTTCGAGCCCACAGGAGATCGCCACATGCTCCGCGGCAAGCTCGCCGCCGCCGTCCTGGTCGGTGGCATCGTCCTCGCCGGTTGCCAGAGTGTCCCGGAGGCGGCGATCGATGCGCAGGCCTTCAACGAGGAGCGACTCAACGATCCGGTCAGGGCGGTCGGGCCGGGCGGTCAGCTCGTCGTCGAGGCAGGGGAGTTCTTCTTCGACCTCGAGGAGGGGGTCGCCGTCGACGGTGACATCGAGGTCACGCTCGACAACACCGGTGGAGCCCTGCACAACTTCCGGATCGACGCGGCGACGGGCGACAACGTCAAGGTCGAGGCTGCCGCCGGCGAGACCGCCACGGGGACGCTGAACCTCTTCGCTGGCGAGTACACCTTCTACTGCGATGTCCCCGGCCACCGTTCGGCGGGGATGGAAGGCACCCTCACCGTCTACCGCAGCGAGGAAGAAGCCACCCCGGTCGGGCAGCAGGGCGACGGCTCCTAGCCTGCCCAGCGGCGCCACCTCGGTAGCACGCGGCACATCCGGCGCCTTGGGATCCTGCGACAGGGAGGCGCCCACTGGCACCCGACCGTGTCCTACCGCCGCTGGCGGGCCCACTGTCTCCGCTCGATGAGGAGGCTCGGGCCGACCTGGCGCGTCTCGGGCGCTGGGAGCGGTTCGAACGGGGCGAGACGCTCATGCGGCAGGGCGGTTCGAGCCGCTCGCTCTACGTCGTCGTGGACGGTCGGGTCCGGGTCGTCATGACCACCGAGGACGGCGACGAGCTGCTGGTCGCGGTGCTCGGACCCGGCGAGACGGTCGGGGAGCTGTCCGTCCTCGATGGCGCGCCCCGCTCGGCCACGGTGACGGCGATGGAGCCGGTCGAGGCGCTGCGGATCGAGGGCCGTGACTTCGGCAACTTCCTCCTGTCGCGGCCGCAGGCGGTGGTCGGGGCGTTGCGGGTCCTGAGCCGCCGGTTGCGTCTCGCCGACGAGCTCCGGCTCCAACTGTCCGTCGCGCCTGCGGAACAGCGGCTGGCGCGGTGTCTGCTCGAGATGGCCGCCGTCCACGGCGAGATGCACGACGACGGCATCCGGATCGCGGCGCCGCTGTCGCAGGCCGACCTCGCGTCGTACGTGGGCGCATCACGTGAGCTCGTGAACCAGATCCTGGGCCAGTTCCGAGAGGAGGGCCTCGTGGTCACTGCACGCAGACGGGTCACGATCAGCGACCTCGAGGGCTTGCGACTCCGAGCAGGGGTGTGAGTCAGCTGCGGTGCTGCTCGGCCGCCTCCTGTACCTGCCGGCGCACCGAGGCGGATGCGGACATCGCCCGCTGCAAACCCCGAACCGAGAACACCAGCAGGTCCACGTCGGTCCGGCTGCGGACGTCGGCGGTCCTCGGGCGGTGGTCCAACAGCGACAGCTCACCGATGACCTCGCCGGGCCCCAGCGTGGCCAGGATCTCGCCGTCGTGGATCACCTCGACCTCGCCGGCGACGATCACCGCAGACTCGTAGCCGCGGCGCCCCTCGGTCATGATGGTGGTCCCGGCGGGCACGCTGGCCCGATCGCCGGTCCCGGCGAGAGCGGCGAGGTCATCGTCGTCGAGATCGCTCCACCACGGCTGGCTTCCGAGCCATTCCGTCTTGCCGTCGTGCTTCCTGCGTCCGAGCAGTTTCATGTCCATCTCCTCTTCCAGACACGACCCTGGCATGCTCGGTCCGTCGTGTCTGTTGACTGGTTCACACTGGCGGAACGGCCTGCTTGACGAGTCAGGCGGTCCAGCCGAGGAAGGTGTCCCCGAGCCACATCACGATCCCCCACACGGCTGCGGCCACGAACGGCATCGCGAGGACCACGACCACGCGGCGGCGCTCCTTCCACATCACCCCGGCGAGCAGCAGCCACACCGCCCAGAGGACCAGTACCGCCCATGGGGGCGCCAGGAGTCCGCTCCCGAGGTAGAACGCCCCGACCATGAGGTGCATGAGCACGCCGAACCCCAGCGCGATGTGTCGCGCGAGCCGCTCGCCGGTCTCCTTGGCCTGTCCCTCGAGGCCGCGCCGTGGCTTGCCGTTGCCGTGGATCACTGGCTCAGGAGAACACGGGTGGGGCCGCGTCGATGTCGTCGGCACTCGTGAAGTTGCGGCGCCCGACCGCCTCCCAGATCGCGGCCCGCTGCCAGCCGCTCGGTCGCTCGGTGTCGTCGGTGTCATCCATATCGACCGCCACCGGAGTGAGCGCCACGACGATCGCGGCGAGCTCCTCCGCTGATGGCTGGCCACCGGAGACGATCTCGTAGCGGGGGGTGCTCACAGTGGGATGTTGCCGTGCTTGCGGGGCGGGCGCCCCTCGCGCTTGCTGTTGGTGAACCGCAGCGCCTTGATGAGCTGCTGGCGGGTCTCGGCCGGCTCGATCACCGCATCCACGTAGCCGCGCTCCGCCGCACGCCAGGGGTTGGCGAGGTCGCGCAGATACTGCTCCTCGAACTCCTCGTGGAGCTGCTCGGGGTCGTCGGCCTCCGCGAGCTCCCGGCGGTAGAGGATGTTGACGGCGCCCTTGGCGCCCATCACGGCGATCTCCGCGGTCGGCCAGGCCAGGTTCACGTCGGCGGCCAGGTGCTTGGAGCCCATGACGTCGTACGCCCCGCCGTACGCCTTCCGTGTGATGACGGTGAGCTTGGGCGTCGTGGCCTCGGCGAACGCGTAGAGGAGCTTGGCGCCGTGGCGGATGATGCCGCCGTGCTCCTGCTCGACACCGGGGAGGAACCCGGGGACGTCCACGAAGGTCACGATCGGCACGTTGAACGCGTCGCAGGCGCGCACGAACCGGGCGCCCTTCTCGGACGAGTGGATGTCGAGCACGCCCGCCAGATGCTGGGGCTGGTTGCCGACGATGCCGACCGGATGGCCGTCGAGGCGCGCGAACCCGACCACGATGTTCTCGGCGTAGTGCTCGTGGACCTCGAAGAACTCTCCCTCGTCGACCACGTGCCGGACCACGTCCCGCATGTCGTAGGGGACGTTGGTGTTGTCGGGGATGAAGTCGTTCAGCTCGTCGATCAGCCGGTCGGGATCGTCCTCCGTGGGGACATGGGGGGGACGCTCGAGGTTGTTGCTCGGCAGGAAGCTCAGCAGGTACTTGATGTCATCGAGGCAGCGTTCCTCGTCCTCGGAGGCGAAGTGGGCCACCCCCGACTTGCTGGCGTGCGACATCGCCCCGCCGAGCTCCTCCATCGTCACGTCCTCACCCGTCACCGTCTTGATCACGTTCGGGCCGGTGATGAACATGTGGGAGGTGTCCTGGACCATGAACACGAAGTCGGTGATCGCCGGCGAGTAGACCGCCCCGCCCGCGCACGGTCCCATGATGGCGCTGATCTGGGGGATCACCCCGGAGCTCTTGACGTTGCGGAGGAAGATGTCCCCGTAGCCGCCGAGCGACACGACCCCCTCCTGGATGCGTGCCCCGCCCGAGTCGTTCAACCCGATCACCGGCACGCCCATCCGCATGGCGAGGTCCATGACCTTGCACACCTTCTCGGCGAAGACCTCCCCGAGCGACCCGCCGAAGGCGGTGAAGTCCTGGCTGAAGACGCACACGCGGCGACCGTCGATGTTGCCGTAGCCGGTGACGACGGCATCGCCGAGGACCTTCTTCTCCTCCATCCCGAACCCGGTGGCGCGGTGCACGGCGAAGGCGTCGGTCTCGACGAACGAGCCGTCGTCGAGGAGGAGGTCGACCCGCTCGCGGGCGGTGAGCTTGCCCTTGTCGTGCTGCTTGTTGATCGCCTCTTGACCACCGCCGGCCAGCGCCTCCTCGCGGCGTCGGCGCAGCTCCTCGAGCTTCTCTTTGGTGGTCTGCGACACGGAGACACTCCTCGGTGACGTCGAGAGGGGAGCCGGCGCATCCTACCGTTGACGCTCCGAGCCACTCCGGACAGGTGGTGCAGCCGTGACCCATCCGAGCCTGGACGCACTGATCGACGGGGCGTCGCCGTGGAGCGAGGTCGTCCACCTCGAGGAGGTCGACTCGACCAACGACGAGGTGCTGCGCCGTGTGCGGGAGGATCCCCGACCAGGGGTGGTCGTGGTCGCGGACCATCAGACGGCGGGGCGTGGCCGGCTCGAACGCACGTGGGAGGACGAGCCGGGTCGCTCGCTGCTCGTCAGCGTGGTCGACGAGGTGCCGGACGAGAGCCCGACGCTGGTCCCGCACGCGGCGGGGGTCGCGGTGGTGGACGCGTTGCGGCGGGTCGGCGCACGCGCGGCCTTGAAGTGGCCCAACGACGTCTTGATCGGTGACCGGAAGGTCGCGGGGATCCTCGTCGAGCGGCAGGAGGTCGGGGCGACCCCGGTGGTGGTCATCGGTGTCGGTATCAACGTCGATTGGCGGGGCGTGGATCACCCGGACGGATGGACGTCCGTGGGGGAGGAGACCGACGGCGATGTGGATCGTTGGGAGCTCCTGGCGTCGCTGCTGCGTTCGCTCGAATCCTGGATGACCGATCTGCGGCGCGATCCCTCCCGGCTCGTGGCCACCTATCGAGCGCGGTGCGGGACGATCGGGCAGGACGTGCGTGTCGTCCTGACCGACGACGAGGTGGCCGGTCACGCCGTGGGGGTCGCCGAGGACGGGGCGTTGCTGCTCGAGACCACCGATGGCCGCAAGGCCCGGGTCACCGCCGGCGACATCGTCCACGTCCGCCGCCGCGACGGCTGAGTAGCCGACCGGTCCTCGGGATGCTGCCGGCCATGTCCCATGCCCGTGCTATGAAGGTGGTGCGTGGTTGTGACCGGGAGGCAGAGGAACGATGGCCTACGACGAGGACCTGGCGGATCGAGTCCGTGCCACGCTCGGCGAGATGGACGTCGAACCGGTCGAGCGCAAGATGTTCGGTGGGCTCGCGTTCATGGTCCGGGGTCACATGACGGTCGGCGTGCTCGGCGACGACCTGATGGTTCGTGTCGGCAAGGACGCCTACGAGGACGCGCTCGCGTGGGCGGGGGCCCGTCCGATGGACTTCACGGGGACGCCGATGACCGGCATGGTCTACGTCGGGCCAGAGGGCACCGATAACGACGAGGACCTCCACGACTGGCTGCGGCGGGGTCTCGACTTCACCTCGACGCTCCCGCCGAAGTAGCCCCGTGGACCCGTCGGTGGCGGTCTGTTTCGTCAATCCCCCCTGATGAACCAGAGGTCGTGTTCCTGGCCGTGGTGCTCGATGGTTCCACTCTGGTGCATGCCGAGCTTGGCGGCCACGCGACGTGAAGGCTCGTTGTCCGGCAGGATCTTCGCCCACACCGCCAGGATCCCGTCCGCCAACGCTGTGTCCACCAGGGCCCGTGCTGCCTCCGTGGCGTAGCCCTGCCCATGGTGCGCGCGTGCCATGTGCCAGCCGACCTCGGCCGCACGCGGATCCCACGAAGCTGGTTCCAGGACGACGTCGCCGACGAAGGCGTCGTCTTCCAGTCGTCGAACGGCGAACCATCCCGACGTGCTGAGGTTCTCGATACGGCGGGTGGTGAACTCGCGGAGCAGCGCCCGGGACGACTCGAGATCGGGCGACGCCCCCCAGAAGATGACCTCGGGGTCGCCCCACACGTTGTGGAAGTCTTCCGCGTCATCGAGCGTGAGGCGCTCGAGGCGCAGCCGGGCGGTTGTGATCATGGCCCCAGCATGGCACGGCGGGGCGGGAAGGGGAACCGTTCTCGGCCGCCTGTGGCGCCGACAGTCACCGGCACAGGATCGCGCGTTTTTGCGGACACCGCCGTGCGATGTTCGGGGTTATCTACATCGTTGTGACTACACGCTTGACATCCAGACGGCCGTTCGGCACAGTAGGAATCGAACACACGTTCGACTGCTGAGGTCGTCGCATCACCACCCATCCCCCACCGATCGCCCAGGTCTCGTCTGCGCGCGAGACCCCCGGGGCGTATGGCTCAGCCGACCGGTTGGCAGCCGCCCGCCAGCGGCTTGCTGACGCGATCGA
>JAWVZB010000089.1:0-12746 GCA_033722375.1 Nitriliruptorales bacterium | reverse complement strand
CGGCGGACACGGCGGCCCGCGCGACGACGCGTGGCAGCGAGAGCTCGGTCTGCGGAGCCGCCGGGCGCTGGACGAGCTCGTGGGAGCTCTCTGCGACCTCGATGATCCGGGCCATGGTGCGGACGGCTTCGACGGGGTAGCGCCCCGCGGCGGTCTCCCCCGACAGCATCACCGCGTCCGTGCCGTCGAAGATCGCGTTGGCGACGTCCGAGGCCTCGGCGCGGGTGGGCCGGGGGTTGCGGATCATGGAGTCGAGCATCTCGGTGGCCGTGATGACCGGCTTGGCCTCACGGTTGGCGAGGGTGATCATCTCCTTCTGGAGCGCGGGGACCCGTTCGGGGCCGATCTCGACACCGAGGTCGCCCCGCGCGACCATCACCCCGTCGGTGGTGGTGATGATGTCCTCGAGGTTGTCGACCGCCTCGGGGCGTTCGAGCTTGGCGACGATCGGGGCGGCACCGCCGAGCTCGCGAACGAGCTCCCGGACCTGCACGACATCGTCCGCGCGCCGGACGAACGACAGCGCGATCCAGTCCACACCGATCTCGACCATGGTGCGGACGTCCTCGTGGTCCTTGTCGGTGAGGCTCGAGGCGGAGACCTCGACGCCGGGGAGGTTCACACCCTTCCGGCTCGTGGCGGTCCCGCCGGCGATGACCCGGGTGTGGACCGCGTCCTCGCGGACCCGTGACACCACGAGCCGGATCATCCCGTCGTCGACGAGGACGAGGGCTCCCGGCTCGACGTCCTCCGACAGCCCCTCGTAGGTGACGGGCAGCGTGGGAGGCCCCTCGGGGTTGCCCTCGCCGTCCAGTTGCTCGCGGCCCGAGAGCAGGACGGCCTCGGCTCCGTCGCTCAGCACGACGCCGCCGTCGGGGAGCTCACCGAGACGGATCTTGGGACCTTGGAGGTCTCCGAGCACGCCGACGTTGCGCCCGAGCTCCTTCGCGACGCTGCGGACCTGGCGGAGTCGCTCGGCGTGCTCGTCGGGCTCCCCGTGCGAGAAGTTCAGCCGGACAACGTCGATACCGGCGGCGATGGCGGCCTTGAGCTTCCCGGGGTCATCGAGTGCGGGCCCCAGGGTCGCGACGATCTTGGTCCGGCGCACGACGTCCCACTTGCACGGTCGCTGTCATGGTAGGCCGCCGACCGGCCTTCTCCGCGTTGGTCACGTACCGCCGGGAACGGGACTGTCGCCCGCGACGATCTGCTCGACGATCGCCTCCGCCGTACGGAGGGCAGCCGCCGACCGCGGGTGGCCACCTTCCACGAGCGCGAACACCCCGTCAGCGAACCCGAGCCGTACCGGCTCGGCCGACCACTCACCGAGCAGACGATCGATCGCGACCCGGAGCACGGGTTCCAACCGGGTCTGGAAACCGACGAGGACGGCCTGGGACCGCTCGGGGTCTTCGTCGGGGTTCGGCTCGAACACGCCGATCGCCCCCCGGCCGGCAGCCACGGCAGCGGCGAGCACGCCCTCGTCCGTGCGGCCTGCGGCCGCGTACACCGCAACGGCGCCGGCGTCGTACTGGGTCGTCGCGAGCGAGCGGGCCGCTTCCACATCGTCGGCCGGGAGGCCCACGAGAACCTGTGGTGGCTGGTTGTCCGGTTCCGTCTGCCCGGCCGGCGGCTGGGTCTGCTCCCCACGGGGGGCCGGGCTCTCGGCCGGGGGCGCCCGCGAGTCCACTCCGGCCCGGAAACCGGCTTCACGGCGGTCGAACGCGTACACGGAGCGGGATCCGACGAGCCCGGCGGGGGCCTGGGGAGCCAGCTGGATGGCGGTCGCTCCGGCGATGAACGCCGGCTCCTCCACGGCGACGTCGACCACGAGCACGTTGCCCGGAACGTCGGCGGCCACTGCGGGGACGACACAGAACCGGGTGCGGGGATAGTCGTCGGCGGTCGCGAGCACGGCGTCGAGCCCACCAGGACCGACGGCACAGACGAGGTCGTAGCCGTCGTCGGCCATGAGGGCGACCACCTCGGGGAGGAACGACGCCGGTTCGGCGACGACGTCGCGGATCTCGCTGAGCTGGTCCGTGAAGCTGCTGCGGACGCGAGCCACCGCCTCGGCCGACCGCTGGCGGTTGCCGAAGACGGTCTGCCCGGGCGGCCGGACGACGGCGACGCGGGGTCCGGTGATCGGCGGCGCGGTCGAGGTGGCCTGGGGCGTGGGCGTCGGCGTGGGTGCGCGGTCGGGTCCACCTTCGGTCGTGCAGGCGGCCATGACCACCGCCAGCAACACGAGCAACGCCGATCGACCTCGCACCGTGCCACCAACCCCCTGGTCGCCTGCCGATGACAGGTGGTTCCCAACCGCCACCTAGGCTACTGAGCGCTCGCTACAACGGACCTCACGTGACCACCACCGCCACCGTTCGCACCGTCGACCATCTGGCCGCCGCCATGGCACTCGCACGGCTGCGGGACCGCGATACCGGGCAGGAGGGCTTCCGTGCCGCCGCCCGCCTCATCGGCCAGAGCCTGGCGATCGCCGCCCTGGACGACGTGCCCACCACCGAGGCGACGGTGGAGTCGCCGCTCGCACCGGCAGAGACCAAGCGGCCATCGGTGCCGATCGTCGCCGTGCCCGTGCTCCGTGCGGGCCTCGGCCTGCTGCACGGGGTCGAGGACGTGATCCCCGACGTACGGGTGGGCATGATCGGGCTCGAGCGGGACGAGGACACGCTCGAACCGACCGAGTACTACCGCAAGACCCCACCGCTGGACGACGCGTGGATCCTCCTCCTCGAGCCGATGCTGGCCACCGGTGGCTCCGCGAGCGCGGCCGCACAGGCGCTCGACGCCGAAGGTGCTGCCGGGATCACGGTCCTGTCGGTCGTCGGCACCCAGCAGGGCATCGACCGGATCGCCGACGAGAACCCCGGCATCCGCTTCGTGGTGGCCTCGATCGACCCCGAACTCAACGACGACGCGTTCATCGTCCCGGGCCTGGGCGACTTCGGCGACCGCCTGTTCGGCACCGTCGAGTAGGGCGCGGCCGCGCGATCGTGGGGAGCGCCTGTCCGGTCAGCCGTCCCCCGCACCGGCCGTGGAGATCGCGGTCTCGACCTCTTCGCGGAGGCGATCCAGGGTGTCGTACGCCCGAGCCACACGGTCCTCGGACGGCACCGACCGGAAGCAGGTGAAGAACGTGCTCTCGGCGTAGGTGAACCACGCCCCCACGGTGGCGTCGATGATGTCGTCGGGAGCCGGGGACAGCTCGGGCCGGACGTCTCGGAGCGCCCCGAGGACCTCCTGACACTCGGCCTCGGACGGCGGAGCGTCCAGCTCGGACTCCGGAGGGATGATCTCCAGGGCCTGATCCCAGCTGGGACGCCACTCCGCCACGCTCGGGCGATCACCCGGGCCGCAGCTCGACGCGAGCAGCGCAGCTGCGATCAGCAGTGTGATCGCGAGACGGCGCGAGTGTGCGAGAGTCACGGTCGCCGAAGATCCTCTGCCCGGTTGTGGGAGACGCTAGCCCGCCAGGAAGGTCAACCGCACCGTGCGGCGGGGGTTGTCGGCGTTGGTGTCGACCACGACGACGCTCTGCCAGGTCCCGAGGTCGAGCTGGCCATCATCGACCACGAGCGTCAGCGTTGGCCCGATGAAGGCCGGCAGCACGTGGTCGGCGCCGTGCCCGGTCGAGCCGTGGGAGTGGCGGTAGCGATCGTCGCGCGGCAGGAGCCGCTCGATCGCGTCCTCGAGGTCCGGCTCGGAGCCCGCCCCGGTCTCCATCAGGGCGAGTCCCGCCGTGGCGTGGGGAAGGAAGACATGCACCAGGCCGTCCCCGCCGGCGTCGCGCGCGAAGCTGCGAACACGGTCCGTGATGTCCCAGATCCGCTGCCCGGACGTCTCCAGTTCGAACCGCTCGCTGCGCATGGTCACCGTCCCTTCATCGGCCAGGTGGGAAGGGCTCGTCGGGGTGGACCGAGCCGTAGGCGGAGCGGAAGTACACGAGCGCGTGCTCGTCGGAATCGCGCCCGAGGTCGACGACCTGGCCCACGACGATGACGTGGTCGCCGCCGTCGTAGGTAGCCCACACCTCGCAGTCGACCCACCCGACCGCACCGTCGAGGACCGGCGCCCCGCTCGTGGCGGTGCGCGTCGTGACCGGCTCGAACTGCTCGTCGCCGACGGGCCGGCCGGGGTCGGCGAAGTGTTCGGACAGGTCCTTGCGCCCCGCCGGCAGGAACGACAGCGCGAACACACCGCTGGTCTCGACCATCTCCTCCATCACGGTGCCGCGCTCGACGCAGACGAGCACGAGTGGCGGGTCGAGCGACAGCGACGCGACCGCGTTGGCGGTCATCCCGTGTGGCAGCCCCTCGCCGCAGCTCGTCATCACCGTCACCCCGGTCGCGAACCGGGACATGACCGCCCGGAAGCGGTCCTCGGTGAGCTCAGCCAACAGGGGCCCCTGGGTCGGTGTTCTCGAACCCTATCCGCCGCTATCCGTCCAGCCCGCCGAACAGGTCGGTCTCCGGGTCCCCGTGCGGCTCCCCCCGCACCAGCGTGAACTCCTCCACCCCGAACGCGCCCTCGAGCAGCTCGGGTGGGGTGTTGAGGAAGAACGAATCCTCGGAGATCTGGCTGCGGTGGGCGGCCATCGCCGCGCGCTTGCGGTCCAGCCACGCCTCGACGTCGACCCTGGTGGTGATCTGTTCGTCGGGGACACCGAACGGCAGCTCCTGGAGCTCGTCGACCTCCACGTCACCGAAGGGGCTGTCGAGGCCCCGGGAGCGCAGCTCGCGGTGCAGCGTCGTCATCCGGGTCTCGGATACGGCGTGCACGTAGCGCTTGCGGACCTGCCACGGCTCGCCGTCGTCAGGGGTCTGCCACCATCCGTCCGCGGCCATGTCGACGGCCCGGTCGGTCACCCGGTACGCCTTGACGTGATCGGGATGCCCGTACGTGCCTTTGTCGTCGTCGCTCACCACGACGGCGGGGCGAACACGACGGATGATGCGAGCCAACCGCGCAGCCGCCTCGTAGAGGTCGGCGAGATGGAACGAGTCCGGGTGGGCGTTGTCCTCCGTATCCACCATCCCGCTGTCCCGGTACCCGAGGTACTCGTGTTCCTCGACCCCGAGCTCGGCAAGCGCGTCGGCGAGCTCCTGCTCACGGTGGCGGACCAGATCGACACCGCCCAGGTCGATCCCCGCGAGGTTCTCACCTGCCTCGCCGCGGGTGCAGGTCACGACCATCACCGGCCGGCCCTCGTCTGCGTAGCGCGCCAACACCCCGCCACAGGCGATCGACTCGTCGTCGGGGTGGGGATGGACGCACAGCAAGCCGTGTTCCTGTTCCACGTTGCCTCCTCGGGGGATGCGCAGGCCTGGGCAGTAGCCTTCTTACCGTTCTCTCCCCCGTTGCTGGACCCACCGTGCCGCCTGCGATCAGTTTCGTCGACGACCGGGACCGCCTCGCCGAGGCGCTCCGGACGGTCGATCACCCTGTCGTTGGCGCCGACGTCGAGCGGGCCGACTCGGACAACTACTACCGCGAGGCGTCACTCATACAAGTCGGTGCGGACGGTGCGTGCACACTCGTCGACCCCCACGCCATCGATGACCTGGACCCGCTCGAGCGGTTCTTGGCCGGGCGGCTCACCGTGTTCCATGCGATCGAGAACGACGTCGAGCCGCTCGAGGCGGCCGGCATCGGTCTGCACCAGGTCGCCGACACGAGCGTCGCGGCGGCGATGCTCGGGATGCCGACCGGACTCAGCAACCTGCTCGAGGACGTGCTCGGGATCGAGCTGACCTCGAACAAGAGCAAGCTGCAACGAGCCGACTGGTCACGACGGCCGCTGACCGACGAGATGGTCGCCTACGCCGCAGAGGACGTGGTGCACCTGCCCGCGCTGTGGCACGAGCTGGCGACCCGCCTCGAGGAGCGGGGACGCACCAGCTGGTACGAACAGGAGCTCGCCGCGACGCTCGAACGCGCGACGGAGAACCGGCGTGCTTGGTTCCGCACCAAGGGCGTGGGCAGGCTCGACCCTCAGGCCCGCGCCGTCCTGCGGTCCCTGTGGGAGGAGCGTGAGCAGCTCGCCAAGGAGCACGACATCGCTCCGGCACTGGTGATCAGCGACAAGGAGCTCGTGACGCTCGCCGAGGAGCCAGCCGACACCCCCACCGCGATCGGCAAGCGCGGCCACAGCCGGCGCTCACGGACCAGCGAGTTCGCCCAGCAGCTGTTCGACGCACAGCAGGCGGGGCGCGAGGCACCCCCCGAGGAACCACCCGAGGGCCGCCGGTGGGACACCGACGACCGCGCCGCCTACGACGCGATGCGCAAGGCCCGGGCCGACAAGGCCGACGAGCTCGGGATGGATCCGGGCGTGTTGTGCCCGAGCCGGGTTCTGTGGGATGCAACGCTCGCCGATCCCGATGGGCCCGAAGAGCTCTGTGAGGCCGCCGGGCTGCTGCCGTGGCAGACCGAGCTGCTCGCGGACGACCTGTGGACGGCCTACACCGGAGCCTCCGAGGACACCGACGAGGGCTGAGCGGGCCGCGTCAGGCGGAGCGGGAGTGGTCCTCGTCGAGCGCGCCTGCGGCGGCGAGCTCGCGAGCCAGCACGGCGGGCATTGCGAACTCGACGTCCTCGTCCACCACGGTCACGGTGTCGACGGTCGACGTACCGCGCTCGCGGAACCACGCCACGACCTCCTCGACGAGGTCCTCGGGGGCGCTGGCACCGGAGGTCAGTCCCACGACCTCGACCCCGTCGAGCCAGTCCTCGTCGATCTCGGTGGCGTCGTCGACCAGGTGGGCGTCGGTGCCGTGGTCGCGTGCCACCTCGACCAGCCGCTTCGAGTTCGACGAGTTCTGCGAGCCGACGACCAGGATCAGGTCACACCGGCCGGCGAGCCGCTTGACCGCGTCCTGACGGTTCTGCGTCGCGTAGCAGATGTCGTCCTTCTTGGGCTGTTCGACCGTCGGGAAGCGCTGCCGGAGCCGGTCGACGATCCCGGCCGTCTCGTCCATCGACAGGGTGGTCTGGGTGATGTAGGCCACGTCGGCGTCAGCATCGAGATCGAGTGCGTCGACGTCGTCGGTGGTCTCGACGAGGTGGATCGATCGGGGCGCCTGCCCCATGGTCCCGATGACCTCCTGATGGCCCTCGTGGCCGATCAGCACGATGTCCTTCTGCCCGGCGGCGTAGCGGCGCGCCTCGTTGTGCACCTTGGTGACGAGCGGGCAGGTGGCGTCGATCAGGGTGTGGTTCAGGCGCTTGGAGTTCTCGAACGCCTCGGGCGGGGAGCCGTGGGCCGAGAACACGATGACCGCGCCCTCGGGAACCTCGGTCTCGTCCTCGACGAAGACCGCTCCCTTGCGGCGCAGGGACTCGACCACGTGCTTGTTGTGCACGATCTCGTGCCGGACGTAGACCGGCGCCCCGAACGCCTCGAGTGCCTTCTCGACGATGAGCACCGCGCGGTCCACCCCGGCGCAGAAACCGCGCGGGGCCGCCAGAAGGAGGGTGTGGGGAGTGCTCACGACTCGCAGGGTATCGGCGGCTCCACTGCTGGCTGCGGCTCGTCGCGACCGTGTCACGGCATACTGGGCACGGTCCGTTCGGAGGGAGCTGCCGGCCGTGCACATCATCGTCGGCGGATGCGGACGTCTCGGGGCGGAGGTGGCCGAGCACCTGTCGCGCGAGCCGGACAACGACGTCGTTGTGCTCGACATCGACGAGTTCGCCTTCGACCGGCTCGGTTCCGCCTTCAACGGCGAGACGATCGTCGGCAACGTCACGGACCGCGACATCCTCGAGGATGCCGGGATCGCTCGTGCAGAAGGGCTGATCGCCGTCACCCGCTTCGACAACGCGAACCTGATGGCGGTCGAGATCGCCGAGCACCTGTACGGCGTCCCCCGGGCAGTCGCGCGGCTGTTCAACCCCGAGCGCGAAGCGGTCTACCGCAAGCTGGGGGTCCGGTACGTCTCCGGCACCGGGGTGCTCGCGAAACTGTTCCTGAACGAGTTCCGGGAGGACAGCTTCCCCCGCCACCTCGACTTCGAACACGGCGACGTCTCCGTCGTGGAGATGGTGATCAGCTCCCATGCGCACGGCATGAGCGTGGATGACTTCGAGCTCGACGGGCGCCTGCGAATCGCCGCGATCCAACGTGGCCGGCGCGTGTTCGTCCCCTCGGCAGACGACCGGCTCGAACGGGGCGACCTCGTCACCGCCGCCGTCAGGAGGGGCACGGAGCGACGCCTGGAGGGGCTCGTCGAGGCAGCGCACGAGCATCGGAGCCGGTCGTGAGCCGCCGGGGGGAGCTCAGCTCGTGTACGTCGTGATCGCCGGCGGAGGCAGGATCGGGCGCTACATCGCCAAGGACCTCCTGGCGAAGCGTCATGACGTCACGATCATCGAGCGGGTGCCAGGTCGAGCGGAGCGGCTCGTCGCCGAGACCGACGTCCTGGTCATCGAGGGTGATGCCTGCGACGTCCGCTACCTCGAACAAGCTCACCTCGACCGTGCCGACGTGTTCGTCGCCACGACCCACGAGGACGACGACAACCTCGTCGCCTGTCAGCTCGCCAAGGTCGAGTTCGGGGTGAAGCGTGCGATCGCGCGGGTCAACACCCCCAAGAACGTCGAGATCTTCGAGACGCTCGACATCGAGGCGGTGTCCTCGACACGGCTCATCTCGGAACTGCTCGAGCACGAGTTCTCGGTCGGCGAACTCATCCACCTCACGACGCTGAAGGGCGGCAGGGTGAGCCTCGTCGAGCTGCGGATCCCCGATGGGGACGACGAGGCCGCTCCCGCGGAGCCGCGACTCGTGCGAGACCTCGGGTTGCCGTTCGAGGCCGTGCTCGTGGCCTTCTTCCGGGGTGACGAGACCATCATCCCCCGAGGCGAGACCGAGGTCCGCCCCGGCGACGAGGTCGTCGTCCTCACCACTCCGGAGCTCGAGGACACGGTCAGCTCGCTGCTGCTGGGTGAGGCATGAGCCAGCGGGGCGCCTACGAACGCGGGGGTTCGATCCTCCGGCAGGCGGCGAGCGGCATCACGATCGTGGTGGCCCTGGCGGCCGTCGTGATGGGGATCACGTGGCTGCTGACCGCCCTCACCGCGTTGATCTGGTGAGGGCTGGCTGATGCCACGGAGCCGAACGGATCTGCGACTCCGGGTGCTCGCGGGTGCGCTCACCATCCTGGCCGCCATCGCCGTCGTGCTCCAGCTCGAGCGCACCCGCCCCCTGGCGCCCTCCGAGGCGATGGTCGCGGGCGTTGCCGACGCCGTCACGCCGAACCTGCTGACCTGCCGTCGTGGCAGGGACGAGCCTGACCCGCCACCGCCGGCCGCCGACGCCCGCACCACCTCGGCCGCTCTCGTCGAGTGCCCCTTCCGCTTCGACGGCGAGACCGTGACCTACGTCGGTGAGGTGGTCGGCGACGTCCTGCGACGCGATGGCGGGGCGTGGGTCCAGCTGAACGACGATGCCTACGCGCTCGAGGTCGGCCCCCTGCCGGCCAGTGGGGAGTTCGCTGGCTACAGCTCCGGACTCTCGGTGTGGCTGCCCGACGGTCTCGCGGACCTCGCGCAGCGACCGGGAGGACCGCAGTGGCGCGGGGACGTCCTCCAGGTCGAGGGCGTCGTCCATCGTGTCGACGATCAGGACGGCGGTGGACTCACGATCCGCGCCCACGCTGCCCAGGTACTGGCTCCTGCGGAACCTCTCGCCCGGCCCTTCCACACCGCCCAGGCCGTCGTCGCCATCGGCCTCGTGGTGCTCGCCGCGGGCGTGATCGTCTGGGAGCGACGCTCCCGCCGGAGCCGTTGACATGCTGATCAGGCCCGATCGCGACGACTTCCGCACCATCGGCTTCTACGTGGGGAAGGTGCTCACCGGCGTCGGCGTGTTGCTGCTCCTCCCCCTCGTGTTCGCGGTCCCGGCCGGAGACTGGAACAGCGCCACCGCGCTGCTGATCGGCGCTGCGATCGCGATCATCGTCGGCCGGACCTCAGAGGCGCTGCTGTTCACCCGACAGGAACTCGACTGGTCCCACGGGCTGGTCAGCGTGGCGGTCTCCTGGCTCCTGGGCCCGCTGTTCGTGGCGATCCCCTTGTTCCTCTCCGGGCACTTCGCGAGCTACCTCGACGCCTACTTCGACGCCATGTCGGGGTTGACCACCTCGGGGCTGGCCACGATCCAGGACCTCGATCATCTCTCCCGTTCGATGAACCTCCTGCGCCATCTCACGCACTTCGCCGGTGGGCAGGGCATCGTGATCGTGGTGCTCACGATGTTCGCCACCTCCGGAGCACAGGTCGGCACGCTCTACGTCGCAGAGGGACGCGACGAACGCATCGTCCCCAACGTGGTCCGGACCGCCCGGTTCATCTACGGGGTCGCGTTGGCGTACGCGGTGGTCGGTACGGCAGCCCTGACGTGGGCCGCGTCGGCCGCCGGATTGCGGCTCCCGACCGCGCTCTACCACGGGTTCAACCTGTTCATGGCTGCGTTCGACACCGGTGGGTTCTCGCCCATGAGCAGCTCCATCGCGTACTACCACTCTGCGGCGCTCGAGATGGTCGTCATGGTGCTGATGATCGCCGGGACGTTGTCGTTCGGGCTGCACTTCGCGTTGTGGCGAGGACGTCGCCGCGAACTGTGGCTGAACCTCGAGACGCGCACCCTCGCGGTCACCGTCTTCGGGTTGCTCGCGATCGTGCTCACCGGGCTGGCTCACGCCGGCGCCTACGAGCGGGTCGGCGGACTGTTCCGGAAGGGAGCCTTCACGCTGCTGTCAGCCCACACCGGCACGGGCTTCTCGGTGACCTCGGGGCGCCTCTTCAGCACCGAGTGGGGGCTGATCGCACCCGCCGGGATCGTCATGGCCATGGCACTCGGCGGCATGGCGTCCTCGACCGCCGGCGGAATCAAGGCGATCCGGGTCGGGATCACCGTCAAGTCGGTCGTCCGTGACATCCGACGCTTGCTCGTGCCCGAGTCGGCGCTGGTCGTGTCGAGCTACCACTCGAACCGGCGGCAGATCCTGCGCGACAGCGAGGTGCGGGGCGCGATCACCGTGCTCGTGCTGTTCCTGCTGTCTTACGGGGCGGGGGCGATCCTCGGCGTCTACTACGGCTTCCAGTTCGAGGAAGCCCTGTTCGAGTCCACGTCGGCCGCGGCGAACGTGGGGCTGTCGATCGGGGTCCTGTCCCCGGACCTCGCCACCCCACTCAAGGTCACCTACCTGATCCAGATGTGGCTGGGGCGGCTCGAGTTCATGACCGCCTTCGCCTTCATCGGCTACCTCGCCGCGATGTTCAGGGGACGGCTCTGACCGGACGGTCCCGGGGCGCAGTCGCCCCGGTGCTCACGCCTTGTCCTTGCGCCCCGCCACCTGGCTCGAGGGACACAGCGGCTCGATGACGCAGTCCTCGCACTCGGGGTTGCGTGCCGAACAGGTGCGCCGTCCGTGGTGGATCAACAGGTCCGCCACGTCGAGCCACCGCTCCTGCGGGAACAGCCGCATCAGATCCTGCTCGATCTTCTTGGGGTCTTCGTGCTTCGTGAACCGCAAGCGCCGCGACAGCCGCTTGACATGCGTGTCGACGACCACGCCCTCGTTCTTCCCGAACCCGTTCGACAGCACCACGTTCGCGGTCTTCCGCGCCACCCCGGGCAGCTCGGTGAGCTCCTCCATGGTGTCGGGGACCTCGCCGCCGTGGCGCTCGAGGATCAACCGTGCCGACCGTTGGATGTTCTTGGCCTTCTGACGGAAGAGGCCGAGCGAGTTGATCAGCTCCTCGATCTCCTCGCGGCTCGCCTCGGCGGTGGATTCCGGGTCCGGCAGCTCCTCGAAGAGGGTCGGCGTGACCTCGTTGACCTTCACGTCGGTCGCCTGCGCGGAGAGGATGGTGGCGACGAGGAGCTGCCAGCGGTCCCGGTACTGGAGCGCGATCTCGGCGTCCGGGAGCTCCTCGTCCAGGAGGTCGAGGATGATCGGGGCGCGCAGCGTCTTGCCGCGGTCGCGGTCGAGGTCGTCGGGGATGTCCACCATGGATCGCGCGAGGGTAGTGCCCAGACGATTCGTTCAGATCCCCGGCAGCGACCTCTAGGCTGCTCATGAGGCGCGATGATGGAGGATCTCGTGGAACGGGATGGGGTCGTCAGGATCGCGACCCGGGAGTTGCGGCCCCACGACCGGATAATCAAGGCACCGTCCAGGGGACTGCCCAAGGGTGCTGAGGTCCGCCTCGTCACGGACAACAACGGCAACCCCTTCCCGCAGGCGTCCGACACCGACCTGCTGCACGTCTTCTGTGATCACGGCGAGGAGGCCGTGTTCGAGACCGGCGAGACGTGGGAGGTCGAGCGCGCCGAGCAGCTGGACGACTGCCGTTCGTGCTTCCTCTACGAGGCGGTCAGGGACTTCGACGACGCCTGATCCGGGTTGTCCACAGGTGGGCGAACACCAGTTCGGGACATGTCACACCCCCCACGTAGAGTGGCTGCATGACCTCGAACCAGACCTCCACCACTTCTTCCGAGCCGCCGGCGGTGCCGCCGGTGGGTGAGCTGGCGGCTGATCTGGCTGCGGCGGTCGAGTTCGTCCAGGCCGCGGACAAGTTCGTAGCGCGAGCGGTGCGCAAGCTGGGACGGGTGATCGGCAGCGGCGTGTGCGAGGCGGTGGAGGGGCTGCCGCTCGACATCTTCTTGACCAACGTGTGCCGGCTGATCGGCTCCGACCGTGCCACCCTGCTGACCT
>JAWVZB010000088.1:0-12939 GCA_033722375.1 Nitriliruptorales bacterium | reverse complement strand
GTCCACCTCACCCTGCTGCAGCGCCAGCACGGCCGGGTCCTGCCCGCCGTACAGCGAGAAGACCTCTTCGCTGAAGTACGGACCCTCGGTGAACTCGCCACCGCCGGACGCGTCGTAGGAGTAGGTCGTGCCCGAGTCGTAGTAGTCGGGGTTGGCCGAGACACGCGCGAACGCACCCGCCTCGATCTCCTCGAAGATCACCGGACCACACGAGGGAGCATCGGCACCGGACGCCTCGTAGAGCGTCGTCGCCGCGTCCTCGGAGCCCTTGGCCTCCTCGACCGTGTCCGCCCAGAAGTGCTCGGGCATGATCGGGGCGAGACCGACCTGGTTGGGCCAGATGCCCAGACCGGGCTTGTTGTTGAAGGTGAACACCACCGTCGACTCGTCCTGCGCCTCGACGCTCTCGATCACGGTCGCGTCGCCACCCTCTTCGGACGGGTAGGGGTAGGCAGACAGCCAGTTCCCACCCAGCGTCAGGTCGCGTGCGGTGTTGTAGGTGAAGACGATGTCCTCCGCCGTGACGGGCTCGCCGTCCGACCACTGCACACCGTCCTTGATCGTGACGGTCACGGTCGACGGACCATCACCCTCAGGCGTCGGCGGCGGCTCCTCGTTCGCGATCCCCGAGATGATCTCCACGTCGGGGAACAGCAGCGTGTACAGCGAACACGTCGTGCCGCCGAGGATGTAGCCGTTCCACACCGAGCTGTCCGGGTCGTAATAGGCCCAGAAGTTGTCGGTGGTCGGCTCTTCGAAGATGCCGGTCTGGTAGGTGAATTCTCCGCCGGCGCTGCCGTCACCGTCGGTGCCGCCATCAGTTGGCGATTCACCGTCGGTCGCGGTCACGTCGTCAGCGGGCTCGCCATCGTCACTACTACAGGCGGCTGCGATCATCGCAGCGGCCAGGACGGCGGCGAGCGTGCGCCACTTCGGCGTACGCAAGCCCTTCAAGGTTTCTCCTTGTTGTTGGGGTGTCCCGGGTCTCCCGCACCCTTCGCCGACGCACGAACAGTGGTCGAACAGAAGGGGCGGTTGCCGCGGATACTACGGCGGTAGGAGAGGCTCGTGCAACGGTCCACAACGCTCACGCCGTATCCGCGCGGTCACCGCTCACGCCGCTGGCGGGGCGATTCCACGCGAAACAGCCCTCACTACCCCGGTAGTAGGTCGCTGGCCGCCCGTCGAGGTGATGGGACCTCGGACCCACGCCAACCGCGAGCTGCTCAACCGTGCGCGCTGAGCGCACGGTTGGCTTCCCGCGGGCCCTCACCGTCGCCACCCGACGACGAGGGCGAAGTCGTCGGCGTCGAGACTCGCCCCGCCGACGAGCGCCCCGTCGATGTCGGCCTCGGCCATGAGGTCGCGGACGTTGCCAGGCTTGACGCTGCCTCCGTACTGCACCCGGATGCCGTCGGCGGTGTCCTGACCGAACAGTTGCGCGAGCTTGCCCCGGACCGCGGCACACATCTCCTGCGCGTCGTCCGGGGTGGCGGTCTTGCCGGTCCCGATCGCCCAGACCGGCTCGTAGGCGACCACCAGCTCTGCGGGGTCGTCGATGGACACCCCTGCCAGGCTCCCGTCGAGCTGGTCGAACACGACGTCCTGCGCTCGGCCCTCTTCGCGTTGGTCGAGGGTCTCCCCCACGCAGAGGATCGGCACCATCCCGTGGGTGCGGACGGCCTTGAGCTTGCGGTTGACGACCTCGTTCGACTCGTCGAACAAGTGGCGCCGCTCGCTGTGGCCACAGATCACGTAGGTGACGTCGAGACGAGCCAGCATGGACGGGCTCACCTCGCCGGTGAACGCGCCCTCGTCCTCCCAGTGGCAGTTCTGGGCGCCCAGGCCGATCGGCAGGTGGTCCGACTCGATCAGCGTCTGCACCGACCGCAACGACACGAACGGCGGGCAGACCACCACGTCCTGGCCCTCGTAGTCGCGCTCGTCGAGGTGGTACGCGAGCTTCTGCACCAGCTGGATCGCCTCGAGGTGATCCTTGTGCATCTTCCAGTTGCCGGCCATGATCGGCTGCCGGTCTGCCACGGTCGTCTCCTCGTCGCGGCGGTGGGGGGACGTTGCTGCCGACGCTAGTGAGCGGCTGCGGTGCGCGACCAGTCCGCCCACAACCGCCCGTACACCTCGCCCCGCTCGACCAGCTCGGTGTGCGTCCCCGACTCCACGATCCGTCCGTCGTCGAACACGAGCACGACATCGGCGACCTGCGCGGTCGACAGCCGGTGCGCGACGGTCACCGAGGTCCGCCCGGCGGTCAGGTGCTCCATCGCCCGCCGCAGTCGGACATCCAGATACGGGTCGACGGCGGAGGTCGCCTCGTCGAGCACCAAGAGGTCGGGGTCGGCGATCCAGGCGCGAACCAGCGCCACGAGCTGGCGCTCCCCCGCCGACAGGCGCCCGCCCCGCTCGCCCACCTCGGTCGCCAGACCGGCGGGCTGTTGTCCCATCCAGTCCGCCAGTTCCAGTTCCTCGAACGCGCGCCGGATCTCCTGGTCGCTGGCACCGGGACGGCCGTAGCGGACGTTCTCGGCGATGGTGCCTTCGAAGAGGAACCCCGCCTGTGGCACGAACGCGACCCGCGACCGCAGAGACGCGAAGGCGATCCGGTCCACCGCTACCCCGGACAGGAGGATGCGGCCGGCGGCAGGATCCAGCAGCCGGACCAGGAGCTTCGCGAAGGTGGTCTTGCCCGACCCGGTCTCGCCGACGACAGCCACGCGGCTGCCGGCCGGCAGGCTCACGGAGACGTCGTGGAGCACGTCCTCGCCGGTCGGGTAGCGGAACCGGACGGCCTGGAAGGCGACGTCGATCGGGCCCGGAGACAACGCGACGCCATCCACGGGGTCGGCGACCTCCTTGGGGGTGTCGAGCACCTCCAGCACCCGACGGACTCCGGCTGCCGCCGACTGTGCGGCATCCATCACCTCGACCAGGGTCTGCACCGGATCGATGAACAGTGTCACGAGGAAGAGGAAGGCGACGAGCTGGCCGGCGGTCAGGGTCCAGCCGGCCCCGAACCACACCCCGGCGGCCACGACAGCTGCGGTGAGGGAGGCCGCGAACAGCTCGGCGGAGGAGAACATCACCGCCCCGAGCACCGACACGCGGAGCTCGGCACGGAACTGACGGTCGAGCGCCCCGCCCAAGCGATCCATCGAGCGCCGTTCGGCCCCGAACGCACGGATCGTGGGAAGGCCCACGATCGCCTCGCTGATCGCTGCGAGGGACTCGCCGACACGGGTCCGGACCCGGTCGTGGGCCCGGCGGAGCACGCGCTGGAAGATCAGGAGCATGACCCCGTAGGTCGCGGCGCCGACGGCGACGAGCACCGCGAGCCGCCACTCGTAGGCCAGCATGACCGCCATGGTCAGGGCGATCTGGGCCGACCCGATGATCATGCCGACGCCACCCCATTCGAGGAAGTCGTTGATGGCGGCGATGTCGGACGTGACCCGCGACACCAGCGTCCCGCGACGCTCGGCCTCCACGTGGAGCACCGACAGGTCGTGGATGTGCCGGAAGGTGGCGGTGCGGAGCTGGGCGAGCCCCTCGGAGGCCGCCACGACGAGGCGGCGCAGCGCCGTGCGGTTGGCCACGGCAGCGAGCACCAGGCCCAGGGCCGCGAAGCCGAGCAGCCCGGCGACGGCCGGCATCGAGATCGGACCGCTCGAGAGGATCTGCTGGTCGAGGATCCGCTGGACGGCGATGGGTACGACCAGATTGCCCGCCGTCCCGATGGCCGCGAACACCAGCGTCAGCCCGAGCCCGCGCGTCAGGGCGGGCGCGGTGCGAGCGGCTCGTGCCAGCTCGACCAGCAGGTTGCCGGTCCGTTCGTGGGTCTCTGCGCCGTTCATCGTCCACCTCCGATCGTGCTGTCAGCTCGTCCTGCGGCTTCGCGGTCGTACGCCTCGAGCAGACGGACGTAGCCGGCCTCGCTCCGCAGCAGCTCGTCGTGGGTGCCGTGGGCGACGACGCGCCCGTCCTCGACGTAGATCACCTCGTCGGCCAGGACGATGCTCGAGCGCCGGTAGGCCACCACCACGAGGGTCGAGGGCAGCGCGGCCGCCGTGAGTCCCTGCAGGATGCGCGTTTCCACTGACGGGTCGAGCGCAGAGGTGGCGTCGTCCAGGATCAGGACCCGCGGGCGCCGGACCAGGGCCCGAGCCAGGGCGACCCGCTGCTGCTGCCCGCCGGACAGTGTGGTGCCCCGCTCGCCGACCCGGGTGTCGTAGCCGTCTGGCAGCACGGCGATGAACTCGTGGGCCCCAGCCAGCTGCGCCGCGGCCGCCACGTCGTCACGAGTGACGTCCCGGCCCAGCGCGATGTTGCCGTGGACGGTGTCGTCGAAGAGGAACGTCTCCTGGGCGACGAACGCCACTTCGGCCGCGACGGCGCCCCGCTCGAGGTCCCGAACGTCACGACCGTCGAGACCGACGGTGCCGGTGTCGGGGTCCCAGAGTCGCGCGAGCAGCCGCACGAGTGTGGTCTTCCCGCTACCGGTGGGGCCCACGACCGCGAGGCTCCTTCCAGCCGGGAGGTCGAGATCCACGCCCTGCAGCACGGAGCCCTCGTCGTAGGCGAAGTCGACGTGCTGGACCCGTACGGCGGAGGGCTCGTCGACCGCGGCCGCGGGCAGCCCGCCGTAGCGCACGCGGTCATCGACGGCCAGCACCTCGTCGACCCGCCTCGCACCGGCCACGCTCTCGGCGAGGTCCCACATCAGATAGCCGATGATCCGCACGGGCAGCCCGAGCAGGGACAGCAGGTAAGCGACACGCACCAGCTCCCCCACGGTGAGCGCGCCCACCGAGATCTCCCAGGTCCCGACGAAAACGACCGCGATCGTCGTCAGGAAGGGCATCGCCTCGGTGATCGAGCGGTAGGTCGCCCAGGTCTGGCCGACGTCGATCAACTGGTCGGCGAGGTGGAACGACGCCGCCTCGAAACGGTCGCCCTCGTAGGACTCTCGACCGAGCGCCTTGACGGTCAGTGCCCCGTCGAAGGACTCGTGAGCGATGTCGCTCACCCGCCCGGTGCGCCGTCGCGCCTCCTGGAAGTCGTGGAACATGACCCAGCTGCCGTGGACGTCGATCCACATCACCGCCCCGATCAGCACCCCGGCGACCAGGGCCAGCCACGGGTCGGTCCAGAGGATCAACCCGAAGGACGCGACGAGCAGGAAGACGACCCCTGTCGCGAACGGCAGCGGCGCCAGCACCCAGGTCGCCTGCCGCGCGTCGCTCTCCGCCACCGACAGCAGGTCACCGGTGGCGCGGCTGCCGTACCAGCGCAGCGTCAGGTCGAACTGGTGGCCGACGAGCTCCTGCTGGAGGCGCATCTGGTTGCGGAACTGCAGCCATCCGGCGGCACTGCGGCGGATCACGATGCCGATCGTCTTCCACACCGCCACGGCGAGGATCAGGGTCACCGCCCAGCGGACCCCGTTGCCGAGCGGGGCGCCGTCACGCAGGACGGGGATCACGACCTCGTCCGTGACGAGTCCGATCACGTAGGCCGACGCGACGATCGCAGAGGTGAAGGCGATCGCCCCGAAGGCGGCGATGGCGTAGGCCTTCGGCTCGCGGCGGATGAAGCGGGCGAGCAGGGACAGGCCTTCGCGGACGACCGCGAGGGCACTGCGTGGCAACTCAACGGGTTCTGGTGTCATGGGTTCGTCCCGGAAGATGAACGACGCCGCGCGGATCGCGCGGCGTCACGTCTCGGCGGTCGTGCGAGTCAGCTGGTGCCGGTGGACGTGACGGGGGCGCTGTTGACGAGTGCCCCTGGAGCGCAACGGAACGAACGACGGCGCGCAGAGGCACTGATGATGATCTGGAGCATCCTCATCGGTTCACCTCCACGGCCGGTGACAGCAGAACAGCCGGCACGATACGCGAGTCGCGGACGGAAGGGAAGCGGGGCGCGCACAGCGCTCGTCAGCCGGATCCCGGTCTACGGGGCGCTGGTGCTCAGCGTCGGAGCGCGGCCACCCCGGGGAGGTCCACACCTTCGAGGAGGTTGAGCGCGGCGCCTCCCCCGGTGGAGACGTGGGCCACATCGCGGTCGTACCCGAGCTTGCGGATCGCGGCGGCGCTGTCGCCCCCGCCGACGACGGTCCATCCCTCGGAGTGAGCCATGGCCGCCGCCACGGTCTCGGTCCCGTTGGCGAACCGCTCCCACTCGAAGACACCCATGGGGCCGTTCCAGAAGACCGAGCCTGCCGCTCGGATGACCTCGGCGTAGTGGTCGCTCGACTTCGGGCCGATGTCGAGCCCCAGGCGGTCCTCGGGGATCGCGTCGACGGTGACGGTCTGGGCGTCGGCCTGCTCCTCGAACTCGTCGGCGACGACGATGTCGATCGGGAGGTGTACGTCCACGCCCCGCTCACGTGCGTCCTCGACGAGCTCGCCGACCGCGTCGACCTGATCCTCCTCGACACGGGACAACCCGGTCGCGTAGCCCTCGGCGCGCAGGAAGGTGAAGCACATCGCGCCACCGATCGCGACCGCGTCGACCCGCTCGAGGAGGTTGCCGAGGACACCGAGCTTGTCGCTCACCTTGGCGCCGCCGAGCACGGCGACGTAGGGACGGGGCGGGTCCTCGAGGAGTCGCCCGAGCACGGTGAGTTCCCGCTCCAGCAGCCGGCCGGCGTAGCCGGGCAGATGGGCCGGCACGCCCACGATCGACGCGTGGGCCCGGTGGGTCGCACCGAACGCGTCGTCGACGTACACGTCCGCCAGCCCCGCGAGCGCCGCGCCGAAGTCCTCGTCGTTGGCTTTCTCGCCCGGATCGAACCGCAGGTTCTCGAGCAGGAGCACCTCGCCCGCCCCGAGCTGTGCGGCCCGGGAGCGCGCATCGGGGCCGGCGACGTCCTCGGACAGCTGCACCTCGCGGTCGAGGTGCCCCGCGAGCCGCTCCGCGACCGGGCGCAGCGACAGCCGGGCGGTCGCGTCGCCACCGGGGCGCCCCAGATGCGACGCCAGCACGACCGCCGCGCCCTGTTCGAGCAGTTCCTGGATGGTCTCGAGCGAGGCCTCGATGCGCAGCTCGTCAGCGACCTCGCGTCCCGCCAACGGGACGTTCAGGTCAGCACGCAGGAAGACGGTGCGTCCCGATGCGTCGAGGTCGGCGAGCGTCGGTACGCCGTCGAGGATCGCGGGCACGCGCTACAGCCGGTCGCCGATGTAGGTGGTCAGTTCGACGAGGCGGCTGGAGTAGCCCCACTCGTTGTCGTACCAGCCCAGGACCTTGACGAGGTTCCCCTGCGCCATCGTCTTCCCGGAGTCGAAGATGCACGAGTGCGGGTTGCCGACGATGTCGGAGGACACGAGCGGCTCGTCCGAGTACTCGAGGATGCCCGACAGCTCGCCGCCGGCAGCGGTCCGGAAGGCGTCGTTGATCTCGTCGGCGCTGACCTCCTCGGAGAGCACCACGACGAGATCGGTCACCGAGCCATCCGGGACAGGGACACGCAGCGCGATGCCATCGAGCTTGCCTTCGAGCTCCGGCAGCGCGAGCGAGGTCGCCTTGGCCGCGCCGGTGCTCGTCGGCACGATGTTGGTGGCCGCGGCGCGTGCCCGACGCTTGTCCTTGTGGGGACCGTCCTGGAGGTTCTGATCCGCGGTGTAGGCGTGGCAGGTGGTCATGAGGCCGCGCTCGATGCCCCACGTCTCGTGGAGGACCTTCGCCATCGGCACCACGGAGTTGGTCGTGCACGAGGCGTTCGACACGACGTCGTGATTCTCCGGGTCGTAGTTCGACTCGTTGGCGCCGAGAACGATCGTCGTGTCGGGGTTCGAGGACGGCGCGGAGATGATGACCTTGCGGGCCCCAGCGTCGAGGTGGTTCGCCGCCTGTTCGCGCTTGCGGAACAGGCCCGTGGATTCGATGACCACGTCGATCTCGAGCTCGCTCCAGGGAAGGTCCACAGGATCCCGCTCGGAGAGCACCTTGAGTTCGTCCCCGTCGACCTTCAGGCCGTCACCGACCGCTTCCACCGTGCCGTCGTAGCGGCCGTGGACGCTGTCGTATTTCAGCAGCAGCGCCAGTGACTCGTTGTCGGTGAGGTCGTTCACGGCGACGAAGTCGATGTCGGCGCCGTGCTTCTTCGCGGCGCGGAAGTAGTTGCGGCCGATGCGACCGAAGCCGTTGATCGCGACACGCAGAGCCATGAGGTCGTCCTTCGCTCAGATGAGGGTCGATGGTGGCGAGCCTAGTGCCGCTGCTGCTCACCGATCACCCGCAACGGGCCCGTGCGGACGGGGTCACTCGAGCGACTCCGCGAGCTCCTCGAGACGATGGAGTCGACGATGCACCGCTGACTTGCTCACGCCACAGAGCTCGGCGAGCTCCTGCAGCGACGCGCTCGGGTTCGCGATCCTGGCTAGCGCGACGTCTCGGAGGTCCTCCGCGAGCTCCTCCCAACCGAGCGCGGCGACGACTCGCTCGACCGCCTTCGTCTGGCTCGTCGCGGCTGCGATCGTGCGGCGGAGGTTGGCGGCATCCGCGTTGGCGAGCCGGTTGGCCTCGCTCCGGAGCGATCGCCGCAACCGCTGCTCGTCCCAGTCCAGGAACGCGGTGCTGGCGCCCAGCGCCGCCAGGAACTCGCCGATGGTCTCGCCGGACTTCGCCACGACGCGCGGCGGTTCGCCAGCCACCGCAGCGGCATGACCCGACACCAGCTCCCTCACGAGCCCTGCGAGCTCCTCCGCGAGCTCGCGACGGCCAGCCCGGATCTCGAGGTGTGGCGACCTCCCTGGCTGCGACACGCTCCCCGCCGCCAGGAACGCCCCCCGCACGACCGCGATCGCGCTGGCCCGAGTGTCGGCCATCGCCCGGACCGAGCCTCGGAGCAGGCGACCCTGGGCGTCGATCAGGTGGCAGTCCTGCGCGACCTCGGCAGCGCCGGCCTCGACCGCCACCCCGTAGGTCGAGCGCTCCCGGACGCCGCCGGGCGCCCGCACGGACAAGACCGGACGGAGCCCGTACAGCTCCCCGAGCAGCGAGAACGCCCGCCGGGCCACGGAGCCCGAGCGCGTCGTCAGCCGGATCGTCAGTCGGTCGGGGTCATCGGCCTCGCCACGGAGGTGCAACGAGCCGGCGAGATGGAGGATCCCAGCCAGCTCGGCGCGGGCTTCTGCCCGGGAGCCGAGCGGGGCGCGGCTCAGCTCCTGACGAACGCGCTCGGTGAAGCTCGCGCCGGCGTCAGGCGCCACGGAGAAGCTGGTCGAAGACGCGGGCGAGCTTGTGTGGGTCGTGACCGTCGGCGCCGTCCAGCAGGTCGGTCGCCGTCACCTCACCGGCCCAGGGGGCGAGCTCCTCTGCGCGGAGATGCAGACGCTTCCCGGGCCCGGACGGGTCGGGACCGTCGTGGACGAGCACGGTTGACAGCTCGAGGCCGGGGACGTGCTCGTGGAGCGCCTCGAGGTGATCCGCGAGATCCATCCCCTCGGTCTCCCCCGGCTGCTCCCGCAGGTTGGCGACCAGTGCTACCGGGGCGTCAGAAGCGGCCACGGCCCGTCCGATGTCCTCGACGAGGAGGTTCGGGACGATGCTCGTGTACAGCGACCCGGGCCCGAGCACGACGAGATCGGCCCGGCGGATCGCGTCGACGGCGGCCGAGGTCGCGGGGACGTCGGACGGCTCCAGCCACACGCGCCGTACCCGGGGGGTCTGGGCCACCTCGACCTGCCCGGCGATGCTCCCGTTCACCGTCTCGGCGTGCAGCGTCACGGGCGTGGTCGTGCACGGGAGCACCCGCCCCCGCACCTGGAGCAGTTGGGCCAGCTCGTCGAGCCCGGCCACGAGATCTCCGGTGTTGAGCTCGGACAACGCCACGATGATGAGGTTCCCGAGGCTGTGCCCGCCGAGTTCGCCACGGTCGAAGCGGTACTGGAGCAGCCGAACCAATCCCTCGTCCGGGCTCAGAGCCGCGAGGGCCATACGCATGTCACCGGGAGGGACGACGTTCAGATCGCGCCGCAGGCGGCCCGACGAGCCGCCGTCGTCGGCAGCGGTCACGACCGCGGTCACGTGATCGACGACGTGCGACAACGCCTGAAGCGTGCGGTTGAGCCCGTGCCCCCCACCGAGCGCCACCGCCCGGCTGCCGTCACCCGGCCCGATGAGCGCCGTCACTGATCGTCCAGATCCCGGTGCTCCACGAAGACCGGCACGTCGGCCCTCGCCTCGAGGTGACGCCCGATCTCCTCGGCGATGGCGACGGAACGGTGGCGACCGCCCGTGCAGCCGATCGCGATCGTCAGGTAGCGCTTGCCTTCTGCCACGTACCCCGGCAGGACCGTGTCCAGCAAGGCCTTGAACTTCTCGAGGAACGGCTGCGTGCTGGCCTGACCCAGCACGTACTCGCGCACCTGGTCGTCCCGGCCGTCATGGGGACGGAGCTCCTCGACCCAGTGGGGATTGGGCAGGAAGCGCACGTCCATGACGAGATCCGCGTCTCGGGGCGTGCCGTGCTTGAAGCCGAAGGAGACCACCTGGACCTGGAGGTTCGCTGCCTCGTCCTCCCCGAGTGCATCCACCACCCGGTCGCGCAGCTCGTGGACGTTCAGGTCCGTAGTGTCGATCACCAGGTCAGCCATGCCGCGCACCTCGCTGAGCAGCTCTCGCTCGTGCTCGATCGCGTCGAGCAGGCCACTCCCCTCGTCCGCGGGGTGGCGCCGGCGATGCTCCTCGTAGCGGTGAACGAGCGTCTCGTCACTCGCTTCGAGGAACACGATCCGGACCGACGCCCGCGACGCGCGCAGCGTCTCGATCGACTGGACCAGCTGCCCGAAGAACTCCCGACCCCGGACGTCCGCGACGAGACCGAGGCGATCGACGCTGGATCCCGGACCGAAGGCCAGATCCACGACCTTGTCGACGAGCGTCGGCGGAAGGTTGTCGACGACGTAGGTGCCGAGGTCTTCGAGGATCTTGGCGACCTGGGTCCGCCCCGCACCAGACATCCCCGTGATGATGATCACCTCGGGCCGGTCCTCCGCCGTGGTGCTGTCACCCTCGGCGCCAGGCAGGTTCACGCGGACTCCTGTTCGCGCGCGGCGGTGGTCAGGTGGGTGTGGACCGTCTCGGCGATCGTATGCGAGATGCCGTCGACCTCCGTGAGCTCCTCGACGGTGGCTCCCCGGATCGCCTTGACCGAACCGAAGTGGCGCAGCAGCCGCTTGCGCCGGGTGGGGCCGACCCCCGGGATGTCCTCGAGCTCGGACCCTCGCACGGCCTTCCGGCGGCGCTTCCGCTGGTAGGCGACCGCGAACCGGTGGGCCTCGTCCCGGACTCGCTGCACGAGGTACAGCGCGTCGCTGCCGCGCGGCAGCACCGTCGGCGACGCGGTATCGGGGCGCCACAGCTCTTCGAACCGCTTGGCGAGGGCGACGAACTCGACGTCGCCGATCAATGGATCCTCGCCATGCTCGTCGGCGAGTTCCGCCACCGCGTCCAGCGCGGCGTTGAGCTGGCCCACACCTCCGTCGATCACGACCAGGTTGGGCGGGTAGGCGAACTTCCGCGGCTGACCCTCGTCGTCGACCGGATCCGAGTGCTCGGCGATCAGACGTCGGACCCGGCGCCGGACGACCTCCTTCATGGCGGCCACGTCGTCGTTCTTGTCCTGCGACAGCTTGAAGCGGCGGTAGTCGGACTTCTTCGGCAGGCCGTCTTCGAAGACGACCATCGAGCCGACCACTTCGGTGCCGCCGAGGTGGCTGATGTCGTAGCACTCGATACGGAGCGGTGCCTCATCGAGGTCCAGTGCCTCCTGGAGCTCCTTCAGAGCCTGGGTCCGGGCGTTGAAGTCGCTCGCCCGCTTGAGCCGGTTGCGGTGGAAGGCCTCCTTGGCGTTCTCGGCGACGGTTTCCATGAAGGCCCGCTTGTCGCCCCGCTTCGGGACGCGGAACCGCACCCGCTGGATCGGACGGCCGGGCCCGTCGTGGTGCTCGCGGCGCATCTCGGCCAGTAGCTCGCCGAGCGCGTCCGCGTCCTCGGGCTGGTCCGGAACGAGGACCTGCGGTGGCACATCGCCGTCCCGCTCCGTGTAGAGACGGAGGAGGAAGGACGTCAGCAGCTCGGGGAGGGACAGGTCCTCGACCTTGTCCACGATCCATCCCTTCCGCCCGACGAGTCGGCCACGTCGCACGAAGAACACCTGGACGGCAGCTTCGAGCTCGTCCTCGTGCAGCGCCACGGCATCGAAGTCCTCGCCCGTCGAAGACACCATCTGCTGCTTCGCGAGTGCCTTGCGGGCGGCGAACAGCTGGTCGCGTCGTCGCGCCGCCGCTTCGTAGTTCTGCTCGTCGGCGGCCTCGTGCATCTCCTCCTCGAGCTGCTCGAGGACCCGGTCGGCGTTGCCGTCGAGGAAGTCCGCCAGCCCGTCGACCAGCTCACGGTGCTCCTCGACGTCGATCTTTCCGACGCACGGCGCTGCGCAGCGACCGATGTGGTAGTAGAGGCACGGCCGGTCGGTGCGCTCGGCACGGTCGTACACACCTTGCGAGCAGGTTCGGACCGGGAAGACCCGGAGCAGCAGGTCGAGCGTCTCGCGGATCGCGTAGGCGTGGGCGTAGGGGCCGTAGCGACGGTCCCCCTTCGCCACCTTGCCGCGCTTCACGCGTGCCCGTGGGACCTCCTCGGAGGTCGTCAGCACCAGGTAGGGATAGCTCTTGTCGTCGCGGTACTTGACGTTGTAGCGCGGTCGGTGCCGCTGGATGAGGTTGTACTCGAGGTGCAGCGCCTCGACCTCGTTGTCCACGACGATCCACTCGACGGACCGTGCTGTCTCGAGCATCGCCTTGGTCCGCGCATGGATCAGGTGCCACGCCTGGAAGTAGCTGGCGAGCCGGCTCCTCAGCGACTGCGCCTTGCCGACGTAGATGACCCGGCCGTGCTTGTCCTTGAACTGGTAGCAGC
>JAWVZB010000087.1:0-12991 GCA_033722375.1 Nitriliruptorales bacterium | reverse complement strand
GATCACGACTGACACCCTGCTGGAGCTCAACGGCCAGGTCGAGCTCGAAGGGATGGATCCGGCCGAGGTCGCCACGCAGTGGCTCCAGGACCACGGCTTCGTCGAGGGCTGACCCCCACCCAGCATCAGGAGGCCCGGGCATGTGCCCGGGCCTCCCTACTTCGAGCGAGCTCGCTACTCCGCGCCACCCTCCACGATGGTCTCGCCGATCTGGGTGCCGCGGCCTTCGCCGTCCCAGGGTCGGCCCTCCTTGCGTGCGGCGAGCATCGCCTCCATCTCCTCGGCGATCTGCTCGTCGGAGTCGGACAGCTCTTCGAGGTCGAGGTCCTGGAACTGCATCACGCCCATGTCGACGAACGCCTCCTGGACGCGCGGGCCGAACAGCCCGATGTCCTTGACGCACGGGACCACGCGGCTGAAGAGTGCCTTACGGAACTCGCCCATCATCTGGTGCTTGTCGACGTAGCTCACGACCTCGTCGACGTCGAAGCCGAGGTTCTCCCACACCTCCTCGGCGAGGAAGCGGTCACGCAGGAGGTAGGACGCCTCGACGACGAACTCCTCGCGCTCCTGGCGCTCCCTCTCGGTGAGATTCTCGTAGGCGTCCTTGAGCGCCAACCGGCCGAACGCCACGTGGCGGGCCTCGTCCTGCATGACGTAGGCGTTCAGCTGCTTGGCGAGCGGCTCCTCGGTGAAGTCACGGATCATCGAGAACGCAGCCAGCGCGACGCCCTCGATCATGACCTGCATCCCGAGGTAGGTGAAGTCCCAGCGTTCGTCGCTGATGGTCTGGTCCAGCAACGCCTTGAGGTGGGGGTTGATGGGGTAGGCGAGCTCGAGCTTCTCGTTGAGGTACTTCGAGTAGGCCTCGACGTGTCGGGCCTCGTCCATCGTCTGGGTCGCGGCGTAGAACTTCGAGTCGAGATCCGGGACGGTCTCGACGATCTTGGCCGAGCAGATCAGTGCGCCCTGCTCACCGTGGAGGAACTGGCTGTTGAGCCATGCCGAGTAGTGGTGTCGGACCTCGTCCTTCTCCTGACGGCTGAGCTTGTCCCAGGTGGGCGAGCCGAAGATCGGGACGTACTCGTCGGGCATCGCGTCCTGGTCAGTGACGTCGATGTCGCGCCACCACTCGATGCGGTTCTGGGCGTTCCACTGCTTGTCCTTGCCCTTCTCGTAGAGGTTGAGGAGGCGGTCACGACCGTTGTCGTAGGTCCAGGTGAAGCTGGCCTCGGTCGTGTTCCTCACCTCCCAGTGGGTGGTCTCCACCGGCAGTGCGTAGTTGCGCTGGGTCACTCTCGTTCCCTCTCGTGGTCTGGCCTGGCCTATTCGGACTTGACCCCGTTGGCGATCAGATCGGCGAGCCCGCTCGCGGTCGAGTCGATGTCGTCCGACGGCGGGTTGATGGCGTAGGAGACGATCAGACGCGTCGCTGCCTCCGCGACGAGCTGCAGCTCGCGGTCGGTGAGGTGCGGGACGCGGTCCTGCAGCAGTTCCTCGACCACACCCTGTGCAGCCGACAGCAGTGGACCCGCTCCCGTCGTCAGGAACGGCAGGAGCGCTTCCGGCTCGGTCTCGAGCAAGCGGTCCAGCAGTGGGTGCTGCCGTGCGGCCCGCAGCGCCTCCCCTATCGCGGCTTCGAGCGCGGGACGGAGCGACCGATGGCACGACGCGGCCGCTGCCATGCGTGCGATGAGCTGCTCCTCCTCACGGAGGATCGTCGCCGTGACCAGGTCGTCCCGGCCCCCGAAGTAGCGGTAGATCGTCTGGCGCGAGACATCGGCGTGCTTGGCGACGTCCTCGACGGTGAGCCGCGACAGGCCGTAGAGGCCACCGACCTCGAGGGTCGCATCGAGGATCCGGGTCTCGGTCTCGCTCCGCTGTTGCACGCTCGGCCGCTCGTCGCCCGACGAGCAACGCCGGGTGTGACGACTTTACAGGAGATGTAACACCGTCGCAATGTCGGTGATAGTCGGTTCCGCGAACCCTGCCCGCGAGGGAGGCCTCGGCCGGACACCGCCGACCGTGGCGGTCACCGGGTCGCACGCGCGGCGGTCCTGCGGGTACACACCCACCGTGAGCAACTCCACCCCCTCCCCCGCTGACCTCCGCCGCGCCGTGCGCCGGTGGCGGCGTGGCCATCGATCTTCGATCCTCGCCGGCGTCGTGTTGGTCGCACTGCTGTGGGCGGGCGTGGTCGTGGCGCTCCACCCCGGGGAGACCACCACGGAGGGTTCACCGCTGCGCTGGCCGCTCACTGCCGCCGCGAGCTCCGGTGGTCTGACCGTCATCATCGCGCTCGCCGCCGGGCACATGATCGTCGCCCGGCTGGGCTGGCCGCGACACTTCGCCCGGCTGCCGAGATCGGTGCGCGAGGCCTGGCGTCGGACCGAATCGCCCCTCGTTCCCGCGGTCGCCGGAGGACTCATCGGCCTCGTCGGGGCGAGCTACCTCCACCCGTCCGTCACGATCGGGCTCGCGGCCTGCGCGTTCGGGCTCGGTGTGACCGACGTGGGTCGGGCCGTGATCAGCGGCGCACGTCACTCCTTGGAGACGTGGCGTGAGGTCGCGGGGCGACGACCCGGCCCCCCGGCAGCCGCGTTGCGTCTCCTCGTCGTCGCGGGCGGGTTCGTCGGCGGGATCACTGCCCTTACGAGGTTGTTCCTCCTGGACGCCAACTGCGCCACGGAGCGGCTCCTCGGGGCGCCGTGCTCGGCGAACGTGGTCGCCGTCGTGGTGGTGGCCGCTCTCGGCGCGATCGCTGTGCTGCCCCTCTTCCTGTCGCTGGGTGCCATGGTCTCCCTGACCCTCGACGGGCACCCGCTCTCTGAGCTCGCCGGGCACGCGGGCGCCCCGCCCACCCCGGCGCCAGCGGACAGCGGCGAGAGGATCGTGCCGGACGAGATGCCGGTGCCCGCTCCCCCGACGTCTGCTCCGGCATCGGCGACCCCGGTCCAGCGAGGTGAGCCGGACGAGCCAGCCGAGCCGCAGCCCCAAAGGGCACAACCAGCCCCGCGCGGACCAAGGGGTCGGGCCATCGTCGACCCCGTCGGCGAGCACGAGGACGAGCTCGTCACCACGGCGGCGTTGCAGCAGGTCGAAGCGGACCCGAGCCAGCCCGACGCCGATGCCGCGGCTGAGGACATCGGCACGGCCTCGAGCGATTCTGCGGCCGAGGACGACCCGACGGACGAGCTCCCCCCGGTCTCCCCGCCCAGCGACGACGTCGCGGAAGCCGACAAGACCACCGCTCCGCCAGCGACGACCTCAGCCCCGACCGAGCCCGGCCCCGAGCCGGGCCACCACCTCGAGCGCCTCGAACCCCACCTCGCACGCCTCTCGGCGGACACCCGCGAGCACGTCGAGCCCGTGCTCGCCGCGCTGTCCGACCTCACCCCTGCGCGCACCCAGGAGATCGCCGAGCAGGTGGCGTCCTACGAGGGCACGATCACCACGCTCCGTGCCCAGTACCGGCGAGCTCCGGGCATCGCGAAGGGGGCGATCGAACGCGCCTGTATGACCGGCCTGCGGGGCGCAGGCGTCGATGCCGAGCACGCACGGCGGCTGGCCACGGCGCTGTTGACCCTCGACGACGAGGACTGGACGGCACTCCGGGAGGCGCTCGACTCCCTGCGGGAGGACACCTCCGAGCACGGCGGTCCCGACCCCGCCTGAAACGCGATGCGGCGGGGCGCGTAGGCTGACACGCCCCGCCCGAACCCCCACGCCCCGACCCTGGAGCCTCCACCGTGGACCTCCCCGAGCTCAGCGCCACCTCCCAGGATCCGTTGGAGATCGAGACCGACGCGTTGGTCGTGCCCGTCTTCCGCGGGGCGTTCGAGACGCCCGGTGCACGGGCTGCCCTCGATGCGCTCGGCTACGACGAGGTGCCACGCGACGCGGACTTCCGCGGGGACGTCGGGGACCTGTCGGTGCTCGCCGGGGCAGGGCTGCCCGCCAAGCGGGTGGTGTTGGTCGGTCTGGGGCGGCTGGACTCGCTGGATCCGGAACAGGTCCGCCGGGCGGCCGGCACCGCGACGCGACAGCTCGCGGGCGACGTCGCATCGGTGGTGATGGCGCTCCCGCTCGTCAGCCCTGACGCGGAGACACTGCGGGCCGCCGGGGAAGGGGCGCTGCTCGGTGCCTACCGCTACCTCGACCACCGCTCCGAGCCAGACCCGCCAGCGCTCCGCGAGGTGGTGCTGGCCGTCCCTGCCGCGCTGGAGGACGAAGCCGAGGAGGCCGTGCACCTCGCCACCGCGCACGCACGCGCCACCACGCTCGCACGCGATCTCGTCAACACCCCTCCGGCCCACAAGTCCCCCGCGCGCTTCTGCGAGGCGGCGGCCAACGCCATGCCGGACGGGGTCGAGGTGGAGATCTGGGACGAGTCCCGGCTGGCAGACGAGAAGTGCGGCGGCGTGCTGGCCGTCGGCAGAGGGTCGTCGCGGCCGCCCCGCATGCTGATCCTCCGGCACGAGGTCGAGGACGCGGTCGCCACGGTCTACCTCGTCGGGAAAGGGATCGTGTTCGACACGGGCGGGATCTCGCTGAAGCGCCCCAGCGAGATCATGGAGCACATGAAGGCCGACATGGGCGGGGCCGGAGCCATCGTCGGCGCGATGAGCGTCCTGCCGGACCTCGACCTGCGCGTCTCGGTCGTCGCTGTCTGCGGGGTGGCCGAGAACATGCCCTCCGGCGACGCCCAGCGACCCTCAGACGTGATCCGCATCCGCAACGGCACCACGGTCGAGGTGATGAACACCGACGCGGAGGGGCGGCTCGTGATGGCCGACGCCCTGAGCTACGCGGCCGTGCACGACCCCGACGCGCTCGTCGACGTGGCGACGCTGTCGGGCGCGGCCCAGCGGGCGCCCGGGGACTACGCCATGGCCGCGTTCAGCAACGACGACGACCTGCTCCGGCAGGTGCTCACCGCCGCCGACGACGCCGGCGAGTCGATGTGGCACATGCCGCTGTGGGAGGACCTGCGCGAGAACCTCGACTCCGAGATCGCCGACATCGACAACATCGGACGCGGCAACGGGGGCGGCGCCACGATCGCAGGGCTGTTCCTCCGCGAGTTCGTCGACGACGAGCCGTGGGTCCACCTCGACATCGCCGGTCCCGCCTGGGCGTCAAAGGCCCGCTACCACCACTCGCCGGGGGGCACCGGCGCAGCCACGCGCACGCTGCTGCGTTGGCTCGAGCAGTCCCGCCACTGACACGGGCTCAGCGGTACTCGTCCATCGGGGGGCAGGCACACACGAGGTTGCGGTCCCCGTAGGCCTGATCGACGCGTGACACCGGCGGCCAGTACTTGTCCGCCCGCAGGGACTCGACGGGATAGGCGGCTTCCTCCCGCGAGTAGGGGTGGTCCCACTCCCCGAGCAGATCCTCGGCGGGGTGCGGAGCGTTGACCAGTGGGTTGTCGTCGGCCGGCCACTCCCCCGACGCGACCCGTTCGATCTCGTCCCGGATCGCCACCATCGCCGCGACGAACCGGTCGAGCTCGTCCTTCGACTCGGACTCGGTCGGCTCGATCATCAGCGTGCCGGCCACCGGGAAGCTCATGGTCGGGGCGTGGAAGCCGTAGTCGGTGAGGCGTTTGGCGACGTCCTCGTTCGAGATGCCGGTGTCGCGCTGGAGGTCGCGCAGGTCGATGATGCACTCGTGGGCGACGAGACCCGCCTCGCCGGTGTAGAGCACCGGGTAGTGCGCCGCCAGCTCCGTGGCGAGGTAGTTCGCGTTGAGGATCGCCAGCTCGGTGGCGCGGGCCAGCCCTTCCGAGCCCATCAGGGTGATGTAGGCCCAGGAGATCGGCAGGATCCCGGCACTCCCCCACGGGGCGGCCGAGATCGGGCCCGGACCGGTCTCGGGTCCCGCCTCGGCCACGACCGGGTGGTTGGGGAGGAACGGGGCGAGGTGCTCACGGACCGCCACGGGACCGACGCCCGGTCCCCCGCCACCGTGGGGGATGCAGAACGTCTTGTGGAGGTTCAGGTGCGACACGTCCGCCCCGAACTCCCCCGGTGCCGCGACCCCGACCAGCGCGTTCAGGTTCGCCCCGTCGAGGTAGACCTGCCCGCCGTGCTGGTGGACGAGCTCGCAGACCTCGCGGATCGCGGTCTCGTAGACGCCGTGCGTCGACGGGTAGGTCACCATCAGCGCCGCCAGCTGGTCCTCGTGCTCGGTGACGAGCTTCTTGAGGTGGTCGACGTCGACGTTGCCGTCCTCGTCGCAGTCGACGACCTTGACCTCCATGCCGGCCATCACCGCGCTGGCGGCGTTGGTGCCGTGGGCGGACTCGGGGATCAGGCACAAGCGGCGCTGCTCCTCGCCCCGATCGCGGTGGTAGGAGCTGATGGCGAGCAGCCCGGCGAACTCGCCCTGCGAGCCCGCGTTGGGCTGAACCGACACGCGGTCGTAGCCGGTGATGTCGGCGAGCATCGCCTCGAGGTCACCGATGAGCTCGAGGTAGCCCGCGGCCTGATCGAGCGGGGCGAAGGGGTGGAGGTCGGTGAATCCGGGCCAGGTGATCGGGATCATCTCGGCGGCCGCGTTGAGCTTCATCGTGCAGGAGCCCAGCGGGATCATCGATCGGTCCAGCGCGACGTCCTTGTCCTTGAGCCGGCGGAGGTAGCGCAGCATCTGGGTCTCGGAGCGGTGCGCGTGGAAGACCTCGTGGGTCAGGATCTCGTCGTCGCGCCGGAAGCCGTCGAGCACGTCGCCGTCCCCGGCCTCAACCCCCGCTCCCCCCTCGACGCCGAACGCCCGGACCAGCAGTTCGAGGTCGTCGTCGGTCACGGTCTCGTCGAGCGTGACCCCGACGTGGTCGGCGTCGACCCGCCGCAGGTTGAACCCGAGGTCACGGGCGGCCGCGAGCACGTCGTCGGCACGCCCCTCGACCGCGAGCGTCAACGTGTCGAAGAACACCTCGTTCGTGGCGTCGACACCGCCAGCGGCCAGCGTGTCCCGGAGGTGCACGGTCTGCCGGTGCACCCGCTCGGCGATCCCCGCCAGCCCCTGGGGGCCGTGGTAGACGGCGTACATGGCCGCGATCACCGCCAGGAGCACCTGGGAGGTGCAGATGTTGGAGGTCGCGCGCTCACGGCGGATGTGCTGCTCGCGGGTCTGGAGCGCGAGCCGGTACGCGGTCCGCCCCGCCCCGTCCACGCTCACCCCGACCAGACGCCCAGGGAGCGCCCGCTTGTGGTCCTCGCGGCAGGCCAGGTAGGCCGCGTGGGGGCCGCCGAACATCAAGGGCACCCCGAAGCGCTGGGTCGAGCCGACGACCACGTCGGCCCCGACCTCCCCCGGTGAGCGCAGCAGCACCAGCGCGAGGATGTCGGCCGAGACGGCGACGAGCGCCCCGCTCGCGTGGCAGCGCTCGACGATCGGGCCGAGGTCGCGGACCTCCCCGCTCGAGCCGGGGTACTGCACCAGCACCCCGTACGCGCCGTCAAGGTCGGCGCTGGCGGGGTCGGCGACCACCACCTCGAGCCCGAGCGGCTGAGCGCGGGTCCGGACCACCTCGATCGTCTGGGGATGGCAGTCGGGGTCGACCACGAACCGCTCCCGGTCACCGCGACTCACGCGGTGGAGCATCGCCATGGCCTCGGCCGCTGCGGTGGCCTCGTCGAGCAGCGACGCGTTCGCCAGTTCCATGCCGGTCAGGTCCATGACCATGGTCTGGAACGTCAGCAGCGCCTCGAGGCGCCCCTGGCTGATCTCGGGTTGGTAGGGCGTGTAGGCCGTGTACCACCCGGGATCCTCGAGCACGTTGCGCTGGATCACCGGCGGGAGGACCGTGCCGGTGTAGCCCATCCCGATGAGGCTCTTCAGGACGACGTTGCGATCGGCGAGCCCCCGCAGGAGCTCGAGGGTCTCGGGCTCGGAGTGCGGCCGGCCGAGGTGGAGATCCTCGCCGTTGCGGATGACGCCGGGAACCGCCGCGTCGACCAGTGCGGCGACGTCGGCGTAGCCCACCGCCTCGAGCATCGCGTCGACCTCGGCATCGGACGGGCCGATGTGACGGCCGATGAAGTCGAGTCTCGGGTCGGAGGCTGGGATGGACGGCACGGGTCGGTTCCTGCGGAGGCGTTGTCCCGCAGGGAACCACCCACGTCGGGGCGCGGCAAAGACGCCTTGCAGCGACGGTCTGCCCACCGGGCGGTCACCCGTACCATCGCGGCATGCGTATCGGTGCCCACGTCTCGAGTCGAGACCCCCTCGCCGCCGCCGAAGAGCGGGGCGCGGAGGTCGTGCAGATCTTCCTGTCGCCACCGCAGAGCTACAAGGCTCCCAAGGTCCGCGACGACGCCGACGAGCTGCGCGGATCCGACGTCGGGATCTACGTCCACGCGCCGTACCTGATCAACGTCGCCACCACCAACAACCGTGTTCGCCACCCCTCACGGCAGCTCCTCGAGAAGACGGTCCGCGCGGCCGAGTCGATCGGTGCCGAGGGCGTCATCGTCCACGGTGGGCACCTCCCCGAGGACGACGACATCGCCGAGGGGCTGGCCAACTGGCGGAAGACGCTCGAGCGGCTCGAGACCGACCTGCCGATCCTGATCGAGAACACCGCCGGCGGCAACAACGCCGTCACGCGCTACTTCGACACCGTCGCGCGCCTCTGGGACGAGCTCGCGGACGTCGGCACGCCGTTCGGGTTCTGCCTCGACACCTGCCACACCCACGCCGCCGGCGAGAAGCTCGACGACGCGGTCGAGCGCCTGACGGCCATCACCGGCGGGATCGACCTCGTCCATCTCAACGATTCCAAGGACGACTTCGGATCGGGGCGTGACCGCCATCAGAACCTCGGTGCCGGCACGATCGATCCCGAGCTCCTCGTGGAGGTCGTGCGCGCCGCCGGCGCCGACGTCGTGGTCGAGACACCGGACGGCGACGACGGTGACCAGGCCGGCGACATCGCCTGGATCCGCGAGCGCCTCTGACGCACCGCGGACTCGCCCGGTGAGGTCAGCCCGTGGCTGCCAGGCGCGGGGCGCCCGACCGCACCACGTCGGCGTCCTCGCACAGCTCGCGCAGCCGCGCGGCCGGCTCGCGCCACGCGTCGCTGCCGTGGGTGACGTGCTCGAGCACGGCCTGGAGGTCGCGGTCGAACGTCTCGTGGCGGCGGGTCTCGCGTTGCTCGACCATGGACAGCGCCGCTTCGGTGCGGTCCTCGAGGTCGGCCACCACCTGGTCGGCGATCTCCTCCATGGCCGCCAGCGCCTGCTCCTTCGCCGCTCGGACCGTCTGCTGCTTCGCGGCGCTGCGCCCGAGGAGGGAGCCAGCCAGCGCTCCGGCCACGAGGCCGACGGGGCCGAGTGCCGTCGCGAGCAGCGTCAGGCCGGCACCGCCGAGCACACCACCGACCGCGGCGCCTTTGGCGGTCGCGGCGGTCGCCGGTGTGTCCCGGCCCTCGACGTGCACGCCCCCGTCGCGCCAGTCCGCGAGCTCGGACAGCAAGGTCTCCCGTCGCCGGGGGTCGTCGACGAGCTGGCGGAGCACGACCCGGGTGGCCTCCTCTGCCTGGACCTCGAGCGCCCGGCGGAAGCGGTCCAGCTCGACCCGGACGTCCTCGACGGAGTCGGCCTCGGTGATGCCCTGCTCGGAGGCCTGCACCACCTGCTGGATGATGGTTCGTGCCTGGATGCGCACGCCCTCGAGCCGTCGGCGGCGCCCCTCCGCCTTCTGGGCGGGGGTCTCGAGCCGCTTGTGGAGCGCGGCCACGATCGCATCCGAGTTGGGCCCCTGGGCGCGCTCGAGGAGCTCCACCTGCCCGAGCGCGACCTGGAGGGTGCGGGCCAGGTCCTGACCCGACTGCCGCACCAACCCGCCTCGGAGCGAACGCAGGAGTGTCTGTTCGAGCGCACGGTCCAGCTCGTGGCCGCCGCCCTCGCCCCACTGGACGGGGTCGCGGTCGCGGGCCGCCTCCCAGAGCCGCAGCGCACACACGGGGACGAGCTCGATCCGACCGAGACCACGGGAGTCGAGCTGGCGGAGCGTGTACTCCATGACCGCTTCGCGGGTGTCGGGGTCATCGAAGTGCTGCGGATAGAAGTTGCAGACCACCACGACCTTTCGGGGGTGCGAGCTCACGACCTCCTGGAGGAAGTCGAGCTCGGTGCCGCTGACGGTCGGGGGCGACTGGAACACGACCACCCCGGCGTCGACGGTGTCGAGCTGCTGGAGGGTGCGGCGGGTGTAGGTCTCGTCGGCCTCGGCGTCGTCGAGCCCCGGCAGGTCGACCACGTCCACCCCGCCCTCGAGGATCGGCGAGTCCACGCCCCGCTCGACCATGACCACGCCCCGGCGGTTGCCCTGGTTCTCCGCCTGGGAGGTGTAGGTGTGGACCTCGTCGGGCTCCACGTCGAGGACGCGGCCGTCCACGAGGTGGACCCGGGCGAACGACGAGTCGCTGTGGGTTACGCGCACGGGCACGGCCGTCTCGGGGACCGCGCGCATGCGGGAGGCCTCGGCGCCGACGAGCGCGTTGACGAGCGTCGACTTGCCTCGCTTGATGAGTCCGAACACCCCGACGGTGGCGTGCTGGTGTTGCAGTCGTTGCCTCAGCGCTGCGAGCTCGCCGGCCACGAAGCCGTCCGGGGCGCCGAGGTCACTCCACGCCTCCTGGGCGTCGGTGACGAGCGCGCCGAGCTCCGCGCGGCGACGCGCGATGGGTCCGAGCTGGCTCCACACGGGGCTACCCCTCATCCGGTCAGCACTAGTCATCGGCAGTGACAGCCGTGACCTTGACCGCTGTGTGACCGTCCGGACGGCCATGGGGGGCCGCGGACCGTCGCGACGTGACTAGGTTCGAAGCCAGCGACCAACCGACCCGGAGGGAACGCCGTGGGCTTCAGCGTGGCGAAGAAGATCATCGACGACCACCTCGTCGAAGGCGAGATGGAACCCGGCACCCCGATCGGGATCCGGATCGACCAGACCCTCACCCAGGACGCCACCGGCACGCTCGTGATGCTCGAGCTCGAGGCCATGGGGCTCGACCGGGTCAAGACCGAGGTGTCCGCGCAGTACGTGGACCACAACCTCATCCAGGAGGACCACAAGAACCCCGACGACCACCTGTTCCTGAAGAGCGCCTGCGAGCGCTTCGGGGTCTGGTACTCCCGCCCGGGCAACGGGGTCTCGCACCCGGTCCACCAGGAACGGTTCGGCAAGCCGGGCAAGACGATGACCGGCTCTGACTCGCACACCCCGGCCGCCGGTGCCATCGGCATGATCGCGATCGGCTCCGGAGGCCTCGACGTGGCGCTGGCCATGGCCGGCGAGCCGCTTCGGATCAAGATGCCCGAGATCTGGGGGGTGAAGCTCACCGGCGAGCTCCCCGACTGGGTCTCCGCGAAGGACGTCATCCTCGAGATGCTCCGCCGCCACAGCGCCGACGGGGCGTTCGGCAAGATCATCGAGTACTACGGACCGGGTCTCGACGCGCTGTCGTGCATGGACCGGCACGTCATCTGCAACATGGGTGCCGAGCTCGGCGCCACGACCTCGATCTTCCCGTCCGACGAGGAGGTCAAGCGCTTCCTCCGCCGACAGGGGCGCGAGGACGACTGGGTCGAGCTGGTCGCCGACGAGGACCCCGGCTATGACGAGCACGAGGAGATCGACCTCTCCGAGCTCGTGCCCCTGATCGCCAAGCCCTCCAATCCCGACAACGTGGTGCCCGTCAGCGAGGTCGCCGGCCAGGAGATCGCCCAGTCCTACATCGGCTCGTCAGCCAACCCCGGCTTCCGGGACTTCGCCGTCGCCGCCGAGATCTGCCGCCGCGCCGACGCCCAGGCCCACCCCCGCGTGTCGTTCGACATCAACCCCACCTCCCGCCAGATCCTCGAGAACCTCTCCGCCGAGGGCTACCTGACCCCGCTCCTCCACGCCGGAGCGCGGCTCCACCAGGCCGGCTGCAACGGCTGCATCGGGATGGGGCAGGCGCCCGCCTCCGACGCGATCAGCGTCCGCACCGTCCCACGCAACTTCCCCGGCCGCTCCGGCACCAAGGAGGACGAGGTCTACCTCTGCTCCCCCGAGACCGCGACCGCGTCGGCCCTGACGGGCGTCATCACCGACCCGCGTGACCTCGCGAACAAGTACGAGATCGACTACCCGCGGATCGACGAGCCCGACGAGATCATCATCAACACCCAGATGCTCGTCGAGCCACCTCCCCCCGAGGACTCCCGCCAGGTCGAGCTCCGCAAGGGCCCCAACATCGAGTCGTTGCCCGAGTTCGAGGAGCTCCCCGACGAGCTCGAGCTGCCGGTCGTGCTCAAGGTCGGTGACGACATCTCCACCGACGAGATCCTGCGCGCCGGCACCGAGGTGCTGCCGTTCCGGTCGAACATCCCCAAGATCAGCGAGTTCACCTTCGACATCGTCGACGAGACCTACCCCCGGCGTGCCGCCGAGGCCCGCGACCAGGAAGGTGGGCACGTCGTCATCGGCGGGACCAACTACGGCCAGGGCAGCTCCCGAGAGCACGCCGCGATCGCGCCGCGCTACCTCGGTCTGCGCTTCGTGATCGCCAAGGAGTACGCGCGTCTCCACTGGCAGAACCTCGCCAACTTCGGCGTCGTCCCCCTGCGCTTCAAGGACTACGACGACCACGACCGCATCGACCAGGGCGACACCCTGAAGATCACGGGCCTCCGCGAGCAGCTCCAGTCGGGTCAGGACGTCGAGGTCGAGAACGTGACCAAGGGCGAGACGCTCACCGTCATGCACGAGCTGTCCGACGACCAGCTCGAGTCGATCTTCGAGGGCGGCGTCATGAACGTGATGAAGGCGAAGTTGGAGTCGTCCTAGGAGCGGTCTGCTTCGCGCCGCTCGGAAACTTCCGGCGCAGTGCGACGGAACCGATCGGTCCGTCGCATGCGACGGAAGTTACCGGTAGCGGGTCCGACTCGTCGCGGTCCTACCCCTGCGCCAACCGCCCTCACGGGCTGGAGTCGCCGCT
>JAWVZB010000086.1:0-13036 GCA_033722375.1 Nitriliruptorales bacterium | reverse complement strand
GGCGGTCGCCGGGCTCGGCGAGGCGGCCGAGGCGCTCGGGATCCCTGTCACCGGCGGCAACGTGTCGTTCTACAACGAGACCCGCGACGACGAGGGGGAGCTGACCGCGATCCACCCGACGCCGGTGGTCGGCGTCCTCGGGGTCCTCGACCGTGCCGAGGACGCGGTCCCGCTGGCGTTCCAGCGGCAGGGGGACGTGATCTTCGTGCTGGGCGAGCCCGTGCGGTCCGGGCTGGCCGGCAGCGAGCTCCAGCGGTTCCTCGGCGAGCCGCTCGGAGGCACGCTCGCCCCTGTCGACCTCGAAGCCGAAGCAGCGCTCGGCACCGTGCTCGCCGAGGCGGCCAGGGCCGGGCTGCTCCGCAGCGCCCACGACGTGTCCGGTGGGGGCCTTTTGACCGCGTTGGTGGAGAGTGCGGTGGCCGGTGACGTCGGCGTCGATGTCCACCTCGACGACGAGGTGCCGCTGGTCCAGTCGCTGTTCAGCGAATCGCCCGGACGGGTGATCGTCAGCGCGACGGCCGCCAACATCCCGAGGCTCGCAGAGCTCTGTCAGGACGCCGCGGTTCCGATCACCGACATCGGCACGGTGGGGGGCCAGGGGATCGTCATCGGCGACCTCGCGCTCGGGCTGAGCGAGGTCGTCGAGGCCTACGAGAACGCGGTACCGGCGGCCGTCGACCCGACGGCGGTCAGTCGGTGAACGCCCTGGCGTGCTTGCAATAGCAAGCGTTGATACCTTCGGTGACGCCGGGTGAGGTGCCGCGATCTGCCGAGGAGCACCTCGTTGACCGACCGGACCACCCGCCTCGCCCCGAACGACCGTCGAGCTGAAGACGACGTGACGACCGCAGAGATCTTCCTCGACGACGTCCACGACGAGCGCGAGCTCGCGGAGCGGACCCGTGCGAAGGTGCGGAACTACCTGCAGCGACGCCGCGCGAAGCTGCGGGCCGCCCGTGTTGGGGACAGGTGACCGACCACGATCGGCGGTGTTCGTACACTGCCGGCACGCTCTGGAGGAGCACGCGCAGATGTGTGGGGTCTTCGGCGTCTACGCCCCCGGTGACGACGTCGCGGCGCTGACGTACTTCGGGCTCTACGCCCTCCAGCATCGCGGGCAGGAGTCGGCGGGGATCGCTGCCTCGGATGGGTCACGGATCGTGGTGCACCGCGAGATGGGGCTCGTGAACCAGGTCTTCCACGACTCCAACCTCGCCGCGCTCCAGGGCCACGTCGCGATCGGCCACACCCGCTACTCGACCACCGGCTCGAGCTCGTGGCGCAACGCCCAGCCGCAGTACCGCGAGACCCCGACGGGCGGGGGCATCGCGCTGGGGCACAACGGCAACCTCGTCAACACCGCGGATCTGGCCCGCCGGCTCGATGTCCAGCCGAGCAACGACTCCGAGCTGATGACCGAGCTGTTGGCCCGCGAGGTCGACGTCTCCCTCGAGGAGGCGATCGTGGGGATCGCCCCCGACCTCGTCGGGGCGTTCTCCACCGTGGTGATGGACGAGGAACGCATCCACGCCTTCCGGGACGCGGCCGGCGTGCGGCCGCTCACGATCGGGCGGCTCCACCGGGGGGGATGGGTGGTGGCGTCGGAGACCGAGGCGCTCGACATCGTCGGTGCCGCCTACGTCCGCGACGTCGAGCCCGGCGAGGTGGTCACGATCGACGAGCACGGGCTGCGCAGCCGACGCTTCGCCCCGGCCGCCCCCAAGGAATGCCTCTTCGAGTGGGTCTACCTCGCCCGCCCCGACCACCGCCAGCACGGCCGCAGCGTGTACGCCGCCCGACGCGAGATGGGGCGGGTACTGGCCAGTGAGGCGCCCGCAGACGCGGACGTGGTCATCCCGGTCCCCGACTCCGGGACCGCCGCGGCGTCGGGCTACTCCGAGGCCAGCGGCATCCCCTACGCCGAGGGGCTCGTCAAGAACCGCTACGTCGGCCGCACCTTCATCGAACCGACCCAGTCGCTGCGGCAGCTCGGGATCCGGCTCAAGCTGTCGCCCGTTCGCGAGATCATCGACGGCAAGCGGCTGGTCGTCGTCGACGACTCGATCGTCCGCGGCAACACGTCCCGGCAGCTCGTCGAGATGCTGCGGTCCGCGGGCGCGACCGAGGTCCACCTGCGGATCACCGCCCCGCCGATCAAGCATCCCTGCTACTACGGGATCGACATGGCGACCCGTGCGGAGCTGATCGGGGCCGACATGACCGTCCAGGAGATCTGCGACTACATCGACGCGGACTCGCTGCACTACATCAGCCTCGACGGGCTGATCTCGGCCACGCCGACCCCGAAGTCCGAGCTCTGCCGGGCGTGCATGGACGGCGAGTACCCGATCCCCGTGCCCGGCGAGCACGCGGAGCTCGCACAGTTCAAGTTCGAGTTCGAGCCGACCGCCGAGGCCGTCGAGGGCCGCCCCGTCGAGTAGGCCCGCGGCGGGTCAGTTCTCCGCGCGGTAGCCGAGTCCCTGGCCGCCGTCAGCCGTCACGGTCAGGCGTTTCCCGTCGACCTCCAGCCGGCCCCCTTCGAGGACGCCGATCACGTGGCTGTCCTGGTCGCGGAGAGCGGCTTCGCAGTCGCCGTCGGCCCCGAACTGCGGCAGGACGAGCTGGTCCCCGTTGAGCTCCCAACGGCCATGCAGGTCACGGCAGCCGGTCGAGCCGTCGAGGCTGCCGTCCTCGCGGAGCAGCAGGAATCCGTCACCCTGAACGGACGAGGCCACCTCGCCGTCGATCAGGGTGTCGAGCACCCACCGGGTGCCGACGACGGCCTCGTCCTCGACGGGGGCGACCGGGTCGAAGGTGAGCTCGATGCCAGGCCCGGTGAGCACGAGCTGGTCACCCTCCCGCCGGATCGTGTCCACCGCCGACAGCGCCGCCATGTAGCGGCTCTCGGCCTCCATGGCTCCCTGGGGCTCGCAGGCCATCTCGGTCATCATGAAGCCTTCGGTCTGGAACGAGTTGCCGGTGATGGCGTGTCCGCCGCCGTAGCTGTTGCACGCGGCGGTCCCGCCGAGCTGCTCCTCCTCGATGGTCAGTGTGATGCGACGATCGTCGGGCACGTCGATCGGGGCGCCGTCGACCGAACTGTCGACCAGCACCCACTGACCGAGGTACCCGGCCGGGCCGGACACCGCCCCGAACAGCTCCCCGCAGCCCGCAGCCAGCAGTGCGGCGACCAGCAACACGGCCAGCGGAACCGTCTGTGTGAACTTCATCGTCGTCCTCCCTCATCCTGTCGGACGCGGTCGACGGGGCGGAGGTTCCGTGCGGCGCTCACTTCGGGCACGATGCTCAGGCATGCAACCATGAGGAACGTCGAACAGAGGGGAACGGTGAGCGACGCACCAGCCGAGAACACGGTGTCGTACGCGGATGCCGGCGTCGACCTGGACGCGGCAGACCGATCGGTCGAGCTGCTCCGTGCGACGCTCGAGCGGTCCACCCGGCCTGAGGTGTTGGGTGGCATCGGTGGCTTCGGTGGCTTCTTCCAGCTCGACGTCGACCGCTACGAGGAGCCGGTGCTGGTCAGCTCCACCGACGGGGTCGGCACCAAGGTCGATCTCGCTCGGCGGCTCGGCACGCTCAACACGATCGGGATCGATCTCGTCGCGATGGTCGTGGACGATCTCGTCGTCACCGGTGCCGAACCGCTGTTCTTCAACGACTACGTCTCGGTCGGCAAGCTCGACCCCGAGGCGGTCGCCGAGATCGTGCGGGGCATCGCCGAGGGCTGCCTCCAGGCCGGTTGTGCGCTGGTCGGTGGCGAGACCGCCGAACATCCCGGCCTGCTCGGTCCCGACGAGTTCGATGTCGCCGGCTTCGGCGTCGGGGTGGTCGAGCGGGGCGCGATCCTCGGGCCGGACCGGGTGGAAGCCGGCGACGTGCTGGTCGCGATGGGCTCGAGCGGCATCCACTCCAACGGCTACAGCCTCGTGCGCCGGATCGTCGACGACCTCGACCTGACCGAGCGCCACGATCTCGAGGCGCCGCTCGGCGAGACCCTGCTGGAGCCGACCCGTATCTACGCGCTGGACTGCCTGGCGCTCATCGACGCCGTCGAGGTCCACGCGCTCTGCCACGTCACCGGCGGTGGGCTGCCCGGCAACCTCCCGCGCGTGCTGCCGGACGGCGTCGGGGCGCGGGTCGACACGGGGACGTGGGAGCGCCCCGCCATCTTCTCGTGGCTGGCGGAGCGGGGCCCCGTCGCCGCTGACGAGATGTGGCGGACCTTCAACATGGGCGTCGGCATGGTCGCGGTCGTCCCCCCGGCGGAGGCCGAGGCCGCTGTCAACGCCCTCGAGGAGCGGGGCGTGGCGGCGTGGGTCTGCGGCGAGGTCGTCGACGGCGACGGAGTGGAGCTCACGGGATGAGCACCGCCGACGACGGGACCACAGGCCCCTCGGGGTCGGAGGAGCGTGCGGTGTACCGCAGCGGGATCGCCGACACGGCCAACTGGGACGGTTTCGAGTACCGCCCCGACGACATCGTGATCAGCACGCCGTCGAAGTCGGGAACCACCTGGATGCAGCAGCTCGTGGCGCTGCTGATCTTCGATGGGCCCGACTTCCCGGCTCCGCTCAACGTCATGTCCCCCTGGCTCGACATGAACACCCGGACCCAAGAGGAGGTACGGGCGATGTTCGAGTCGCAGGAGCACCGGCGCTTCATCAAGACCCACGCCCCGCTCGACGCGCTGCCGTGGGACGATCGGGTGACCTACCTCGTGGTGGGTCGTGACCCCCGCGACGTCGCGTTCTCGATGTGGCATCACATCGAGAACCTCGATCTCCCCGCCGTTCGGGACCTGGTCGTCGAGGTGCGGGGCGAGGACTACCTCGCGTCGCTGCCTCAGACCGAGGTGCCGGAGGAGCTCGACGCCTGGTTCCGGTTCGAGATGGACCGCGACCGGGGCGACAGCCACACCGGCGTCCATCTCGCGTGGGTGCTCCACCACCTCGAGACCGGCTGGGAGCGGCGTCACCTCGACAACGTCGCGCTGTTCCACTTCGCCGATCTGAAGCGTGACCTGGTCGGGGAGATCGTGCGGCTCGGCGAGATCCTCGATCTGCCGGTGTCGCGACGACGGGCGGAGGAGCTCGCGGAGGCGGCGTCGCTGTCGCGGATGCGCGAACGGGCGCAGGACTCCGCCCCGATCGGCGAGCTCGATCTCTGGAAGGATCCGGAACGGTTCTTCCGGTCAGGCGGCAAGCAGGAGTGGCGGGATCTCCTCACCCCCGAGGACGAAGCCCACTACGACGAGCGGGTCGCCGAGCTGGTTGATCCGGAGCTCGCGGACTGGGTCCACCACGGCTGGCGCGGGTCGAGCTGACCCGGGCTCAGGGGAGCCAGATACCGCGCAGGCGGCCGACGTTCGCCATCCGGCGCTCGGCGACCTTCTCGGCGGCGATCTCGGTGGTGCTGCCCGCTTGGCGGGCCTCCTCGAAGATCTCGACGAGGGTGTCGTCGATGTGCTGGGCCTTGTGCTTGGCGCGGTCCGCGGAGTAGCCGCCGGGGTGCAGCTCGTCGGAGACGTTGATGAGGCCGCCGGCGTTCACGACGTAGTCGGGGGCGTAGAGGATGTCGCGCTCCTGGAGGCGTGCGGCGTCCTCGACGGTGGCGAGCTGGTTGTTCGCCCCGCCACAGACCGCCCCGACCTGGAGCCGCGGGATCGTGTCCTCGCTGAGGACGGCGCCGAGCGCGTTGGGGGAGAAGATGTCGGCATCGACGTCGAAGATCCTCTCGGGCTCGACGGGATCGACGCCGCGCTCTGCCGCGGCGTCGAGCGCGCCCTGGTCGATGTCGGTCGCGGTGACCTTGGCGCCTTCCTCGAGGAGGTGGTCGACGAGCCGGCGACCGACCTTGCCGAGGCCCTGCACCGCGATGTGGCGGCCGCTGAGGTCGTCGGTCCCGAAGACCTCGCGGGCGGTCGCCTTCATGGCGAGGTAGACACCGTAGGCGGTGAGGATTCCCGAGTCGCCCGAGCCGCCGTGCTCGACATCCTTCCCGGTGGCCCACCGTGTCTCGCGGCCGACGATCTCCATGTCGCGTGGGTAGGTCCCCACGTCGCAGGCCGTGATGTAGCGCCCACCGAGCGATCCGACCATGCGTCCGTAGGCGCGCAGCAGCGGCTCGCTCTTGTCGGTCTCGGGGTCACCGATGATGACCGCCTTGCCGCCCCCCAGATCCAGCCCCGCGCAGGCCGCCTTGTAGCTCATCGCCATCGACAGCCGGAGCACGTCGACGAGGGCTTCCTCCTCGGTGCCGTACGGGTAGAACCGGGTACCGCCGAGGGAAGGCCCGAGCGCGGTCGAGTGGATCGCGATGATGCAACGCAGCCCGGTTCCGGGGTCGTTGCCGAACAGCACCTGCTCGTGTCCGTCGAGGTGCTCGAAGGTCGTACTCACGAGTACCGGCTCCCGTCGGTCGTCGAACTCCCAGGGTAGAGCTTCCCCGGTCCGAGGAACGTCCGTCGGTATGGTCGTTGCCATGGTGCCGCGCGCGTATCTCCGTGTGTTCGAGCCGCTCGACGCCTTCCCGGCGCTCGAGCGCGGGTGGTGGGAGAGCTACGTCGATTCCGGCTCCGGGCTGACCCGTGCGGACGCCGAGGCGGCCGAGTCGCGGGCGTCGATCACCCGTCTGCTGGGAGGCAACCGCGCCGCCACGGGTATCGCCCCCGAGGTGGCGTTCGTGCGTCGGGTCGGCAAGCGGATCCACGTGTGCCCGCTCGAGCTGGAGCTGCGCGCCGCCGCGGCCCTGCGCACCTTCCGCCAGGAGGTGCCGCGGCAGCTCGTCGACGCCTTCCTGCCCGACGGCGACGTCCGCCAGACCCTCGAGCAGCTCGAGGGCACCCGCCGCGCCCCGCACATCCTCGAGTCGGTGTGGGCGGTCCCGTTCGAGTGGTTCGCGTTGTTCGCCCCGCGCGAGCGGCGTTTCCGCAACCCCCCCGAGGGGCGGGGGCCGAGCCTCACCTACCTCACCTCTGCCGGGCAGTCCCACGAACGCCTCGAGCGGGTGATGGACGTGATCGAGGCGAACCTCGAACACGCCGACACCCTGCTCGCGGATCTCGTCGAGCTCGGCGACTGGGTGGACGAGTTCGACGACTCGAGCCTGATCGAGCTCGACTACGGCGGGATCTCCGCGCTCGGTTCCGTGGTGGCGCTCGAGAGCGACACGACCTGCGCGGATCTGTGGCAGGCGGTCGAGAGCCTCGAGGCCGGCGACGAGCTCGGCGCGGCGGCCCATTACGGGGTCGCCCGAAGTCGCTGGAGTAGACTCCGCGACATGCGCTCGGCCAACTGACGGCCGGGCCGGGGGGCGGCGCCACGACACGGCGTCCACCCCTGCTGACGGCAACACGGGGGAGGACGGAGAACCGGTGACCGATGACTCCCCCTCCGAGCACGCAGAAGAGCTGCTGACCCCCGGCGAGGTGGCGAAGCTGTTCGGAGTCGACCCGAAGACGGTGACGAGGTGGGCAACCGCCGGCAAGCTGTCGCCTCAGCGCACCCTCGGCGGGCACCGCCGCTACCGCGCCACCGAGGTGTACGCACTCCTCGAGAAGAGCACGCGGAACGCCTGACCGCGCTCCACCGGCGGCGATGACGGCAGCGGACCGTGCCGGCTTGGCGGCGTCTCAGCCGACGAGCTCGGCGAACCGCTCGACGTCGATGTTGCCGCCCGACAGCACCACGCCCACGCGCGTGGAGCCGTCCGCCGCCAGCCCGCTGAGGCGTTCTGCGAGCACGGCGGCCAGGGCGGACGCCCCCGACGGTTCCAGCACGAGCTTCAGACGCTCGAATGCGAAGCGCATCGCAGCGACCAGTTCGTCGTCGCTCACACCGACGACGCCGGCCACGTGTCGTTCGATCACCTCGAAGGGCCGGACCCCGATCGACGGGGTCTGCTGGCCGTCCGCGATGGTGCGGACGATCGGCAGCTCCACCGGGTGGCCCTCCTCGAGCGCGCGGCGGGCGGCGGGGCGCTCGTCTGGTTCGACCCCCACGACCCGGATGTGGTGAGCGGCGGCGACCGCGGCACAGCCTGAGATGAGTCCACCGCCCCCCACCGGTACGACCAGCACGTCGAGTCCGCCCGTCTGCTCGACCAGCTCCAGTGCGACCGTCCCCTGACCCGCCATGACGTCCTCGTGGTCGTAGGGCGGGATCAGGACCATGCCCCGCTCCTCTGCGAGCTGTTCGCCGAGGGCGGCACGATCCTCGCCGTACCGGTCGTAGCGGATCACCTCGGCGCCGTAGCCCTCGGTGGCCGCGAGCTTCATGGGCGGGGCGTCCTCCGGCATGAGGATCGTCGCCCGGGTGTCCTGGAGGCGGGCGGACAGGGCCACCGCCTGCGCGTGGTTGCCGGACGAGTACGTGAACACCCCCCGCTGCCGCTCCGCAGCCGGCAGGGCCGCGATCGCGTTGTATGCCCCCCGGAACTTGAACGCCCCGACGCGTTGGAGGTTCTCGGCCTTCGCGTGGACGCGTGCCCCGACCTGGTCGGCGAGGGTCGACGAGGTCACGGCCGGCGTGCGGTGGACGACGCCATGGAGTCGCTCGGCGGCGCGTACGACGTCCTGGAGCGTGATCATCGATCGGGCCTGTGCGTGTTCCTCCCGATGATGCTCAACCGAGGAAGCGCATCTCGTCGCGGATGTTGTCGGCGAACTCGCGGTCGAAGATGGACGCCAGCCGGCGGATGCGGTGGCGTTCGGCCGCGTCGTCGGCCTCCTTCACCCACTGCTTGGCCTCCTTGTCGATGGCGTCCTCGGTGAAGGACTCGAGTTCGCTGCTGTCGAGGTAGCGGGACAGCTCCTGGAGGTCGGCCAGGGCACGGAGGCGGTCCTCGGGGTCGTCGAGGTCGTCGGGGAGGTACGCGCCGATGAGCAGCGACGGCGGGTCCGGGTCCTCCTCGAGACAGAGGTTGCCCGCGTGCATCGACATGTTGAGCTGACGCTCGAGATGAGCCTCGCGGACGAACGACGCCAGCTTCTTCGCACGCTCCGGACCCGGTTCCTCCTTCTCCTTCCGGATCGCCTTGAACTCCTTGCGGAGCTCGCGGATCTTCTGGTCGGGAGTGACGGGCTTGTACCGGGGACGTGCCAAGTCGGGCTCCTTCCACCGACCGAGGCTAGTCGTGCCAGCGCACTCCGGTGGGCGAAAGACAGGGGGCGGCGACGCCACCCCGCCACGGATGCCGCTCGAGACCTCAGCTCGTCGGGTCGCAGTTGTCGCGGGTGTAGCGCTCGAGCTCCTCGGCAGCGGTCTGGAACTCCTCGGATGCCAGCACCTCACGGTTGCCGTCCTGCGCCTCCTCGAGACCGTCCAGGACGGTCTGTGCCTCGCCGGCGATCTCGTCCGGTGCCTCGGCGACCAGGTTCTCGCCCGCCTCGAGGGCGGCCGCCATGTCTTCGTCGTTGATCGCCTGGAGCACGTCGAGCGCCGCCGCGCAGAACTCGACGAGTTGGACCGTCTCCTCGGCCTCGGTCACCACATCGCTGACGGTCTCCTCGACCGAGTTGCACGCGGGCACCGTCAACGCCACCGCGAGGATCAGCGGGAGCGTGCGCGAGCGCATGGTCGCCATGGGACGGCCCTCCTGATCGTGCCTCACGCTATGGACCCGCACGGGGGCGGGGCGCGGGTTACCGTGGTCGCCCGGCCGTGGACGACCGATCGAGCGAGCGGGAGGATCGGGACGTGACCGACGACAACGCAGCTCCGGATGCGGGTGACCACATCGTCATGGACGGGCTGGCCGTCCAGTACCCCGACATCGACAACGTCGAGACGCGCGAGTGGCTCGAGTCGTTCGACGCCGTCGTCGATCAGCGGGGTCGCGCCCGGGGGCGGTTCCTGCTCCTGAAGCTGTTGCAGCGGGCCCGCGAGGCCCAGATCGGTGTGCCGGCGCTCACGACCACCGACTACGTCAACACGATCCCCCCGGAGCGCGAGCCCGAGTTCCCCGGCGACGAGCACATCGAACGCCGCATCCGCGCCTACATCCGCTGGAACGCCGCGGTCATGGTGCACCGCGCCAACCTCAAGCACGGCGTCGGCGGCCACATCGGCACCTACGCGTCGGCCGCGTCGCTCTACGAGGTCGGGTTCAACCACTTCTTCCGCGGGAAGGATCATCCCGGCGGCGGCGACCAGATCTTCATCCAGGGGCACGCCTCGCCGGGCATCTACGCCCGCAGCTTCCTCGAAGGGCGGCTGAGCGAGGACGACCTCGACCGCTTCCGGCAGGAGGTCGAGCCCGGCGGGCTGTCGAGCTACCCCCACCCGCGGCTGATGCCCGACTACTGGGAGTTCCCGACCGTCTCGATGGGCCTGGGCCCGCTGAACGCGATCTACCAGGCACGGTTCAACCGCTACCTGCACAACCGCGGGATCAAGGACACCTCCGACCAGCGCGTCTGGGCGTTCGTCGGGGACGGCGAGACCCAGGAGCCCGAGGCCACCGGGGCGCTGGACGTCGCCGCCCGCGAAGGGCTCGACAACCTCATCTTCGTCGTGAACTGCAACCTCCAGCAGCTCGACGGCCCGGTCCGGGGCAACGGCAAGATCATCCAGGAGCTCGAGGGGATCTTCCGGGGCAACGGCTGGAACGTGCTCAAGGTGGTGTGGGGCCGCGAGTGGGACGAGCTGCTCGCCAACGACACCGAGGGGCTGCTCGTCGCGCGCATGAACGAGGTGCCCGACGGGCAGTACCAGACCTACACCGTCAAGCCCGGCAGCTACATCCGCGAGGACTTCTTCGGGACCGACGAGCGGCTGCTCCAGCTCGTCGAGCACCTGTCGGACGAGGAGCTCGAGAAGCTGCCGCGGGGCGGGCACGACTACGAGAAGGTGTATGCCGCGTTCGAGGCCGCGACCGAGGCGCACGGCCAGCCCACCGTCATCCTCACCCAGACCATCAAGGGCTGGACGCTCGGGCCGGACTTCGAGGCCAGGAACGCCGTCCACCAGATGAAGAAGCTCAACCAGGAGGCGCTCAAGAAGTTCCGCGACCGGCTGTACCTCGACATCTCCGACGAGGAGCTCGAGGCCGACCTGCCGCCCTACCTCCACCTCGACGAGGACTCCGGCGAGTACGAGTACATGATGGAGCGGCGCGAGGAGCTCGGCGGGTTCCTGCCGGACCGTCGCGTCCAGTTCCAGATGCCTGAGCTCCCGCCGAAGGACGCCTACGCCGAGCTCAAGGGCGGGTCCGGCGGCCAGGAGGTCGCCACCACGATGGCGCTCGTTCGGCTGTTCAAGGACCTGTTCAAGACCGACGGGATCGGCCCCCGGATCGTGCCGATCATCCCCGACGAGGCCCGCACGTTCGGGATGGACTCGCTGTTCCCGACGCTGAAGATCTACGACCCCCACGGGCAGAACTACGAGCCCGTCGACCGCGAGATGCTGCTCAGCTACTCCCAGGCCACCGACGGGCAGATCATCCACGAGGGCATCACCGAGGACGGGGCGATGGGGACCTTCCACGCCGCCGGGACCTCCTACGCCACCCACGGCGAGCCCATGGTCCCGCTGTACGTCTTCTACTCCATGTTCGGCTTCCAGCGCACCGCCGACCAGATCTGGTCCGCATCCGACCAGCGTTCCCGCGGGTTCCTCATCGGGGCGACCGCCGGCGGTACCACGCTGAACGGTGAGGGCCTCCAGCACCAGGACCGGGCCAGCCACCTCATGGCGATGACCAACCCTGCGGTCGAGGCTTACGACCCGTCGTTCGCCTACGAGATCGCGGTGCTCGTGGAGCACGGACTCACGCGGATGTGGTCGGACGAGATCACGGAAGGCGGCGAGGACGTCATCTACTACCTCACCGTCTACAACGAGCCCGTAGTGCAGCCGGAGATGCCCGACCACGTGTCCGACGAGGACATCATCGGTGGCATCTACCGCTACCGGGAGGGCGAGACGGGGGACCACGAGGCCCACATCCTCTCCTCAGGCACCATCATCTACGAGGCGCTGCGGGCCCAGGAACTCCTCGCGGAGGACTGGAACGTCCGGGCCGACGTGTGGTCGACGCCGGGCTGGAACCGACTGCTGCGGGACGGCGCCGCAGCCGAGTCCTACAACCGCACCCACCCGGAGGACGACCCCAAGGTCCCCCACGTCACCGACGTGCTCGAGGGGACCGAGGCACCCTACGTGGCGGTGTCCGACTGGTCGCGTGCCACCCCGTTCGAGATCGCCGACTGGATCCCCGGCCGGTACGCGGTCCTCGGGACCGACGGCTTCGGCCGTTCCGACACCCGCGAGGCGCTGCGCCGCTACTACCGGATCGACGCCGAGTCGATCTGCTACGCGGTGTGCGCTGAGCTCGTGGGTCTCGGGAAGCTCGACAAGTCCGTGCTCACCAAGATGATCGAGCGTTACGAGCTCGACTGGGACCGCTGGCCGTTCTGGGGCATCCAGGACACTGACGATGTGACGGCCTGAACGGCCGTCACGCGCCGTGCGTGCTCGCCGCTCCGCGGCTCCGCGCCACCGGCGACGACGATGTGACGGCCTGAGAGACTGACCGGATGTGTCACCGGTTGGTGTCGCCATGCGTGCAGAACGTGTGACAGATCCGCGAGGTCGCGGCGGTTCCGACGGTGAGCGGGGCGGCTCCGGTACACAGCGGGTACTTCCCCGTACCGCCGCGACCACGACCGATCGGGACTCACCGGATGGCGACGCTCACCTTCACGTACGGGACGATGAACACCGGCAAGTCGACGCTTGCGCTCCAGCTCCACCACACCCACCGGACCCAGGGCCGGCAGGTACTGCTCCTGACCCGGCACGACCGGGACGGGGCGCGTGTCGCGAGCCGAGTCGGATTGTCGGCGCCTGCGACCATCGTCAGCGACGAGCTCGACCTGTTCACGATGGTCCGTGAGCGCATCGCTGCCGGTGATGTCGTCGACGTGGTGATCTGTGACGAGGCGCAGTTCTACCTCCCCGCGCACGTCGACCAGCTGGCCCGGGTGGTCGACGAACTCGACATTGACGTCGAG
>JAWVZB010000085.1:0-13132 GCA_033722375.1 Nitriliruptorales bacterium | reverse complement strand
GGGGCGGTTCGCCTTCAGCTCTTCGCGCTTCTCTTTGAGCGCTCCGAGCATGTCGGAGAGTCTCGACACGGGTCCTCGGTCTCCTGTCGGTTCCGGTCAGTCCTGGTCGGTGCGGCCGAGCCACAAGGCGTCGGACGGGCACCGTTCGACGCAGATGGCACAGCGCGTGCACTCGTTGTCATCGATGACGAACACCGCCGAGGACTGCTCGGCGAGGGTCATCACGTTGTTGTTGTCAGCGCCCTGGATGATGTCGGGGGACATCATGTAGATGCACTCCCAGGGGCACACGTCTTCGCACGCCCGACACAGGATGCACAGTTCGGCGGTCAACCCGATGTGGCGCTTGGGCTTCACGCGTTCCTGGAGCCACTGCGGGTCGACCTGCTGGACGACGTAGTCGTCGAACATCAGCGGATGCTCGCCGCGGTCCGTCTTCCCCACTTGCTACTCCTTCGTGGTCATCGGTGACCACGGTACGGCGGTCGGCTACTTGTAACCGCCGGCTTCTGGTTTGGTCTCGCCTGGCGCGAGGGTCTTCGGGTACTTCTCCTGGATCTTCAAGGCGGCCCAGAACGTCAGCGCGAACGCCAGCAGGTGCTCGATGACGACGACGAGGTCGCGGATCACCTGGTAGAGGTTGCTCGCGATGTCGACGCGGTAATCACCGATCGTGATCCCGGCCGAGTCGGGGATGATCGGCCCGGCGAGGATCTCTTGGCTCGAGTCGAGGTAGTAGATCCATGCACTCGGCAGGATCCCGTAGACCCACCAGAAGATCGACAGGCCCGCGACGACGCCCATCGTGGCCGACACCCACTCGTGCTTGCCGTAGGTGCGCTTGGCGATGAGCAATGGCACGGCCGTCAGGAGCACACCCCAGATCAGGAGGATGATGATCCCCCACCAGCCGTTGCCCCGTCCGGCCGGGTCGCCGAACTGGTAGAGCGCACGCAGCGCGTCGGGAAGGGCACCGAAGAAGTCCCCGAACCAACTCAGTCGCACCCGGATCCTCGCGGTCGTCGTGTTCGTCGATATGTCCCTGGACGCCTGGGGGGAGACATCCGACCGGCATCAGATGCGGTCCTCCCCGGCGTGGCCGGAAGCCTACCGAAGCCCACGGAAGGCGACCAAAGAGAAGCGTCGAGGAACCCGTCAGGCGGAGAGGCCGAGGTGCTCGTCCACGAGGTCCAGCAGTTGCTCTTCGGTGAGGGGGCCGTTGTGGCGGAACTGGATGATCCCGTCCTCGTCGACGAGGACGGTCAAGGGCATGCCGCGCCCCTTCACGGCACGGAAGTAGCTCGCATCGGGGTCCCGGACCAGCTCGTAGGTGACCCCGGTCTCCTCGGCGAGCTCGAGCGCCTTGTCGATGTTGGGATCCTCGCGGTCGACACCGACGAAGCGCACGTCGTCCCCGAGTCTCTGGTGGGCCGCTTCGAGGTCGGGCATCTCGTCGATACAGAACGTGCACCAGGTCGCCCAGAAGTTGATGATGGTGGGCTTGCCGACCCACGTTGCGGTGTTGACAGCCCCGTCCTCGCCGAGCAGCTCGAGCTCTGCCTCGGGCAGCGCGTCCCCGGGGGTCACGGCTTCGAAGGCCTTCGGGCCCTCCGTGGGCTCGGCGGACGGCGCGGTGGTGCCGCCACACGCGGCCACCAGGACCGTGAGGGCAGAGAGGAGGATCAGCGAAGTGCGCTTCATCGGCCAGACATGTCGGGGTGGGTCGTTGGAGTCAACACGGAACGGGCAGTAGGTGTTCCTGTCAACGCAGCGACGCCGCTGCCGCCACCGCTGCATCGACGACCTGATCCAGGGCCTCGGGATCATGCGCGACCGACGGGAACATCACCTCGTAGCCCGATGGAGCCAGGTAGACGCCCCGATCCAGCATCGCATGGAAGAACTGCTGGTACCGCTGATGGTCGGCGGCCTGCACATCGGCGTAGCGGGTCGGTGTCGAGTCGGTGAAGAGCAACGCCGCGAGCGTGCCGTGGCGGGTGATCCGGACCGGTACACCGGCCATGTCGAAGGCCCCGCGCAGTCCAGTGACGAGCCGGTCGGTGATCCCCCGCAGCTGCTCGTAGATCTCGTCGGTCAGGAGCTCGAGCTGGGCGATCCCAGCCGCCACCGCCACGGGGTTCCCCGACAGCGTCCCGGCCTGGTAGACCGGCCCGACCGGTGCCAGTGACGCCATCACGTCGGCGCGCCCGCCGAACGCGGCCAACGGGAAGCCGCCACCGACCACCTTCCCGAGCACGGTCAGGTCCGGCACCACACCCGCCTCCGCCTGCATCCCGCCCCGCCCGAGCCGGAAGCCGGTGATCACCTCGTCGAAGACCAGCAGCGCCCCGACCCGGTCGGCCTCCTGGCGCAGGAACGCGAGGAACCCCTCGGCGGGCGGGACCAGGCTCATGTTGGCCGGCAGCGGCTCACAGATGATGGCCGCCAACTGCTCGGCGTGTTCGTCGACGGCTGCGGCAATGGCGTCGCGGTCGTTCCAGTCGACGACGATCGTGTCCGCGGTCGCGCCGCGGGTCACCCCGGGCGAGCCGGGTATCCCGAGCGTGGCGACCCCGGATCCGGCGGAGGCCAGCAGCGCATCCGAATGACCGTGGTAATGCCCGGCGAACTTCAGGATGCGGTCGCGTCCCGTGTGGCCTCGGGCGAGGCGGATCGCCGACATGGCTGCCTCGGTGCCCGAGCTCACGAGCCGCACCGAGTCCACCGAGGGGACCGCCTCGCAGATGGTCTCCGCGAGGACGACCTCTGCCAGGGTCGGGGCCCCGAACGTCGAGCCTCGCTGGGTGGCACCGCGGGCCGCGGCGACGATCTCGCTCCGGGCGTGTCCGAGCGGCAGCGGGCCCCAGGACTGGACGAGGTCGATGTAGCGGTTGCCGTCCTCGTCGAGGATCTGCGCGCCCTCGCCCGACACGATGAACGGTGGGGTCCCCCCGACGCTTCCGAACGCGCGCACCGGCGAGTTGACGCCGCCGGGGATGACCTTCTGTGCACGATCGAACAACTCGGCGGAGCTCGTCACGGTGCTGGCCTCCGGCGTCGCGGACAGGCGAACCTATCCGTCCCGGCTCGTCCGGCACACTGGCGTTGTGGATACTCGCCGCGCACTGACCGCCGCCGGGGTGTCCAGTACCGCGATGGTGCTGGCAGCCCTGGGCGGGGCCACCTGGTACTACGCCCGCCGCATCACCGAGCCGCCCGCGGACCTGTGGCCGCTCGAGCCGAGTCCCGAGGACCTGGTCCGGATCGAAGCGGTCGGTGCGGGGACGGTCACCCTGACCGGGCGCGAGGCAGCCCGGACCGGGGTCTGGGGCCTCGCCTGGGAGCATGGCTACGGCCAGGTCGGCGAGATTCTCGAGGTTCGCAGCCCCCCCGAGCACGCCGACGACGGCCAGGTCGTGGCGACACGCGCGTTCCGCCAGATCACCGGGCTCCCGTCGGCCGACACCGACGCGGCACTGGATGCGTTCGCCTACCCCGACGATCCCGACGTCCTCGGGCTCGCGTGGGAGGAGATCGAGTTCGGGTCCCCGGTCGGCGAGATCCCCGCCTACCTGTTCCCCGCCGAGGGCGACACCTGGGCGGTGTTCGTCCACGGCCGCTCGTCACGACGCCACGAGGCCTTCCGGCTGATACCCACCACGCATCGGCTCGAGATGCCCTCACTCGCGATCGCCTACCGCAACGATCCCGATGCCCCCCGCAGCCCCGACGGGCGCAGCCACCTCGGCGCGACGGAGTGGGTCGACCTGGAGTGCGCGTTGACCGAGGCGGTCGAGCGGGGCGCGCAGCGCTTCGTCCTGATCGGTTTCAGCATGGGCGGGGCGTGCGTGTTGAACCTCCTCCGGCGGTCCGAGCTGGCTGATCGCGTGGTCGGGGTGGTGCTCGAAGCGCCGGTCCTCGACTGGATTCCGGTCATCCGTCAGGCCGCGGAGGAGCGCGGCGTGCCGGGCCCGCTACTACCCGTCCTGCTCCCCACGTCGCTGGCACTGGCGAGCGCACTCACCGGCGTGGCATGGGACGACGTCAACCACCTCGAGGATCCGGCCCGGTTCACGACCCCGAAGCTGTTGATCCACGGCACCGATGACGACGTCGTCCCGGTGGCCCTCGGGGATGCGCTCGCCAACGCCCGACCCGAGATCGTCACGTACCTGCGGGTCCCAGGAGCCGGCCACGTGCGCAGCTGGAACACCGATCCCTCGCGCTACGAGGCCGCGGTGGAGCGGTTCCTCGAGCAGGTCACCACTGCCTGATCACCAGCCCCGGTCCGGCTCGCTGTAGCGCCGGAGGATCATGGCTCCACGCCTTCGTAGATGAAGTTGTCGGCGACCGCGCGGGCCTTCACGACGTCGTCGGGCGTGGTCACCGTCCAGGTGATCACGGCAAGTCCGCGCCGGCGCCAGAAGTCCACGGCTCGACTCGGCAGGCCCCGGAGGTCGTAGCTCAGGAAGTCGGGTGCGGTGAAGGCGTTGCCGGCCATCACGGCCAGGAGCGGGCGCAGCCACCCGGGCAACCCCTCGGCGTCGCGCAGCGGCCCCGCCGTCTGCCCACGGATCACCGCCGGCGCGTTGGTCCGGAACCACCGGACCGTGCGCGGGTTGAAGGAGGCGACGCAGAAAGGGCCGTCGTAGTCGCGCAGCAGCCCCCAGGTCGCCTCCTCCACCGGTCCGGCCCGATGGGACGGGTTCTTGATCTCGACCATCGCCCCGACCCGCCCGGCGAGACAGTCGAGCACGTCACGGAGGGTCGGGATCGGATGATCGGTCCCGGCCAACCGCCGCCGCTGGAGCTCCGCAGAGCGCAGATCGGCGACCCGGCCCGGCTCTCCCGTGAGTCGTTCAAGGTCGTCATCGTGCACGACCACCGGCACGCCGTCCGCATCCAGGCGGACGTCGAACTCGACGGGGATGCCGGCCTCGGCGGCGCGTTCGAAGGCGACGAGGGAGTTCTCCGGGACGCCGGCGTCCCGATCATGGAGGCCGCGATGCGCAAGCGGTTGCCGCCACAGCCAAGCGTCGTCGCGGCTCAACGCTCCCCGGTCACCCGCTCGGCGATGTCGACCGCGGCGTAGGTCAGCACGAGCTGTGCGCCCGCCCGACGGATCGAGGTGACCGCCTCGACCATCACCCGCTCCCCGTCCAGCCACCCCCGGTCGGCCGCGGCCCGGATCATCGCGTACTCACCGGACACGTGGTAGGCGGCGACGGGCACGTCGAACCATCCCCGCACGTCAGCGATGACGTCCAGGTACGGCAGCGCGGGCTTGACCATGACGACGTCGGCGCCCTCCTCGATGTCGAGTGCGACCTCCCGTCGGGCCTCTGCCGCGTTCGGTGGGTCCATCTGGTAGCTCGCCCGGTCCCCGAAGGTCATGCCGGACTCGGCCGCCTCCCGGAAGGGGCCGTAGAACCCCGAGGCGTACTTGGCGGCGTAGGCCACGATGGCGCGGTCCTCGAACCCCTCACTGTCGAGCGCGCTTCGGATCGCCGCGACTTGGCCGTCCATCATCCCGCTGGGAGCCACGACGTCGCAGCCCGCCTCGACGTAGGCCAGCGACTCCCGGACGTAGCCCTCGACGGCCGCATCGTTGATCACGTTCCCGCGGTCGTCCAATGGGCCGCAGTGGCCGTGATCGGTGTACTCACAGGAGCACACGTCGGCCCACAGCACGACCTCGTCGCCGAGGTCGTCACGGATCGCCCGGGTGGCGCTCGGCACCGGGCCGTCCGGATCCCAGCCGGACGAGCCGACGGCGTCCTTGTCGGTCGGGATCCCGAACAGGATGAAGCTCGACACGCCGGCGGCGTGGGCTCGCTTCACCTCGGCCCGCAGGCTGTCGATCGTGTGCTGCATCACGCCCGGCATCGACCCGACCGGTTGGGGCTCGTCGATGCCCTCCTTGACGAACAGCGGCAGCACGAGATCCGAGGGGTGGATCCGGGTCTCGCGGAAAGCCTCACGCAGCGCAGGCGTGCGGCGGAGACGTCGCAGCCGCACCTCAGGGAAACCGGCCATCAGTCGTCCTCCCACGGGGCGTAGTAGTCGACCAGCGCAGCGAGCGCCCCGACCCCCAGTACGAACCCGATCGCGTGCCGGATCGGGTGTTCGGGCTCCGGGCGGGTCCGCTCCAGCTCCGCCATGCGACGGCGCGTCGCGTCGGAGATGGCCGGCGACGACTCGTTCGGGGCGGGCGCGTCCATGCCATGAGGTTAACCGGCGTCCAACTGCATCCTCCGGCGCATGAGCGGATCGGGCGGTGACCTATCCGGTGGCAGCGCGGACGAGGGCCTTGACCAAGCCGTCGATGGTGTGGGGGTCGGCCTCCGCAGCCACGTCCAAGCCGAGTTCACGGCAGGTACGGCTCGTCACCGGACCGATGGAGACGATCTGCGCCCCGCCCAGGTCGTCCACCAACTCGGAGAGGTTCCGGGCCGTGGACGACGACGCCACCGCTACGAGGTCGATCTGGCCCGCCTGGAGCGCCTCCTCGGCGTCGTCGGGGAGCGTGGCGGGGCGCGCGGTCACGTACGCGGTGACCTCGTGCACCTCCCAGCCCTTCCCCCCCAGCACGTCGGCGAGCTGTGGAGTGGCCAGGTCGGCCCGGGGCAGCAGCACCACGCCGGGACCGTCGGGGAACGCATCTGCGAGCGCCACGGTGGTCGCGGTGCTCGGGATGAGGTCGACCTCGATGTGGAGCTCGTCACGGACAGCACGCGCCGTCCCAGGTCCTACAGCGGCGACCAGGTCGACACGCCACTCCCTGGCCGGTGCCGCACCGGCCACCCCAGCAACCGCTCTGGCTCCGTTGGGGGAGGTGAACGCGACGGCGTCGAAGTCGCCTCGGGCGAGCCGCTCACACGCCAGGCGGATCGCGTCCTCGTCGCCCGGCTGGATGTCGATGACCGGGGCCTCGATCGGCTCTCCGTCGAGCTCGCGGATGCGGTCCGACAGCTCGGGGGCCTGATCGGCGCTCCGGGGCACGAGCACCCGCACGCCCTCCAGCGCGCCGGCCACGGACTCCTCTCGACGCGCCATCAGTGGCGGTGCTGGCCGGCGTCGTGGGCGGGCTCGTCGCCGTGCAGGACGCCACCGGCAGCATCGAGCAGGCTCGCCGCGAGCACCCGGCCGATACCGCGAGGGTCCGCCGCGGAATCGCGGTGGCTGGCGCGGAAGAGGTTGGTGCCGTTGGCGTCGGCGTACATGCCGAGCAGCTCGAGCTGTCCGCCGGGCTCGAGTGCGGCATGCGCCCCGATCGGGGCGGTGCATCCGCCGCCGAGATGCATCATGAGCTCCCGTTCCGCGGCGACGCAGGTGCGGCTCTCGGGATCGTCGAGCTTGCGCAACGCCCGACGGGTCGGCGCGTCGCCCGCCCGGCACTCGAGCGCCAGTGCACCCTGTCCCGGCGAGTGGAGGCACTCGCCGTGCTCGAGCGGTACCGCCCGCAGGTCGACCTCGGGACCCAGTCGCTGCAGCCCGGCGAGCGCGATGACGATGCCGTCGAGCTCACCGTCGACCACCTTCTGCAGCCGGGTGTCGAGGTTGCCGCGCAACGGCTGGACGAGCACGTCGCGGCGGGCTCGCTGGATCTGGGCGCGACGCCGGGCGCTCGAGGTGCCGATGGTGAACGGGGCGCCGCCCCCGCGCGGGATCGTCGAGAGACGGTGACCATCGCGGGTGACGAGCACGTCGCGTGGATCGCGGCGGGAGGGCACCGCCCCGATCGTCAGTCCCTCGGCGGGCTCTGTCGGCAGATCCTTGTAGGAGTGGACGACGAGGTGGCAGTCACCGTCAAGGACCGACTGGCGGGTCGCATCGACGAACAAGCCCTTGCTGTCGAAGGACTCGATCGCGCGGTCGGGATGCTCGTCGCCGGTCGTGGCCATGGGTACGAGTTCGGCCGGCCGGCCCGTGGCGGCCGAGAGCGCGTCCGCGACCTCCTGGGCCTGGGCGCGGGCCAACGAGGACCGCCGCGTCGCGATCCGCCAGGGGTCCTCTGACACCTCGGGCTCACTCCTCGAGATCGAACAGCTCCCGGAGCGCGTTGGCGTAGTGCTCGGCGCCTCCGGCGTTCGCGAGGTTCTTCAGCCGGATCGTGGGGTCGTGGAGCAGGGTGTTGAGGATCCCCCGAGTCAGTGCGTCCACGGTCTCGCGGTCGCGCTCGTCGAGCGTAGACAGACGAGAGGAGAGACGCTCGTACTCGGACTGGCGGACCTCGTCGGCACGTTGCCGCAGCGCCGCGATCGTGGGATCGACCTCGATCGCCCGGGTCCAGGCCACGAAACGTTCCACCTCGTCGTCGACGATCTGTCGGGCATCGTCGATGACCTCGCCGGTCACCGTGCGCTGGCTCTTGATCCGCACGTCCTCGATGTCGATGATGCTCACCTGGTCGAGTTCGGCGGCCTCTGGCGCCACGTTGCGCGGCATCGCCAGGTCCAGGAACACGAGCGGGGCGGAGCGTCCGTCCACCGCTGCTCCGATCAGGTCGTGGTCGAGGACGGGGCGGGCAGCACCGGTCGTACACACCACGACGTCGGCGGCGGCGACCGCGTCGGCCAGTCCACCCACGGGGACGATGCTTCCACCGCTGCGCTCCGCGAGGCGCCGTGCCTTGTCCTCGTTGCGGTTCCAGACATGGATCCGCGATTCGGCATCCGCCAGGCGAGCGGCCGTCAATCCCCCGATCTTGCCCGCACCGACGATCAGGACGCTCCGGCCCTTGAGCTCGTCGCCCAGACGGTCCCGGACCGCGTCGAGACCGATGTCCACCATCGACGACGCACCGGATTCGATGTCGGTGTCACCACGGATGCGACGCCCCGTGCTGACCGCTTGCCGGAAGAGCCGCTGGAGCACCCGTCGGGCCGTCCCCTCGACCCGGGCGACCTCCATCGCCTCCTTGACCTGGACCGCGATCTGACGCTCGCCCACGATCATCGAGTCGAGCCCGCCCGCCACGGAGAACAGGTGCGCGGCGGCCTGTTCGTCGTAGTGGGCGTAATCGAGTTCGTCGAACTCGTCCACCGTCATGGCCCCGCGGTCCGCGAACCAGCCCCGCAGCTCCTGGAGTCCAGGGTGGAACCGGCTCACGTGGGCGTAGACCTCGACCCGATTACAGGTCGAGAGCACCACGGCCTCGATGACGTGTTCGAGCGCCGTCAACGATCGCAGGATCTTCGGCAGATCCTCGCTCGTGACAGCGAGCCGCTCGAGGAGCGGCAGGTCGACGGTGCGGTAGTTGCACCCGACGACAACGATGGACATGTGGTTGAGACCCTGGTCGCGTGCGGGACAGGTCGGAGACGGCGGGATCGAGCGATCCCCGGTGCACCTTCGGAGGATACCGGTGTGGTCAGTCGCTCCCGCCACCGGGTCGCGAGTCACCTGTCTCCGCCCCGAGCCGTTCGTAGAAGGACAGGATCTGGAGCTCCGTCGACAGGTCGACCCGGCGGACCGTCACACCGTCCGGGGCATCCAGGTGCGCCGGCGCGAAGTTCAGGATGGCGGTGATACCGGCGTCCACGAGGGCGTCGGCGACCTCCTGCGCCGAGCCGCCGGGCGTCGCGAGCACGGCGATGCTGACGCCACGCTCCGACACGATCTCGGGGAGGGCGGACAGCGGCTCGATCTCGACACCGGAGATCGTGGTCCCGATCTTGTCGGGGTCGGCGTCCACGAGGGCGCGGATCCGGAAACCCTGTTCCCGGAAGCCGGCGTAGGAAGACAGCGCCCGCCCGAGGTTGCCGACGCCCACGATCACGACGGGGCGCTCCGCCTCGAGGCCGAGCACTTCCGAGATGCCCTCGATCAGATCCTGGACCCGGTAGCCAACGCCCCGCGTCCCGTAGGAACCGAGGTAGGACAGGTCCTTGCGTACCTGCGCCGAGTTGACGCCGGCAGCACGGGCGAGCCCGTCGGAGGAGACGGTCGCCAGACCGTCCTCCTGGGACGACACCAGCGCCTGGAGGTAGACCGGGAGCCGGGACACCGTCGCCTCGGGGATCTCGTGCTTGGCCATCAGGCGCGGCGCCACTCGGCCCAGCGACCACGACGCGCCCGCCGGAGGGCCCTGCGGATCTCTCCGGGCTCGACCTGGCCCTCGGCGACCTCGCGGCCGTCGACTACGATGACCGGCACCCGGACCCCGTAGCGCTTGACGAGCTCGTCGTTCTCGTCGATGTCGATCAGGCGAACGTCGGCACGCCCCGCTTCGTCGTCGACGAGCTCTTCCGCCTTGGCGCACAGCCCACAGTTGTCGCGCGTGTAGACCTCGACCAGCGAGCGGTACCCCCGCCTTCCCCTGCCGATCGTCAACGCCATCGTTCCTCCTCGCGGTGGCTGGCGTCCTGCCGGTCCAGCACCGACACCCACGTTCGGGGTCTACGCGGACCCGACGCTACCCGCCTCCTCGACAGGCCTGGTAGTCCGGACGAAACCGGCGTACATGATGATCACGCCGAGCCCGAGCCCCACGGCGTGACCGGTGGTCTCGCCGAGGAACGACAGCGCCCCGCCCGCGGCGGCGACGAGGACCCCGAGGGCGATCAGCAGGTTGCCGCGGATGACGTGGCCGCGACCTGCGCCCCGCCGGCCCGCGAAGAACCATCGCGCCAGCGTGTCGGTCAGCCCCCAGACGCTCTCGGCACGGGCGCGGGCCAGCGTCCCACGCGGGGGTCGTCCCCACGCCACGTTCGCGCTGGCCGCGACGGCGCTGACGATCACGAGGACCGCCCCGACGGCGTTCCCGCCGACCGCGAGGCCTCGGACGGGGATCGGGAACAGCTCGCGGCCCTCCGGCAGCCCCGCAGCGGGGATCGGCGCCACCAGATCGGCGCCGAGAACCGCCACGACCGACACGGCGGTGAACAGCCCCACCAGTATCGGGGCGCCGACCCTCGTGGCACGTGGCACGCCGACCAGCAGCAGCACCCCCCAGCCCACGCCGAGCACCACACCCGGCACGAACAAGAGGGGGTCGTCACCGGACAGGCCCGGGAGCAACAGCACGCCGGTCAAGGCCACGAACGAGCCGGTAACACGGCTGACGACCGGGCTCGGAGCGTTGATGACGCTGCTGCCGAGCGCCAGCCACGGCACGTTGAGCACCGCCCCGAAGAGGTAGAAGACCCGGAACGTCGGCGAGGTCCAGTCGATCAGCGCCCCGGCCAGCAGCGCTGCGGACGCGAGACTGAACATCGCGAGGCTGGCCCCCCAGTACCCGAGTGCCACGTTGCGCCGCCGCTCGCGCCAGCGGGCGAGGAGCTGCCACGCGAACCGCGCGCTGACGACGGTGGCGACCAGACTGGCGAGTGGCGCCACCGGCCCTACTTCTCCTCGCGGAGCTCGACCCGCCGGATCTTCCCGGTAGCGGTGTGCGGGAGCTCGTCGACGAGCTCCACCGACGTCGGGCACTTGTAACGGGCGACGAAGCGGCCGCAGTGATCGATCAGGTCATCCTCGGTCAGCGCCGCGCCAGGCCGTGGCACGACGTAGGCGCGCACCGCCTCGCCGGTGTAGGGATGGGGGACGCCGACGACGGCTGCCTCGCCGACCCCGTCGTGCCGGTAGAGAGCGCGTTCGACCTCACGGGGGTAGACGTTGAAGCCGCTGACGATGATCATGTCCTTCTTGCGGTCCACGACGAACAGGAACCCGTCCTCGTCGAGGGTGCCGATGTCACCGGTTCGCAGCCAGCCGTCGTCGGTGAGCGCGGCGGTGGTGGCGTCGTCGTCGTTCCAGTAGCCGCGGAACACGTTGGGCCCGCGCACGAGGATCTCGCCGGGGTCACCCTGCCGCACGTCTCGCCCCTCGTCGTCGACGAGCCGCAGCTCGATGTCGGGGAGCGGGAGCCCGACGGATCCCGGACGAGCCTGCTCCGCCATCGCGTTGCTGGTCACGCTGGGCCCCGCCTCCGTGAGCCCGTACCCCTCCTGGATGGTCGTCCCGACCAGTTCGCGGAACCGCTCGAGCACCTGGACGGGGAGGGCGGCTGCGCCCGAGACCGCCAGCCGCGCCGTGCCGAGGGCCTCGCCGGCGCCAGGCGTGTTCAGCCAGGCGACGTACATGGGTGGCGCGCCGAGGATGATGCTCACCTCGTGCTCGGCGATGGCCTCGAGCGAGCCGGCGGGGTCGAAGCGTTCGAGCAGAACGACGGCAGCCCCGACCTTGAGGCTGGCCCCGAGACCGACGTTGAGGGCGTAGATGTGGAACAGGGGCAGCACCACGAGCACCTGGTCGTCGGGCTCGATCGTGAACCGCCCCGCCAGTGATTGATCCTGGTTCGCGGTGAGGTTGTGGTGCGTCAGCATCGCGCCTCTGGGGCGGCCCGTGGTCCCGGACGTGTAGATGAGCGCGGCGAGATCGTCGCTGCCCGCGAGCCCTTCGGGTGGGGCCTCCCCGCGCCCCTCCGCCACGAGCTCACCCCAGCGCGGTAGCTCCGGCGCTCCCTCGGGTGGCTCGCCGACGAGGACGATGTGCCGCAGCGCGTCGAGTTCGCCGGCGAGACCAGCGACGACCCCACGGAGTCCCGCGCGAACGACGACCGCCACCGCGCCGCTGTCGGACAGCGCGTGCTGCAGCTCGTCCTCGGTCGAGCCGGGGTTCAGGGGGACCGCCACCGCTCCGGCTCGGAGGACGGCGTAGTAGGCCTCGACGAACGCCGGGACGTTCCCGAGCACGAGTGCCACGCGGTCGCCCGGCTGGACGTCGAGGCGACGCAACGAGACGGCGCCGGCGTCCACCGCGGCGTCGAGCTCGGCGTAGGTCCGGGCCTCGCTCTGCCAGAGGAGGGCGGGGCGGTCGCCGTACCGGTCGGCGGTCTGACGCAGGCGGGCCGGGAGCGTGGTCGCCTCCAAGCTGCCCTCCAGACCTGCGGTCGATCGGCGGGAGCGTAGGCCACTCCGGCTTGGGGCTGATCCCGGCACCGAACGGACAACGTCCATCCGTCGCTAAAGCCTGACCCCTTCCTTGCCGTTAACCATTCATGACGGAGCCCTCCAAACGAGAAACGGCGAACCGGCCGAAAGGCCGGGGCGCAAAGCCACAGGGCCTACCGCCGCGAAAGCGGCCACGGCAGCCGAGCTACCGAAGGGAGGCGCTACCGCCTCCGTCG
>JAWVZB010000084.1:0-13425 GCA_033722375.1 Nitriliruptorales bacterium | reverse complement strand
CCCCCGCGGTAGGCACCAACGGTCTCGCGGGCCAGCGAACGGTGACCAGACGCGGCGTGGGTGGTGGTGGAGATGGTGCGACTCCGGAGTAACGATCACGGTCGAACGTGTGTTCGATTACTACGGTGCCGAACGGCCGTCTGGATGTCAAGCGTGTAGTCACAACGGTGTAGATAACCCCGGATATCGCACAGCACTGTCCGCCATCCGCGCGATCCCGCGGTCGCGAGACCCGAACGAGGACAGCGTCCCGTGGGCTTCCCAAGCCGCCGACGGCCCGAGTGTGGTTCCCCAAGCGGCGACCATCGCCCGCTCCATCCGTGAGTTGTCTGGGGCGCCGCGGGCGAGGTCTGTCGGGTCGGCGTATCGAGTCGCTTCGGTACGCTGCCGGTCCGGCCGCTTCTGCGGCCGTTCGGCGGGATAGCCAAGTGGTAAGGCAGGGGCCTGCAAAGCCCTTATGCGCGGGTTCGAATCCCGCTCCCGCCTCTGGCTCGGTGGTGCCCGGTTGCTGCCAACGTGTGGCCGCGGGTACCGTCCGCGCCCCCTCGGGGTGTTAGCTCAGTCGGCTAGAGCGCTTGCTCGACACGCAAGAGGTCGTAGGTTCGATTCCTACACACCCCACTTCACCGGACAGCGTCGCCCCGTCCCGCTGCGGGTACGTGGACAGGTTGCACTGGGGGGATCGTGCCGACCGAGATCGCGGCGCTGCTGGCGTCCATCGTCCTCGCCTCGGTGCACCTCTTCGGCCAGCGGCTCGGGAGGCTGCATGGCGTTCCGCGCAGCTGGGCGCTGTCGGCGGGTTCGGGCGTGTCCGTCGCCTATGTCTTCGTGCACCTGATGCCCGATACTCGCCGAGGCCCAAGAGCACCTGCGAGAAGCCACGTCCGGGAGTTGGTGGGCCTACCTCGAAGCCCACGCCTGGATCATGGCACTCGGTGGTCTGTTGGTCTTCTACGGACTCGAGCTGGTCGCGAGGCACCAGCCTCATGCCTCCACGCGTACCGGGTGGCTCCACCTCGGATCGTTCTCGGTGTACAACGCCATCGTCGGCTACCTCCTCCACGACCGAGCACAGGCCTCGTTCACCACACTGGGGCTGTTCGCGTTCGCCATGGCAGTTCACTTCCTCGTGAACGATCACGGACTGCGTGAGCATCTCGGTGAGCGCTACCAGCAGCGAGGGCGATGGCTCGTCGCGGGCAACGTCGTGGTCGGCTGGTTGGTGGGGGCTGCCGCCGAGGTTTCGGAAGCGGCGCTCGGACTCTTGATCGCGTTCCTGGCCGGGGGTGTCGTCATGAACGTGCTCAAGGAGGAGTTGCCGGAGGATCGAGAGTCGAGGTGGGTGCCGCTCGCACTCGGTGCGGCCGGCTATGCCGCCTTGCTGCTCGTCGTCTGAGCTGAACGAGGCTCGGGGCGGACACGCCGCCCGCGGCGAGGCGATCACGTTCTCGACGGAAGCGGTGACTTTCTGGACCACGCATGCTCGCCCTGCGGACTACCCGTTGCGGCGTCGCAGGACCTCGGCCGCCTCGAGCTCGTCCACCAGGTGGTCGGTCTGGACCCCCCGTTTCTGCGCCAGACGATGGAGGTCGGCGTCCCGGATCGGGAAGTAGCGCTCCTCGGGATCGGCGCGGAGTGCCGTGACGAGCTCGAGGTGCTCTTCCAGGTCCTCGAAGCCCTGCGTCGAGTCGAGCTTCTCGAGGTCGAGGATCGCGTGGATCGGCAGGCGTTCCTTGGCGCAGTCCTCGCAAAGGATGAACCGGAGGTCGGGACCGACGTCGGGGCGGAACGTGAGCACCCACGTCGACCTGACCGCGTGCATGGCTCCGCAGACGGAGCACGACCATTCGCCGGTGGAGTGCTCCTCCCGGACGCGCAACGGTTCCACGCTGACGATGCCGTGCGTTCCAGGTTCGAGTGCCAAGTGCCCGCTCTCCCGCGGTCGCCTGCCCAGGTCCGGCCGTCCCCCAACTCCACGGGGTCGCGTCACCACGCTCGGTCGTCCCGTCAGTGAAGCGGATGGGAGACCCGATGTCTTGGGATCTAGGTCCCGATCTTCCTGTTCTGGCGGTCACCCCGGTGCGTGGTCGAGCGTCCCGTCGCGCCGGCCACCTTCCGCCAGCCACGCGAAGCCCATCAGGGCGAGGGCGAGCCAGGCCGCCCCCACCAGGAGCTCGGCGCCAGCCTCGGCCCAGATGGCGTAGTCCGCCTGCCCGAGTGCCCCCCGGATGGCGCGGAGGCCATGGGTCAGCGGCAGCACGTAGGCGAGTCGTTCGATCGCCGCCGGGAAGAACTCGACCGCGACGTTGACCCCACAGATCGCCGCCATCAGCCAGAACACGAAGTTGAAGACGGTGTTGCCCAGATGGACGGCGCGGAACACGAGCGACGCCATGAAGATGCCGAGGGCGTAGTTGGCGAAGACGACCGTCGCCAGGACGGGGAGGAGCACGAGCTGGTCCGGGAACACGAGCGGATGACCGAGCGGAGGCGCGAGCAACACGAAGGCCAGGACCGAGGTGACGAAGGCCTCCGCCATCCACAACAGCGTCTTGCCGGTCAGCACGGGGATCGGGGACGACGGTGCGGCGACGAGCAGCGGCAAGGTGCCGTAGTAACGCTCCTCGGAGGCGTCGGGCCCGACGGCGAGCGTCCCGAGCGCGGCGATCGCGACCACGTTGCCCACGAAGAGCCAGTGGACCTGTTCTTCGGAGCCCAGCAGCACCCCGATCAGCGCGAAGAACAGGACCTGGGTGACCAGCCGCAGGAACCAGCCGAAGGTCCAGCTCCGCCAGGTGAACAGCGCCTTGCGGTCCTCCCAGCCCGCTCGGGCGGCCCACCGGATCACCCGCAGGGTCGCCCGCAGGTCGGCGCGGCGAGAGGCACGGCGGGCCGTGGTGATCGGTGTCATCGGAAGGCCAGCTCCCCGGTCTCCCGAACGTGGTGCAGCACCCTGCCGAGGGTCCAGGCGGCGACCGCGAACCCGGCAACGGTCAGGACGGCGATGGCGGCGAGACGCCCCGCAACGTTCGTCACGGGCGCGAGCGCCAGGCTGTCACGCAAGAGGTCACTGCTCCACGACAGGAAGACGAGCCGCGACAGCGGCTGGACCCACGCGGGCAGCAGAGCCACCGGGACGAGGACACCCCCGAGGACGTAGAAGGGGTAGCTCGCGGAGGTGGCGAACGTGTTCGCGACCCTCGATAGCACGAAGGCGCTCGCCATGATCACCGCGGTGGCCGCCATCGCCAGCGTGGTCAGCGCGACCGTCAGCACGAACGTCACCGGATGGGGGATCTCGATGACGACACCGAACCCGATCCAGGCGGTCAGCCAGGTCTCGGCCATCGCCACCCATCCAGCAAGGGTGACGACCAGGATCCGCGCGAGCAGCACCACCGAGTAGGGCGTGGGCGTGGCGATCGCCGCCTCGAGCACCCCGAGGAAACGGTCGCCCCGCACGATCATGCCCGCGACCCAGATCGCCACGCCCCACATGGCGATCAGGACCGGCGCGAGCACGGCCGCGCCGAACAGGTCGGGGCGGTCGGCCTGGTCGGTCAGTGCCAGGAAGATCACCGTGTAGGAGGGGATGGTGACGAGCACCATGAGGTAGGTGGGGGTGCGGCGCAGAGCCCGGAGCTGGAAGCGCATCGCTCCGCGGAACGGGATCAGCCAGCCCTCCACGTCACACTTCCAGGCCGCGGTCGCCCACCAGATGCACGTACACCTCGGTGAGGTTCGGCAGCGACGTCTGGACGCTCGTGATGCCGTGGTCGACGAGGGTGCGGAGGACCTGCTGGGTGGCCCCGTCGGCGTCGGTCTCGATGCGGGCCCCGCCGTCCTCCCTCCGGTTCACGGCGCTGACGCCCGGCAGTCCGCGTACCTGCGCCAGCACCTCCTCGCTGGCGCCATCGACGTCGATGCGTTCGTAGCGAGCGATCCAGGTGGCGAGTGTGCGGGGGGCCTCGACAGCCAACAGTGTTCCGCGGTCGATCAGCGCGACCCGGTCGCAGACCGCTTCCGCCTCGACCATGTCGTGCGTGGTAAGCAGGATCGTGCGCCCCTCCCCGCGCAGCTCGTCCACCAGCCGGCGGAAGTCGAGCGCCGCGATCGGGTCGAGGCCCGTCGTCGGCTCGTCCAGGAACAGCACCGGCGGGTCCCCGACCAGTCCCCGCGCGAGATGCAGCCGCTGCATCATGCCGCGGGAGAAGGTCTCGACCCGGTCGTCGGCCCGTTCATGCAGCCCGACGCGGTCGAGGAGCTCGTGGGCGCGCCGCAGGCCCTCGGCATCCGCCAGGCGGTGTAGCGCAGCCCAGTAGCGCAGGTTGTCGAGTGCGGTCAGTCGGCCGTAGAGGCCCCGCTCACCTCCGAACACGATCCCGATGAGCGGACGGACCGCCCGGGTCTCGCGGACGACGTCGCGTCCGAGGACGGAGGCGCTGCCGGCCGTCGGCAGGAGCACGGTGGACAGGATCTTCACGAGCGTGGTCTTGCCCGCGCCGTTCGGACCCAGCAGCCCGTGGACCTGGCCCTCGTCGACGACGAGGTCGAGGTGGTCGAGCGCGACGACTTCGTCACGCTCCCGTCCCCGTCGCTTCGAGCCCTCGAACACGCGCGTGAGGTCCCGTACCTCGATGGCTGCCGACATCGATCCTCCCTCCGGCCGAGGATACGCGCGTGTTGCACCCGCACCGCCGACGTGCCGCAACGGCCCCTGGAGGACGTACGCTGATCCCCCCGGACCGGGAAGGCTGGCCGTGACCGAACGGTCGCTCGCTGCTCGCGCTCACGACGCGCGGACCCCCGAGGAGCGCCTCGAACGACTCCTCGAGGTGCAGCAGCTTCTCTTCCGGGTGAGTCGGGAGATCGGCCCTGCTCTCGAGCTCCAGCCGGTCCTCGACACCGCGCTGCAGGCCATGCGGAAGCTCGTCGACTTCAAGGGTGGCTCGATCTGCCTCGTCGAGGGTGGCTTCATCCGGCTCGTGGTCTCCGACCCGCCGGTGTCGGAGGAGGTCAAGGAGCTGCGCCTGTCCCGGAACGAGGGGCTGTCCGGCCACATCGTCACGTCGGGGGAGCCCCTGTACTCGCCGAACATCCGGGAGGACGACCGGGTCAGTCGAGCGGTGGCCGATCTCGGGTCGAACGCGACCATCCGCAGCTACATCGGGGTTCCGCTGATCGTCCTCGGGGACGTCATCGGCCTCCTCCAGGTCGACTCGGCCGAGGTCGACGCGTTCACCGACGAGGATCTCTACGTCCTCGAAGGGCTCGGCACGCTCGTCGCCGGGGCGATCGAGTCCGCACGCCGCTACGAAGCGGTCGTGGAGCTGGAGCGCCTGAAGTCCGACTTCATCGAGCGGGTCTCGCACGAGCTGCGCACCCCCGTCGCGATCATGTCCGGGTTCACGAGCACGCTGACCCATCACGACGAGGACCTGAGCGAGGAGGAGCGTCGCACGTTCCTCGCCCGGATCGGAACGGCCACCAACCGGCTCCGCTACCTCATCGAGGAGGTCCTGACGCTCACGTCGCTCGACTCTGGGGTGTCCGCTCCCTCTCCCGAGAAGCTCCGGCTGCATGACGTGGTCTCGTCGGTTGCCGAGAGCACCGACGATGCAGACGGCATCGAGATCGACGTCCCACCCTCGCTCGAGGTCACGAGCGACCCGGCTGCGCTGCGGCGGATCCTGCTGGCGCTCATCGACAACGCGTTGAAGTACGCGGGCGGCTGTCGCGTGAGTGCCCGGAGAGACGGCAGCGCAACGGTGGTGGAGGTGGACGACGACGGCCCGGGGGTCGATCCCGACATCGAAGACCGGATCTTCGACCGCTTCGTCCGCGGACGCCACACCGTGGCCGGCATGGGGGTGGGGCTGCCGATCGCCCGCCACCTCGCCGACACGATCGGGGCGTCGGTCGAGCACGTGTCCAAGCAGGACGGGGCTCGGTTCCGGCTGACGCTGCCCGATCTCCCACAGACGAAAGACGACCTCGCCGATGCGGCTGAGCCCGATGCCAGCCGCGCAGGCTCCTAGTCGCCGTAGCCCTCGAGGACGTCCTCGAGCGTCATCTGGCGATCGTCACGAGCCGGTCTGGCGGGGCGCGTCTTGTCGATCGCCTCTCCGGTCAGCTCGATCCACCACCACCGCATCCCCCGGGGCGCGTTGGTCGCCCCGAGCTCCTCGAAGGCGACGTCGGTGCGGCCGAGGAACGCGATGTCCGCCACGACCGACCGCAGCACGTCGCGGACCACCGGGTCGGAGCCGTAGTCCTCGCGCAACCGCAGGACGACCTCACCCTTCTCGGCGACCTGGTGGTAGCGGATCGCGGCCGGGTAGCTCGCCGCGGCCAGTCGTCGCCGCGTCTCGCGCCACAGCAGACGCTGCCGGGCGAACCAGTCCCATGCGTACGCAGGGGGTTCAGAACGGCGGTCACGACCGTCGGCAGCCATGGGGCGAGGGTAGGTCGGTCGGCACCCGGAGAGATGCCGGAAGGCTCTGTCGTTGGCACCGGGCACGGAGCCATCCTGAGATGACGCTCGACAGGAGATGCGACCGTGCGAGAACCGACGGCGCGTGAGCGTGAGCGGGCGCTCGCCTTCACGAGTTGCGAGCAGTGCACCTACGATTTCGCCACCGGCGAGGGGGAACGCAGCTGCAGCTACGGCGCCTGTCCCTATCTGCCGGAATTGCTCGACCCGCGCTGCCCGATCTGCCACTACGACTTCTACACCCGCGAGGGCAACTCCGAGTGCGGGGCCGCGCCGCGCTGCGAGTTCGCGCGCAAGGAGGCACCGATCCGCGTGGAGATCGTCAGCGAGTGGCGCCGCAGGCACGGCCTGCCGGACCTCGTCGCCTGACCGACCGGGGCATCAGCGGCGGTGAGGGCCGTCAGCCGTCCATGTTCTCGATGAGCGCGTCGCCGAACTCGGAGGTCTTCAGCTTCGTGGCGCCCTCCATGAGGCGGTGGAAGTCGTAGGTCACCCGCTTCTGGGCGATGGTCTTGTTCATCGCCTCGATGATCTTGTCGGCCGCCTCGGTCCAGCCCATGTAGCGGAACATCATCTCGCCGGAGAGGATCACCGAGGAGGGGTTGACCTTGTCCTGGTCCGCGTACTTCGGGGCGGTCCCGTGGGTGGCCTCGAACACCGCCTTGCCCTCGTTGTAATTGATGTTCGCGCCAGGGGCGATGCCGATGCCGCCGACCAGTGCGGCGAGCGCGTCGGAGCCGTAGTCGCCGTTGAGGTTCATGGTCGCGATGACGTCGAAGTTCTCGGGGCGGGTCTGGATCGACTGTAGGAAGATGTCGGCGATCCGCTCCTTGACCACGATCTTGCCGGCGTCCTCGGCCTCCTGCTGCTCGGCGTCGGCGGCGTCGCGGCCCTGCTCGGCCTCGGTCTTGTCGTACTGCCGCCAGGTGTAGGTCTGGTCCGGGTACTCCTCCTCGGCCACGTCGTAGCCCCAGTCGCGGAAGGCACCCTCCGTGAACTTCATGATGTTGCCCTTGTGGACCAGGGTGACGGTCGGGTAGCCGTACTCGATCGCGTAGTCGATCGCGGCGCGGATCAGTCGCTTCGAGCCTTCCTCGGAGATCGGCTTGATCCCGAAGGCCGACGTCTCGGGGAAGCGGACCTCTTCGGTGACGCCGAGCTCGTCACGGAGGAACGCCATCAGCTTCTTGGATTCCTCGCTCCCGGCGCGCCACTCGACGCCCGCGTAGACGTCCTCGGTGTTCTCCCGGAAGGTCACGACGTCGACCTTCTCCGCGAACTTGTTCGGGGACGGAACGCCGTCGAAGTGGCGGACGGGGCGGACACAGGCGTAGAGATCGAGCTTCTTCCTGATGGCCACGTTCAGCGAGCGGATGCCGCCACCGGTCGGGGTCGTCAGCGGCCCCTTGATGCCGACGTGGAACTCCTCGAACGCCTCGATCGTCTCGTCGGGGAGCCAGATCTCCTCGCCGTAGACGTCGTTGGCCTTGTCGCCCGCGTAGACCTCCATCCACGCGATCCGCTTGTCGCCCCCGTAGGCCTTGTCGACCGCGGCCTCGAGAACGCGATGGGACGCCGCCCAGATGTCGCGCCCCGTCCCGTCACCCTCGATGAAGGCGATGATGGGGTTGTCGGGGACGTTGAGAGACCCGTCGTCGTTGACGGTGATCTTCTCGCCGTCTTCGGGGATCTGGATCTTGTCGTAGGCCACGAGTGGTCCTCCGCGGTCGGGGCGTGGAAGGGGTACGCAGGACCGACGAGGCTAGTCGCTGGGGTGCGACGGGATCGGATCGCAGCCTGGCCAACCGCGCGGGTTCAAGCCACGAGCCGCTCGAGCTCCTCCCGCTCCCGCCACGCGAAACTCCCGCTGACGAGCACGAGGAGGATCGGCAACCAGAGAGGCAGGATGATCTGACGGTGCGAGGAGGCGAGGAGCGTGCCGCCCCGCCAGACCGCTTCGACCTCGATCTTCGCGATCGTCGGTACCCCCGGCACCGTGGTCCACGGCACCGTCACTGTCGTGGCTTCGCCCGCCTGGAGGGTGAGCTTGCTCGGCTCGAGGGGGTACCGGCGTCCCGTGAACGTCACCGCCGTCAGATCCAGCGAGACGTCGGTCGCGCGGCTCGAGTCGTTGTGAAATCGGACCGTGACGTCGGTGTCGCGAGGGAACACGGCCTTCGGTGCGGTCAGCGCGACGTCATCGATCACGAGGCCGGCAGCACCGTCGTCGGTTCCTCGCGCGTCGACGTAGATGGCGATCCGGAACACCACGTCGAAGCCCTCGCCGCCGGCCTGGTTGACCTTCTCCGCCACGATCGCGCCGATGCCGCGCTCGTCGCTCCGGCGCGTGATGGTCACGGGGATGATCGCCTGCTCGTGCGGCCCGAGGGTGACCTCGGAGGCAGGCAGGTCGATCCAGCTCCCGACCCCCTCCGGTTCGCGGTGCTCGTCGTCGATCGATAGCACGCCGTCCGACTGCTCACGTGCGTCCGCCGAGTAGAGGAGGAAGGTGGAAGGCTCGGCGGTCTTGTTGACCAGCAGCACCTCTTCACGAACGCCCTGGCCCTGGGCGAAGCCGATGGTGAAGAAGCGACGTGCCTGCCCGTCGACCTGCACCGGGTGGGGCGAGAACTTGAACTCCTCTGTCTCTCCGGCGAACGACGGGCTGCCCAGGCCCGCCAGCATCGCGAAGACCAGGGCCCCCAAGAGGAGGCCCCGGCGAATGACGCGAGCGGTGGTCACGGGGTGTCGGCGATCGTCACGGTCATCTCGCCCTTGTAGACGCCGGTCGGGGCCGAATCCGCGGATGCCTCGGTCCGGTCGAGGTTGAGGACCGGTGTGCTGATGTAGACACCGTTCTGTCCCACGAGCTGGCTGATCTGTTGAAGCGTCGCACTTAGGCTTTGGACGGAACTGTCGGTGAGCAGGCTGACGTCCACTCCGAGGGCATCCGCCACCGTCTGCTTCACTGCGGCGAGATCGAGCGTCCCTTCGGTGACGTACTCACCGACGGTGTTGGGCGTGCCATCACTCGCGGTGTCGCCTGTCGACCTGATGTTGTCTTCGACGGTGTCGTAGAGCGTGCCGAGCGTGTCGTTCGGAGTTCCCTGGTTGAGTAGGACGTCGGTGGGTGTCGATGCCCCCGTGTCCGAGCAGTCGGTGAAGGCTGCGCGGTTGGAGAAGGGGTCGGCGGTGCCGTCCTTGAGATCGGTCACCTGGATCGGAGTGGCGTCGGTGGCGAGATCCAGCGTGTAGGTGTAGAGGCTCTCGGCCTGATGAACGACCCCATCGACGACGAGGCCCGTCGTCCCGTCGGTCAGATCGACCGTCCCGTCGAGATCGAAGACCGGTGCGACGAGCGCGTCGACCTGCTCGAGGTACGGAACGTCGGCGAAGGTGATCGACAGCGCCTTGGGCTCGATGAAGCTCCCGCAGTTGAAACCACCTGATCCATCGCTCTGGTAGAGACGGGACAGTCGAGCCGTGACGTCGAAGCCGACCTTCTCGTAGGCGACGTCGGTGACCGTCGTTGCGAACGGAGCCGTGTCGCCGGCACCGAGCGTGAGTGTCGAGATGTCGGTGCCGCCGACATCCCCGAGCACCGCCAGGGTTCGAGAGCCATTGACCGTGGCAGCGCTGACCGTGAGTGTGTCGGCGCTGGCCAAGCTCGACATCCCGGCCGTGGCGAGCGCGACGGCGATCAAGAGCGCGGTTCGCTTCTTCATGGAGTGATCTCTCCCTGGGGTGGTCTGGGGCTAGCGCTGAGTCGGAGCGCGATGGCTCCTGCGAGCATGGCCATGGCGGCGACGGTCAGTAGCCGTGCCACCGGAGCTCCGGTCTTCGGCAGCGGTGAGTCCGGCTCGGGCTGCGGGGCGGCGCCGGGTGGGTCCGCTATCGGTGCGGGTTCGGGGGCACCATCTGCTGGCGGTCCGGGCACCTCGACGACGATCTCGATGCCGCCGGGAGCGGCTCCGAGCGCGAACGTTGCCGCTGTGGCCAGCGCAGCGAGGAGCCGTCGCTTCCGCATCTGCTCGCACGTCTCCGCCTCATCGGGGTCGTCCCGTCGGGGACCCCTGTCGGCGGGGCCGGGGGAGACTTGAGCAGAGCGGAGCGCACGACCGGCCACCGTCCGTAGCTGGATTTGGGCCACAACGGGGGAGTAGGTTAGGCTTACCTAACTTCGCTAGATCTGCCATCCCCGGAGGAACCTGATGACCCGTTCACGTCTCGTGGCGCTCGTGCTCGCCGGTGGCCTGGTGCTGGCCGGCTGCGGCGAGGACGACGGTGCGTCCGTGCGCAACCTCGACGGCGAGGGGGGTGGCAGCGTCAGCGGCTCGATGAGCGGCTCGGTCAGCGGCACCCACACCGGCAGCGGCTCAGGCAGCGCCACCGAGAGTGGCTCGACCCCCTGATCCGCGGTTGCTCGACCGCCATCCCGCGGTCGCAAGCAGGACCGCGATGGCGATCCACATCCCGTGCAGCATCCACGTCGTCGTCGTGACGTCGAGGTAGTCGGGCAGCGCTACCTGCCAGGCGCGGTGGACCGGGTTGCTCGTGGACGCGAAGTCGACGATGAGCGTGAGCCGTTCCTGGAGCCCTTCGCCCAGCAGCCAGACCCAGATGAACACCCCGAGCGCCCCGCTCGCGACCGTTGACCACCACCAGACGGCGCCCCGCTCGGCCAGCCACACGACCGCCAGCACCGCGAGCGGGAGCACGACCACGACCTGACGGCCGGGGAACCACCAACCGTGCATCGTCAGCGCCACGAACGTGGCGGTGAGCCAGCCCGCTCCCAGCGGGAGGACGACTGCCAGCCAGCCGTCCGGGCGTCGTCTGGCCAGTGCAGCGATCGCCGGGATCATGAGCAGCCAGGCCGGCTGCCAGGACGCCAGACCGAACTGCTCGTCGACCAGCAGCCCGATGAGGCGGCGGCTCCTGCCCCAGGCGTCGGGGGAGGTGCCGACGGCGGAGAACTCGCCGCCCCGCTCGCTGAAGAAGTCACTCACGGCGTAGGGCGTCACCCCGCCGTACCAGGCCAGGTGTGCGACGAGGTAGGCCACGCCGGCGATGGCGAGTGCGCCCGCAGCGCCGATCGCGAGCCGCCGCGCCCCGCCCCGCCACCATCGCACGAGCGCGTACCCGGCGAGCACGATCGCGACGGGGGTGTACTTGATGGCCAGCCAGGGGAGCACGACGATGGCCGTCACGACGACCGCCGCCGATCGCGCACGCGCTGGGCCGGTGGCGGCCCCGACCGCCGCCAGAGCCGCGAACGCGGCGGGCAGCTCGGGGTAGACCTGGGTGCCGTAGGCGGCGAGCGGAGCCGTAGCCACGAACAGCCCTGCGATCAGCCCTGCCGTGCCGACCCGCGCCCCGAACCGCCGCACCGCGGTCCAGACGAGCAGCGCCCCGACCGCACCGTTCACCAGCGCGAGCGCGATCTTGGCGCCCTGCCACCCGCCGAGCCTCCACGGGGCCGCGAGGAACGCGGGCAGCAGCGGGTCGTGGGGCGAGACGATCCGCTCGTCGCCGACCTCCGCGCCCTGCGGGGTCAGCCGGATCTCATGGAAGGGTCGGTATCGCTCCTCGGTGAACTCGTCGGAGAGGTTCAGGTCCTGGTCCTCGGCGAGACTGATGGCCGTCAGCAGGTAGTGCGGCTCGTCGGCCGAGGTCTGGGCCCCGTAGGTCGCCCGGACCCAGACGCCTGGTAGCGCGGCGGCCACCCCGACGAGCCCGACGGCGAGCATCACCCCGATGAGCGTCCGACGGGATCGTGACAGCCGGGTGGGTCGGTCGACCGGGGGATCGGTCGTGGCCGAGCCGGGGCGGCGCGCCGTGGCGCTCACAGCGCGTCCGAGCGTCGCACGACGAGCGTCCAGGTCAGCACGCCGGACAGAGCCACCAGGAGGAGCGCGGCGATCGAAGCGTCGGCCAGGAACGCATCCTCGGTCGACTGCCAGGTTCGGGTCGCGAGGGTCTGGAAGCCGGCAGGTGCGAGCAGCAGAGTGGCCGGCAGCTCCTTCATGGTCGCGAGCAGTACGAGACCGCCTCCCGCCAGGAGTCCCGGGGTCATGAGTGGGAGCTGCACGGTCACGAATCGCCGGGCCGGGCCTGCACCGAGCACCTTGGCGGCGTCATCGAGCCTGCCGGGGACGCTCGCGACCGCAACCTCGGCGGCCCGCAGTGCCTGTGCCCCGAAGTGGACCACGTAGGCGAAGAGGAGGAGCCCGATGGAGCCGCTGGGGATCCGCGCCACCCGCAGCGCCCAGAACACGAGCGCGAGTGCGATGGCGAGGCCGGGCAGGGCGAACCCGCTGACGACGAGTGCGTTGGAGACGTCCCCGATGCGGGAGCGGTAGCGGACCGTGAGCCAGGCGATCGGGAGCACGACCACCACGGAGACGATGGCGGCGATCAGGCTCACCTGCACCGTGTTCCAGGCGGGCGCCACGAGATCGCCCAGGTCGGCGGTGAGCGCGCTGGCCCGCACCGTGTCCTGGACCAGCCCGCGGACCGCCCAGTACACGAGCACGGCCAGCGGAGCGACGAGAGCCAGGCCCAGGAAGGTGCTCATCGCGCCGGTCGCGAGGCCGCGCCAGCGCCCGAGCGGTACCGCGAGGCCGGTCAGGGTGCGCTGGGTCGTGCGGGTCGGGGCGCCCCGTGAGACGATGCGCTCGAGCACCACCACGAGCAGGGCGAGCACCCCGAGGTTGAGGCTGAGTGCCAGTGCCGCCGACAGGTCCAGCGATCCGAACGCGAGGAAGATCGCCCGGGTGAGCGTTTCGTAGCGCATCAGCTCGACCGCACCGAAGTCGCTGACCGCGTAGAGGAACACGAGCAACGTCCCCGCCAGCACCGCCGGGCGGATCTGGGGCAGCACCACGTCGAGGAACACCCGGCCGGGACCCCGGCCGAGGAGTCGAGCTGCT
>JAWVZB010000083.1:0-13453 GCA_033722375.1 Nitriliruptorales bacterium | reverse complement strand
GGAGCTCGGTCATCGACCCCTTGAACGCGCGGCCGATCGGGGAGCGGGCGGTGGCGACGATCACGGCTTCGGCCATGGGGATCCTCCTCGGGGCGGGGGGAGAGACAACGTCGAGACTACTCCTGGCCTTCCCCGACGTCGTCTTCGACACGGTGGCCGTCCGACCGCGCGAGCCATCTGCCGTCGCGCTGCTCGACGGTCAGCGAGAGTCCGAAGGCTGCACTCAGCACCTCGCGGACGAACACGTCCCCGATCGGACCGGCGGCGGTGACCGCCCCGTCGGCCAGCACCACGGCGGAGCGTGTGGCCGCCGGGACCTCCTCGAGGTGGTGGGAGACGAGCACGACCGTCGGACCGTCGGGGGTCGTCATGAGACGATCCAGGTCAGCCACCAACGACTCCCGGCCACCGATGTCCAGGCCGGCCATCGGCTCGTCGAGCAGCAGGAGCTCGGGGTCGGTCACGAGAGCTCGGGCGATCTGGACCCGCTGCCACTCCCCCTGGGACAGCGTCCGGCAGCGCCGGTCGGCCAGGTGCGCCCCGCCGACCTGCGAGAGGGCGCGGACGGCACGACGACGGTCGTCCTCCCGATCGGTACGACCCGGGATGTGGGCAGTGGCGCCGTGCCGGCCGGCCGCGACCACCAGCGCCGCGGGTGCCGAGGTCTGGAGAAGGGGATGCAGGGCGGTGCTGGTGAACCCGACACGACGGCGAAGCACGCGGACGTCGGTGTGCCCGAGCTGCTCGCCCAGGACCCGTACCTCTCCCCGTGTCGGGTGGCGGTAGCCGGCCAGCAGCCGCAACAGGGTGGTCTTGCCCGCCCCGTTGGGTCCGACGATGGCGACGTGCTCGCCCACCCCGACAGTCAGATCGACGTCATGGAGTAGGACGGTGCCACCCTCGGTGACGGTGACACCGGCCAGTTCTGCGGCGGGCTCGCTCAGGGCGTGGTCTTCCTCCGGACGAACGCCACCGTGCCCAACAGGACCGCCAGCGACAAGCCGACGGTGGCCGCGAGCGCGATCCACGGCGGGTCCGAGTTCGTCCGCGCCGAGCTCGCCGGGTCGGAGGACGAGGTGGCGGCCGGTGCCGGCGGCTCACCTGGGGCGACCGCCAGCAGGGCGTCGGGATCGTGGGTCGCGCAGCCGCTGGACGTCCAGTCACCGTTGCCGTCCGGGTGCAGGCTGATACCGACACGGGTACCCGGCTCGAGCATCAGGCCGCAGTTGCCGCCGTCGTCGACGGCCAGGAAGCTCACCTCGGCAGGGAGCTCCCCGGCGAACACGCGCTCGACCTCGAACGTCCAGAGCGCCTGCGTTTCGCCGGCGAAGCCACCGGCGCCGGCAGGCTCCCGGCCGACGAGCGTTCCCACGAACACCGGGCCGTCCGTATGGGTGACGAACTCCTCCGCGGTCTGTATGGCACAGCTGCACGCCCAGGCGGTGGTCGCGGGGAACGCGACGAGCGCGGTGAGCAGGAACAGCAAGGTCAGTGTGGTACGTCGCATCGGTCCCTCGTCTGTCGGGCCTGCCTGATGAGACGCCGCCCGGTGGCCCGCGGTTCCATCAGCCCGGTTCACGACGCAACGGGCACGACATGCACCGCGGGCCGCCCCGCCCCCGCGGCAGCTCGTACGAGGGGATCGTGTGCACGGTGATGCCGGCGTCTGCGAGGACGGCGTTGGTCGCCACGTTGCGCTCGTAGGCGATGACCTCCCCAGGAGCGACCGCGAGCGTGTTGTTGGCGTCGTTCCACTGCTCGCGCTCGGCGCGGGTGCTCTGCAGCGACGGCTCCACTCCCCGAACGTCGTCGAGACCGGCAGCCCAGGCGAGCCCGGCGAGCAGTCCGTCGGCGTCCTCCACCCGGATCCCGTCGCCGCCCGGTCGGAGCTCGTAGCAGCGCAACGAGGGCGTCATCGCCGGGTAGGTCAGGAACGCGTCCACGTCGACCTGGGTCACGATCGTGTCGAGGTGCATGGCGGCGCGGACCTTCGGCAGGTCCACCGCCAGGATGCGGTCGACGACGCCTGCCGCGAACAGTCGGGTGGCGAGTGTTTCGACGCCGGAGGGGGTGGTGCGCTCCGAGATGCCGATGGCGAGCCCACGCTCACCCACCACCAGCACGTCCCCACCCTCGAACGTGGCCGGGAAGTGGTCCTCGTCGCCGGCGCCGAACCAGATCGTGGTGTCGGCGAAGGCCGGATGTTGGGTGTAGACGAGCCGCAGCAGGTCGGTCTCGCGTCGGCGCACGAGCCGGCTCATCGGGGACAGGACCACGCCGTCGGCGATCCACGCCGAAGAGTCCCGCATGAACACCGCGTTCGGGAGGGGATCGAGCAGCATCTCGCTCGGCCCGGTCACGGCGGCGACGAGCCCGTCGGTCGGGCCGACCTCCTCGATCGAGACCCCACCGATGAGGTGACCGACCAGGTCGGTCGGGGCCAGCTCCGCGAGGAACGACCGCACCCGCTCGACGGCGGTCGGCCCGCAGGTCCGCTCGCTGACGTGGCGCTGGATGACGTCACGGGCGACGTCGTCGTCCGAGAGCACCTCCGCGAGCAGCTCCTCGACGTACAGGACGGTGGCCCCCGCGGAACGCAGCGTCTCCGCGAAGGCGTCGTGCTCCTCCTGGGCCCGCTCCACCCACAGCAGCTCGTCGAACAGGAGCTCGTCCTTGTTCGACGGCGTGAGCCGCCGCAGCTCCTCGCCGGGGCGGTGCAACATCACCGCTTGGAGCGGAGCGACCTCGGATCGGATCGATGGCGCGATGGGCTCGGACACGAACTGGCTCCAGAACAGGTCACGTGGAACCTAATACGTACCGACCCGGACGCGGTGCGACGTGAGCTACGCGACCTGGGTGCTGCCGCCTCGAACGCGGTCGATCTCCTTCAGGAGCATGTCGACGTCGAGCGGCTTGGTGACGTAGGCGTCGGCGCCGGCCATCCACCCCGACCAGACGTCGACGTTGCGGCTCAGTGCGCTGACCAGGACGACCGGGGTGTACTCCCCCTGCCCGTCGGCACGGATCTCGCGGAGCACCTCGAGGCCGTCCTTCTCGGGCATCATGACGTCGAGCAGCACGACGTCGGGACGCTGGGTGCGGACGCGTTCGAGCGCGTCCGTCGCCGTTGCTGCGACGACCTCGTACCCCTCGAGCTCCAGCACCATCCGTAGGAGCTCGACCGTCGCGCCGTCGTCGTCGACGACCATCGCCTGCGCGCTCACGCTTGTCCTTTCCCCACTCTCTGCTCTATATCGGCGCGGAGCGTGAAGAACTGAAGCGTGCAAACCGGACCGGTTCGAGCTCGATCGCAGCGGGCTATCCCTCGATCTGGCCCCCCAACGGGACCAGCGGCTCGAACCAGCGACCGTCGAGCGGCAGGTTCTCGAGGTTGATGCGCGGCAGCGGCGTCTCGAACAGCCCGTCGATGTCCTCGAGATCGACGAACCGCACCGCATCGGACTGTGACAGGCCACCCGCGTACTCGGCGAACCCGAGCGCGACCACCTCCACCCCTTCGGCGCTCAGTTGCTCGAGCGGCCCCAGGAAGTTCTGCGCGTCGTTCGACCCCACGTAGACGGCACTCAGACCGTCCTGGTCGTGCCGCGCAGCGATGTGGTCGAGCATGTCCTCGTCGACGTCGCTGTCGCCCTCCTTCGGTTTGGCGAACACGCGGTAGCCCTGCTCGAGCAGCCACAGCACCCAGCCCCGCAAGGGACCCGCCACGTGCGCCGCGACGTTGACGAACACGCAGGCCTCGACGTCGTCGTCGGCGCCGGCCTCCGCGAGGAGCCACTTGCCGAGGACGTCGAGGTCGGGGCGCTCACGCGACGTCGGCTTGTCGTCGATGATGTTCGCGAGGGTCATGTCGATGTTCGGGGCGTCCCACACGAGGAGGCGTCGAGCCACGGTGCGTTCCCTTCGTCGAGCCCCCAGAGTAGGACGGGCTAGCGTCACGGCAACGCCACACGGAGGACGTCATGGGCTTCATGGACGAGCAGGTCGGCGACTACCTCACGGACCTCGCCGCGGTCGAGCACGGGGCGCCGGTGCTCGAGGAGATGGAGCGCCGCGCCCGCGAGCAGGGCTTCCCGATCGTGGGGCGGGCCGTCGGTCGCTACCTCGAGTTCGCGGCCCGCAGCATCGGGGCGTCCCGTGTGATGGAGCTCGGGTCCGGCTACGGCTACTCCGCCTACTGGTTCGCCCGGGCGGTCGGGGCGGACGGCGAGGTGATCTGCACGGACGGCGACCCCGAGAACGCCGAGCTCGGCGAGGACTACCTGCGACGAGCCGACCTGTGGGACCGCGTCCGCTACCGCGTCGGCGACGCGCTCGAAGGCATGGCGGCGGAGGACGGCGAGTTCGACGTCGTCTACTGCGACGTCGACAAGGACGGCTACCCCGACTGCTGGCGGGCGGCCCGGGACCGGATCCGCGTCGGCGGACTGTGGCTGTGCGACAACGTCCTGTGGTCGGGGCACGTGGCGACCGGCGACGAGCGCGAGGGCTTCGAGGGCTCGGGCTACACCGAGGCGATCCGCGAGCACAACCGCATGGTCGCCGAGGACCACCGCTACGTCGCGTCGATCAACCCGGTCCGCGACGGGGTCATGACCGCCCTCCGCATCGAGTAGGGCTCCGACGTGCCGCATGGCCGGAGGCCATGTAACCGAGCCGCAACGAAGAGATCCGGGATGCAGGGGGCCTCGGAACACGTGTGAGCCCCGCCGGACAGCACCCTAGTAGCAGGCTGCCGCGAGCCAGGGGTAGGGGTTGATGGCGCCGCCCCCGCCGGGGTGGAGCTCGAAGTGGACGTGGGGCGGGCCGCCGCGCGCGTTGCCGCTGTCGCCGTTGTAGGCGATGTGCTCGCCCGCTTCGACGCGCTTGCCGACGTAGGTCGCGTCGGCGATGCGGTTGAGATGGGCGTAGTAGTAGAGGTTGCCGTCGTCGCCGTACAGGTAGAGCCCGAGTCCCCCGAGCCGGCTGCGGCTGATCCGGTGGATCCGACCGGTCGTGAACGCGAACACGGGCGAGTCCCAGTAGCTGAAGACGTCGGTGCCCTTGTGCCGACGGCCGCCGGAGCGCGGGGCACCCCAGGTGTCGCGGAACCGGAAGGTGCCGGGATCGAAGATGCAGGCGTAGGTGCCTTGCTGGACGCCCCGCTGGATCCGCCGCTTGCGAGCTTCGCGACGCCGCAGGTCCTCGGCGAGCACGCGTGTGGTCTGGAGCTCTGCCTCGAGCCGCTCCTTGTTCTGCTGGAGCTGCTCGCGCAGCGCCTCGAGCTCGGCGCTGCGGTCCTCGAGGAGCTGCTCGGTCTGGCTGAGCTGGGTTCGGAGCGCGCCGGCGGCCTCGATGTCGGCGCGGTCGCGGGCCGAGAGGATCGACATGAGACTGGCCCGCTCCATGGCCCGTTGCGGGCCTTCGGCCGCGAGCAGGCTGATGAGCATCGAGTCGGGGCCCTGCATGAACATCGCACGGGCGCGTGCCCGCAGCGCCGCGGTGCTCTCCTCGAGCTGCGCGGCCAGCTCGGCCCGCCGCTCGCTGAGTTGTGCGAGGTCGGCCTCGGTCTGGTTGACGCGTGCCCAGACGTCCTCGTAGGCGGCGGTCGCCTGTCCGACCTCGTCCTCGAGCTGGTCGAGCTCACGCTCGACGGTGTCGAGATCCTGACCTTCCGCGGCCACGGGCAGCGAGACCAGCGCTGCGAGCAGCAGCGCCAGGACGCGGGAACGACGCAGGGGGGAGGACACGGGTGGGGACAGGGTGCCAGGTTGTCACGGGGTCTTCACGCCGAAGACCGCTTACGCTCGGTGGTCGGAGCCGGGCTGGCCGACCCGAAAGGCGTCACCGTGGGTGATCGCGACCGTCCGTGGATCATGCGCACGTACTCCGGCCACTCGTCGGCCGAGGCGTCCAACGAGCTCTACCGCAAGAACCTCGAGAAGGGCCAGACCGGCCTGTCGGTGGCGTTCGACCTGCCGACCCAGACCGGCTACGACGCCGACCACGTGCTGGCGCAGGGGGAGGTCGGCAAGGTCGGGGTGCCCATCACCTCGATCGACGACATGCGGACGCTGTTCCGCGGCCTCCCGCTCGACGAGATGAACACGTCGATGACCATCAACGCGACCGCGATGTGGCTGCTGGCGCTATACGTGGCGGTGGCGGAGGACCAGGGTGCGGACGTGTCGGGGCTGCGTGGGACCACCCAGAACGACATCGTCAAGGAGTACCTGTCGCGCGGGACCTACGCCTTCCCGCCGGGGCCGTCGCTGCGGCTGACCACCGACCTGATCGCGCACACGGTGGAGCACCTGCCGAGCTGGAACCCGATCAACATCTGCAGCTACCACCTCCAGGAGGCGGGCGCGACACCGGTGCAGGAGGTCGCGTACGCGATGGCGAACGCGATCGCGGTGCTCGACGAGACTCGCCGGCGCGGCCAGGTCCCCGAGGACCGCTTCCCCGAGGTGGTCGGGCGGATCTCGTGGTTCGTGAACGCCGGGATCCGGTTCGTCGAGGAGGTCGCCAAGATGCGCGCCTTCGTCGACCTGTGGGACCGGATCACCCAGGAGCGCTACGGCGTCGAGGACCCGAAGCTGCGACGGTTCCGCTACGGCGTGCAGGTCAACTCGCTCGGGCTCACCGAGCAGCAGCCCGAGAACAACATCGCGCGGATCCTGATCGAGATGCTCGGGGTGACGCTGTCGAAGGACGCCCGCGCCCGGGCGATCCAGCTGCCGGCGTGGAACGAGGCGCTGGGGCTCCCCCGTCCTTGGGATCAGCAGCTCTCGCTGCGGATGCAGCAGATCCTCGCCTACGAGACCGACCTGCTCGAGTACGAGGACCTGTTCGACGGCTCGGAGGTCATGGAGAACAAGACCGCCGAGATCCGCGACGCGGCCCAGGCCGAGCTCGACCACGTGCTCGAGCTGGGCGGGGCGCTGGAGGCGGTCGAGTACATGAAGTCGGAGCTCGTGGCGTCCAACGCCGAGCGGCTGCGGCGCATCGAGTCGGGCGATCAGACCGTCGTTGGCGTCAACGACTTCACCGAGGCGGAGGAGTCGCCGCTGGTGGACGAGCTCGGCGGGATCCTCGTCGTGGACGACACCGCGGAGCACGAACAGGTCGAGCGGCTCGAGCGCTGGCGCGAACAGCGCGACGACGACGAGGTCGAGGCGGCGCTGGCCGAGCTCGCGGCGGTGGCGGAGACCGAGGAGAACCTCGTCCCGGCCTCGATCCGCTGCGCACACGCGGGCGTGACCACCGGCGAGTGGGCTGGAACGCTGCGGGGGATCTTCGGCGAGTACCGCGCCCCGACCGGCATCAGCGAGCGGGCGTTGGCGGGGCGGTCGGCCAGCGGCAAGATCGCCGACGGTCGTGAGCGCGTCGCGGCGGTCGAGGAGAAGCTCGGCCGCAAGCTCCGGATCCTCGTGGGCAAGCCCGGGCTCGACGGGCACAGCAACGGCGCCGAGCAGGTCGCGATCCGCGCCCGCGACCTCGGGATGGAGGTCGTCTACGAGGGCATCCGGCTGACCCCGGACCAGATCGTGCGCACCGCGGTCGACGAGGACGTCCACATCGTGGGGCTGTCGGTGCTGTCGGGCTCGCATCTGAAGCTCGTGCCGCAGGTCGTCGACAAGCTGCGCGAGGCCGGCCACGACGTCCCGGTGGTCGCCGGGGGGATCATCCCGCCGTCGGACGCCGACAAGCTCCGCGACGGCGGTGTGGCGGCGGTCTTCACCCCGAAGGACTACGAGCTGACCCAGGTCCTGATCGAGGTCGCCGAGCTCGCCGCGGACTGACCCTGGTCTGCGGGGGTCACACCGTGGCGACGGGGTAGCCGGCGTCGTCGATCGAGTCGAGGAGCTCGGCGATGTGCTCCTCGCCCCGCGCCTCCAGCTCGATGATCACCTCGACCTGTCCGAGGTGGAGCCGCCGGCCGTAGCGGTGGTGCTCGACCGCGATCACGTTGCCACGGGCCTCCCCGATCAGTCCGAGGAGGCGGGCGAGCTGGCCAGGCTCGTCGGGCACGCGCGTCCGCAGCGTGACGTAGCGACCCTCGGCGGTGAGCCCGCTCGTGACGAGGTGCTGCATGACCAGCGGGTCGATGTTGCCGCCGGACAGGATCGCGACCGCCGGCGGGGCCACCTCGACGCCGTGCAGGAGCGCGGCGACGCCGGCCGCGCCGGCGGGCTCGACGACGAGCTTGGCGCGCTCGAGCAGCAGCACCACGGCACGGGCGATGGTGGCGTCGTCGACGGTGACGACCTCGTCCACGAGCTCGCGGACGTGGGCGAGCGTGAGCTCGCCGGGGCGCTTGACCGCGATCCCGTCCGCGATCGTGTCGACGTGGGGCGCCAGCGTGGGCTCGCCAGCGGCGAGCGACGGCGGGACGGCGGCGGCCCCCGCGGCCTGCACCCCGATGATGCGGACGTCGGGGCGCCGGGCACGCAGCGCGACGGCGATCCCAGAGATCAGCCCGCCCCCACCGACCGGCACGAGGACCGACCCCAGGTCCGGCACGTCGTCGAGCAGCTCGAGACCGAGCGTGCCCTGCCCGGCGATCACGTCGACGTGGTCGAAGGGGTGGATGAAGACCCGCCCCTCCGCTTCAGCGAACTCCTGGGCGACCGCGAGCGTGTCGTCGAAGACGCCGCCCTCGAGCCGCACCTCGGCCCCGTACGCGGCGGTCGCCTCGACCTTGGGAAGCGGCGCCTGCACCGGCATGAAGACGGTCGCGGACACGTGCTGGAGCGCCGCCGCCAGCGCCACCCCCTGCGCGTGGTTGCCGGCCGACGCCGCCACCACGCCCCGCTCCCGCTCGTCGTCGCTGAGCCGGGCGATGCGGTTGTAGGCGCCCCGCAGCTTGAACGATCCCGTGCGCTGGAGGTTCTCGCACTTCAGCCAGACCGGGGCGTCGACGTGCTCGCTCAGGACCCGGGACGACTCGATCGGCGTGCGCTGGAGCACCCCGTCGAGCCGCGCTCGGGCCTCCTCGACCGCCGCGATCGGGACGAGCTCCACCGCTGCCCTTCCGTGGTCGTCCGTCCGACGCTGGAAGCGTAGTCTGGTGGGTGAGTCCCACCCCTTCCCGACACCTCGCAGGAGGCCGTTCATGGCCGAGTACCGCACCGCCAAGGACACGATGGGCGAGATGCAGATCCCCGCCGACCGGCTGTGGGGCGCCAGCACCCAGCGGGCGGTGGAGAACTTCCCGGTGTCCGGCGACCCAGTGCCGCTCGAGGTGGTCCACGCGCTGGCGCTGCTCAAGTGGGCGGCCGCGACCGCCAACGAGGAGGAGGACGTCGTCGACCCGAAGGTGGCCGAGGCGATCCGCACCGCTGCCGACGAGGTCATCACCGGCGAGCTCGACGAGCACTTCCCCGTCGACGTGTTCCAGACGGGATCGGGGACCTCGACCAACATGAACGTCAACGAGGTGCTCGCGAACCGTGCCAAGCAGGTCCTCGGCGAGGATCTCGACTCGGACCGCGTGCACCCCAACGACCACGTCAACGCGAGCCAGTCGTCGAACGACACCTTCCCCTCGGCGGTCCACATCGCCAGCGCCTCGCTGGCGGTGAACGAGGTGATCCCGGCACTCGAACGGCTCGCCTCGACCCTCCAGCGCAAAGGCGAGGAGTTCTCGGACGTCGTCAAGCCGGGCCGGACCCACCTGATGGATGCGACCCCGGTGACCCTCGGGCAGGAGTTCGGCGGCTACGCCCGCCAGGTCCGCCTCGGGGTGGCCCGCATCAAGCGCGCGCTCGAGTCGATCTACGAGCTGGCGCTGGGTGGGACCGCGGTCGGCAGCGGCCTGAACTGCCCCGAGGGGTTCCCGGCCCGCACCATCGGCCTCGTGGCCGAGCGCACCGGGCTCCCGTTCCGCGAAGCCGAGGACCACTTCGAGGCGCAGGGCGCCCGGGACGCGCTCGTGGAGCTGTCCGGAGCCCTCAAGGTCGTCGCGGTCAGCCTGCTGAAGATCTCCAACGACATCCGCTGGCTGTCCTCGGGACCGCGGACGGGCATCTACGAGCTGAAGCTCCCCGAGATCCAGCCGGGCTCGTCGATCATGCCCGGCAAGGTCAACCCGGTCATCCCCGAGTCGGTCCGCCAGGTCGCCGCACAGGTGATCGGCAACGACGGTGCCGTCACGATCGGCGGGAGCCAGGGCGAGCTCGAGCTCAACGTCATGATCCCGCTGATGGCACGCAACGTCATGGAGTCGCTGCGACTGATCGCGTCGGTCAGCATCGTGTTCGTCGACAAGTGCCTCGAGGGCATCGAGGCCACCGAGCGCGGACCCGAGAACGTCGAGCGGTCGCTCATGCAGGTGACCGCCCTGGTTCCCGAGATCGGCTACGAGCGGGCCGCGGCGCTGGCGAAGAAGGCGTTCAAGGAAGGCAAGACGCTCCGAGAGGTTGCGGTGGAGGACGGGATCGACGAGGGAACGCTCGACCGGGTCCTCAACTACCAGCGCATGGCAAAGGGCGGCGTCCTCTGAGCTGCCCGGGCCGGTTGCTACCCGTCGGTCCTCCGAGCGCGGAGCCACCTTCCGATGCGGGTGAACGCCCAGGAGACCTCACCCAGGAGGAGCCGCCACAGTGGCCGGCGGGGGGCGCTCTTCGGCACGCCCTGATGGCGACGCATCGTCCGGCGCCAGGTTGCGATGAGCGGCAGCTGGATCACGCCACACAGTCTATGTTCCAGCACCGCGACTTCGGAAGCGACGAACGCGCCGCCTGACAGGAGGGCCGCATGGCCAGCGAGGTCGAGGAGACACCGCTCCCCGGTGTCGGTGTCCGCTACAGCTTCGTGGCGAGCAGCGGGGCGCGGGTGTCGGTCCTGCATCACCACTCGGGTCGCCACCAGGTCTTCGTGGGCGAGCCCGACGACCCGGACTCGGCACGGCTGGCGGTCGAGCTGGACGACGACGACAGCCGGGTCCTGGCCGAGCTCCTGGGGGCGTCGCGCGTGGTCCGCGAGATCGACCGCCTCCAGCAGTCGGTCGCCGGGTTGGCGATCGAGTGGATGCGGGTTCGGGGCGGCGATCCCGCGGCCGGACGAACCATCGGTGAGCTCGGCGTCCGCTCCTCGACCGGCGTGACGGTCGTCGCTGCGATGCGGAGCGGCGAGGCGCTGCCGGTCCCTGGACCCGACTTCGCGATCGAGCCCGGCGACACGCTGGTGGTGATGGGCCGCCCTGATGCCATCCGGCGGGCCAACGAGCTGCTGCGAGGCTGAACGGTGGACACGGCGACCCTGCTGGTCGAGCTGGGCGGGGTGTTGCTCGTCCTGGCCGTGGCCGCGCGCGCCGCACTCAAGCTGGGGCTGTCCCCCATCCCGCTGTACCTGCTGATCGGACTGGCGCTGGGGCAAGGGGGCCTCTATCCGCTGGTCACGGCCGAGGGGTTCATCCTCCCGGCAGCCGAGATCGGGGTGGTGCTGCTGCTCCTCCTGCTCGGCCTCGAGTACACCCCGCAGGAGCTCGCGTCCGGCCTGAGGACCGGATGGCGCCTGTCGCTGCTCGATCTGCTCGCGAACTTCACGCCGGGCCTGGTCGCGGGGTTGCTGCTGGGCTGGGGCGCCATCGCCTCCATCGTGCTTGGCGGGGTCACCTACGTCTCGTCGTCGGGGATCGCCGCGAAGCTGATCGACGATCAGGGTTGGTTCGCCAACCGCGAGACGCCCCTGGTGCTGTCGCTGCTCGTGGCCGAGGACCTGGTCATGGCGGTCTACCTCCCGCTCGTCGGCGCGCTCCTTGCCGGCGGGGGGGTGCTGGCGGTGGGCGGGTCCGTCGCGGTGGCACTTGCCGTCGCAGGCACCACGCTGGCGGTCGCGATGCGCTACGGCGAGACGATCAGTGCCTCGCTGTTCTCCCCATCCGGCGAGGTGCTCCTGCTGAGCATCCTCGGACTGGCTCTGCTGATCGCGGGGCTGGCCGAGCGCCTCCACATCTCCGCCGGCGTCGGAGCGTTCCTCGTGGGCATCGCCCTGTCCGGACCGGTGCAGGAGCGCGCGCACGGGCTGCTGCAACCGCTGCGCGACCTGTTCGCGGCGAGCTTCTTCGTGCTGTTCGGGTTGTCGGTCGATCCGCGGAACATCCCTCCTGTGCTGCTGATCGCGGCGGTGCTGGCCGCCGTCACCGCGGTCACCAAGGTCGCTGCGGTGTGGTGGGGCGCGCGACGGGCCGGGCTCGGGCCCCGCGCACGGTGGCGGGCAGGCAGCGTGCTCGTCGCTCGGGGGGAGTTCTCGATCGTCATCGCCGAGATCGGCGTCGCCGCCGGGATCGAGCACCGCCTGGGTGCGCTCGCGACCGCCTACGTCCTGTTGCTCGCTGTCGCCGGCCCGGTCATGGCTCGGCTGGCGGCGAGGACGGCTCGTTGAGCGGTCCGGTGACGCCGGAGTCGCCGAGTTCGCTGAGGAACGCGAGCTCGAGTTCGGTCTCGGCCTCGCCGTCGACCGGTCGGCCGTCGCGCCGCCGGACGTAGAACGTGTCGATGACGCGGGGTCCCTGGACCGAGGCCTTGACGCTGTCGATGTCGTAGCCGAGGTCGGTGAAGAGCCGTGCAGCGAGGTGGAGGAGGCCCGGCCGGTCGCGCGTCTGGAGCTCGACCACCGTGGCGCGGGGCGTGTCCTCGATGGTGACGTGGGTGTCGACCTCGGCCGCGGCAGCGGGATCGCGGGCGTACCCGCGGCGACGCGCCACCGCGTCGGCGAGCTCGTCGGGATGCACCGGGTCGTGGAGTGCGGACTCCAGCCGCTCGTGCCAGTCCGGCTCGGGCGGATCGGGCGGGGCGAGCACGAGGAACTGCACGGCGATCCCGTCGCTCCTGGTGTGGGCGTGGGCCTCGAGCACGCTCCCTCGGTTGACACTCACCGTCCCGGCGACGGTGGCGAGCAGACCCGGCCGGTCGCGGGCGGCGACGAGCAGCCTTGTGACGCCATCGGCGTCGAACACCGTTGCGGCCAGGTCGTGGCCGTCGATCGCGGCCGCCAGGTCGGCGTGGCCCACGACGACGTCGGGGGGGACCACGGTGGCGTAGCGCATGGGGAGCGCGGCGAGATGGGCCCGGACACGCTCAGCGTCACCACCATCGATGAGCGCGATCCGCTGTGCCTCACGGGCCGTCGCCATCGCACGGTCAGCGAGGTCGTTGCGCGAGTCGCGGTCGAGGGTCGCGCGGACGCGAACCACGAGCTGCTCGACGAGCGCCGCCGTCCAGTCGGACCAGGCGCTCGGCCCGGTGGCGATCCCGTCGGCCGCCGCCAGGAGGTGCAGGCACGCGAGCGTCTCGCGATCACGGATGCTGCGGGCGACCTCCTCGATGACGTCGGGGTCGCTGAGGTCGCGCCGGGTGGCGGTGACGGGCAGCAGCAGGTGCAGCTCGACCATCCGCTCGACCAGCGCGATCGAGGACGCGGGGAGACCGAGCCGGCGGGCGACAGC
>JAWVZB010000082.1:0-13977 GCA_033722375.1 Nitriliruptorales bacterium | reverse complement strand
GGCCTCGTCCACCGCGACATCAAGCCCGGCAACATCCTGCTCGCCGAGGACGGCTCGGTGAAGGTCACCGACTTCGGGATCGCCCGGGCCGTCGAGACCGAGTCGGTCACCCAGACCGCGGCCGTACTCGGCACCGCCGCCTACCTCTCCCCCGAGCAGGCACAGGGGCTGGCGGCCGACGCGCGCTCGGACGTCTACTCGCTCGGCGTCGTGCTCTACGAGCTGCTCACCGGCGAGCAGCCGTTCCAGGGTGACTCGCCGGTCACGGTCGCCTACCAGCACGTCCAGGAGCTGCCGCGCCCGCCCCGCGACTGGAACGCGCAGGTGTCGAACACCGCCGAGGCGATCGCGATCCGCGCCATGGCCAAGAACCCGGCCAACCGCTACCAGTCCGCCTACGACATGCGCGAGGACCTCCTGCGGGCCCGCGCCGGCCAGGCGGTCGCCGCTCCCGCCGTGATGCACGGCGACGACACCGCGCTCCTCGATCCGGTCGGGCCTGCACCCGGCCGTCCCGAGGACTCCCACCGCCGGCGACGCATCATCGGCTACATCATCCTCGCGATCCTGAGCATCGCCGCCGCCGCGGGCGCGCTGGTGTTCCTCGCGTCGCTGCTCAGCGGCGAGGAGACCCAGCTCCTCGAGGTCCCGAACGTCACGAACCTGAGCTTCGAGGACGCCCGTGACGTGCTCGAGGACCAGGGCTTCCGAGCCACGCTCGACGAGTTCGTCTACTCGGAGACGGTTCCCGACGGCAACGTCGTGTCCCAGAACCCCACCGCGGGAACCCAGCGGGAGGAAGGCACCGAGGTCGCCCTCGCCGTCAGCCGCGGTCGCGAGCTCGTCGCCATCCCCGATGTCATCGGGATGCCCCGCGCGGAGGCGCTGGCCGCCCTCCGCGATGCCGGGTTCGTACCGAGCGTCGGTGAATCGGTGTTCTCCGACGAGTACGCCGAGGACGAGGTCGTCGAGACCGACCCCGATCCGGGTGACCTCGCCGCGACCGGCACCCAGGTCACGGTCGTGCTCTCCGCCGGCGAGGAGCTCGTCCGCGTCCCCTCGGTGGTGGGGCTGATCGAATCGGACGCGGTCTCCCAGCTCCGGGAGGACGGCTTCGACCCCCTCATCGTGCGCGAGTTCTCCGACGAGGTGGCCGACGGCTTCGTGATCCGACAGGACCCCGAGCCCGATCGGGAGATCGAGAAGGGCGCCGAGGTCACGATCGTGGTCTCCCGCGGCCCCGAGGACCCCGAGCCGTCACCGTCGCCCACCTCGGAGGAGCCCTCGCCCACCGAGGAGCCCACGGAGACCGAGACCAGCTCCCCGTAGGACGTCGCCCGAGGTCAGCGCGATCTCGCGACGCGACGCCCCCGCTCCCTCACGCGTCGTACCCTTCACCTCACGTTGCGCCAACCGCGGCGGGGCGCTGGCAGGAGTTCCAGTGGCGACGGTGGTGACCTGCACCTCGTGCGGAGCGAACACGCCAGGGGACGCCCGGTGGTGCGGCTCGTGCGGGGCCACACTCGGGGGCCCAGCGCCAGCGCCAGAACAGCCCGCGGTCATCCGCCTCGACGACCCGCACCACACCGGCGAGGTCGAGGAGCAGGCGCCACCGCAGCACTACCGCAACGCGGTGCTGCTGCTCGTCGGGGCGGTGGTGCTGGCACTGCTCGCCGTGCAGGCACAGGACGGCAGCGAGGCCGAGCCACGCGGGTTCACCCCCCGGGGTGACGAGGCCCGCAGCGGCGTCGTGTCGCTCGCACCGGTGGGCCCGCCCGACGGCGTGGTCTGGCGCGCGCCGGTCACCGGAGGCGACGGGTGGAACGAGCACTTCAGCGCGATCCACGGAGAGAACGTCGCGGTCGCCGGCGCCGACGGGATCACCCTCCACACCCGCGACAGCGGCGCGGTCCACTGGCGCCGTCCCGACCTCCAGGTTGGGTCGAGCCCCGTGCTCCTCGACGAGGTGCTGGTCGCGTTCGATCTGCGAGAGCCCCCCGGGATCGAGCTGCCGTCCGCGCTGGCAGCACGTCGCGGTCGGGTGGTGGCCTTGGATCTGGCCGACGGGCGCACCCGCTGGGACTACGAGGTCGGGTTCGGCCGTGCCGAGTTCCTCGACCACCCGGCTGGGTTGGTGGTGCGCGACGGCAACCGCGCGGCCGCCCTCCTCGATCCCGCCACCGGCACGGAGGTGTGGCGGATCGACACGCTCGACGCCGTCAACGCCTCCCTCCGAGGGCTGCTCTCCGCCGGGACCGATGGGGTCGTGCACCTGTTCGTCACCCGACCCGCCGGGATCGATCCCCGCGAGGTGCCCCCCGAGCTCGTCACCGAGCACGCCGTCGGACTCGACGCCACCACGGGTGGGGTGCTCTTCGAGGTGACGGCCGACCCGGAGACGCTGGCCACCCATCCGCTGGCCGTGGTCGGGGACGTCATCGTCGGTGTCGACGCCACCTCACTCTGGACCTGGGACGCCGCCACGGGCGCGCGACTCGGGGCCACGCCGCACCAGCTCGGCAACCCTCTCCGCGGCGTCGTCGACGGCGGGGACGTCGCTGTCGTGGTGGACCAGACCGGCACGGTGATCGGGGTCGATCCCGCCTCACGAACACGTGTCTGGGGGGTGAACAGTCCCGCCGGACCCGACCCGCAGGTCACGGCCGCCGGCGACGCGCTGCTGTTGCGCGACGGCGATCGCCTGACGTTCGCGAGCATCGACACCGGCAACCTGCGGGGCGCGATCGACCTCCCGCCGGGAGCGGAGCTGTCCGTTCCCGACGAAGACGGCACCTACGTGGTCAGCAGCGACGGGGAGATCGTGCTCCGATCCGCCAGCGGCGGCACGCTCTCCTCCTGGTACGCCGTCACCGCCCCGTGGCCCGCCCCGATCGTCCACGACGGCGCGATCGGCGTGGTCACGGCCCGGGAGACCGCCCTCTTCGACGCCGCCACCGGCGAGGTCCGATGGCGGCTCGGCACCTCCAACGACGAACGATCGGTGGCCGCCGGCAGTGTCCACGCACCGGTCGCGACGTCCGAGGTGCTGGTCTTCTCGCCGCCTCGTTCCGGATCGCAGGCCGACGACGGTCTCGCCGCGATCGACCTGGTCCAGGCGGTGTTCCGCTGGGACCGCTCCGGGGACGAACCCTCGCCGGCCGGACCGCTGACGCTCGTGGACGAGACCGTCTTCCTCCCCGTCGGCGACCAGATCCACGGCCACTCGACCCTGTCGGGGCGACGGTCGTTCGCTGCTCGCGGCGGGCACGCCCGTGGACCGGTCGCCGTCCACCGCGAGTACGTGTTCGCAGCGACCTCGCCGACGGTGCAAGCCCGCGATCCGGCGGTGACGCCGAGCCTGGTGGCGATCCGGCGGACAGACCGCAGCCAGGCGTGGGAGGTGCCCGTCGGTCCCTGCACCGCCCCCGTCGTCATGGGCGAGATGGTTGCGCTCGTGACCCCGGGCGGGATCTCCGCCCATGACGTCCATCGGGGCGAACGGCAGTGGTTGGCCCCGCTGGATCGGCCCGCCTGCCTCGACCTGGCGGTCGCCGGTGACCGACTGCTCGCCATCGACGGCGACCGGACCGTCGTCGCCGTCTCTGCCACCGGCGAGCAGGTGGTGTGGACCCGCGAGCTCACCACCACGATCGTGGCCGCGCCGACGGTCGCGGGCGACACGCTCCTGGCCCCACTCCGAGACGGCACGATCGTCGCCCTGGATGTCACCACCGGAGACGTGGCCTGGAGCGCCGAGGTCGGGGCGACACCCGCCTCGTCGGTGGTGGTGGTCGACGGGCGCCTGGTCCTGCTGACCCGGTCTGGTGAGCTGGTCGTGCTCGGGTCCTGAACCGGGTCAGGGTTCGTCGACGGCCATCAGCTCCGAGGCGGCTGCCGCGCCCCGCACCAGCCGCTCCACCGGGGAGTCGGGGCCCTCGACCAGCCCCGAGAGCCGCTCGACCAGCCCCCCGCCAGCGTCGTCGTCCCCCGCTGCCGGCCGGGGTCCCGCCGATGGCGCCACCAACGCGGGCTCGCCTGCGGAGGGAGGCGCGAGGTCCGTGGCCGACCAGCCGTAGTGGCTCTGGAGGATCGCACGGACGCGCGGGGCGATGGGGTTGCTCCCCCGGACGTACTCGTACAGGTGATCGCCGGGGCAGGCGCTGTCGAGCGCCGTGTCCCGGTGCCCGACGATGGTCGGCAGCTCGACGACCGCGCCCTCTTCGAAGCGGGTGGTCTTCCCGCCGGTGGAGACGTGCCCGGACACGGCGTAGGGCTCGATGTCGTGGAGGTCGGCGAGCCAGGCCGTCAACCGGTCCAGCGCGCCCAACGCCGCAGCAGGGACCTCGTGCGTCTCGAAGTCACCCACCAGGGCGACACCTACGGACCCGCGGTTGAACCCGGCTGCGTGGGCCCCGACGACCGGGCTGAGGATCCCTCCGACCCGGCCCTGGTAGATCCTGCCGTACGCGTCGATCAGGAAGTTGTAACCGATGTCGGAGAACCCGCGCCGGTTGACATGGCCGAGGCAGATGGCACGGATCACGTCGTCGGCCTCGTGCGGCTCGTAGTGGGGGAAGACCACCGTGTGATGGACGTAGACGCGATGCGCCCGGTCGGCGAGGCGGGGCGAGGAGTCCGGCCGACAGTCGCCGTTGGGATCCCACCGGTAGCGGGGGATGATCGGGGGCCAGATCGCGAGCGCCTGGGCGCGCGAGCCCACGTCCGGCTCGGCGGTGTAGCCGAGATCCCCGGCGAGGTGGACGAGCTCGAGGATGACGGCATCTGGACCGCTCGCCAGCACCTCGACCGTGCCGGCGTCACCGACCCACACGGGCTCGGAAACGGTGGGGTCGAACGAGGACGCCTCGGCGGTGCCGGGATCGGGAGCGTGCTCGCTCGACCACTCCACGGGTTCCCACGGGCTCCATCCGTCGCCGTTCTGCCAGCGGATCTGGAGCTCCCGACCGTCGGTCACGGCGCTGACGGCCACCACCCCGTCGGTGTCGAAGCTCGCCACGTAGCCGGCCCCGGTCAGGCGCGGAACCGCGGTGGCCGTCGACGCGCGGGCGGGGGGCGGGGCGTCGGGCAGTTCGACCGTCGGCAGGACCAGGAGGCCCGCCGCCACGGCGAGCAGGACTGCGATGCGCTTCCCCCGCACGATCCCCCAAGGATCCCGGTCACTCCATCCAACGTGAGGGTGCCGCATGGAGTTCCGCCGCGCACCTCGACGGGCGGAAAGACCCGGTCAGCCCTCGACGGTGAGGGTGAACGAGGCCTGGATGACGTCGCCGCTCTCGTCGGTCACCGGGATGTCGGAGCCAGGCCATTGCAGCCGGCCGATCGGGTCGGCATCCACGTGGATCTGGGCCCACAGCGTGTGCTCGCCGGCATCGAGGGTCCGATCGAGGTCGATCTCGATGGTCTGGAGGGCGGCCTCCAGCTCATGGGAGCCGATCACCTGCCCCGGGGCCCCGTCCTCGTCGTCGAAGATCAGGACCCACCCCGGTGCCGGCTCGATGGTGGCCTCGGCGACCGCGACCGTGGCACCGTCCGAGGACTGGTCGCTGACGTCCAGCGATGCGTCGAACTCGCTGAAGTCGCCGCCCTGCTCCTCGCCCGCCTCGCCGTTGGTCGCGGCCACGTCGGGGACGGTCCTGCTGCCGCCGTCCTCCGCGTTGGTCGCCAACGGCTCGCCGGTTCCACACCCGGCGAGCAGGAGCACGGCAACGACGAGCGAGGCGAGCGTGCGCCCACGGGTCATGCTGTTCCTTGGGATCGGCGTGATGGGCGGGTCACCAACGGAGGTGGGCGGCGATGCCGTCATGGTCGTCGAGGAGGTCGGCAGCCTCGTCGTCGACGGGGGTCACCTGGCCCCCCATCTCGAGCACCTTCTCGACGAGCCGTTCCACGAACAGCGGCTCCTCGTGCATCTCGAATCCCGCCTGCGCCGCCGAGCCGGACACCTCGGCGTGCAGCGTGCCCTCGTCGGTGGAGTAGCCGCTGGCTTCGAGGTCGCTCTGGAACAGGAGATGGCTGACCTGGCCCTGGTTCAGCGCTTCGCAGACCTTCTTCATCCCGAGCGCCCCGGCACCGCCGGACAACGCGCGGTCCTTGGCGATCTCGACGAGCTCGATCTCCCGCTCGCGGTGGACCGAGCGGAGAACGGGCCAGGCACGGTCGGAGATCTCGGAGGGGGTGAGCCCCTCCCAGTCGTTGTCCGCCCGAAGGACCCGTAGACCGTTGTGGGCGGGCAGGGCCTCGATGGACGCGTCGCGGATCTTCGGTGAACCGGAGACGACCAGTCGGTCCCAGCCGCGGTCCTTGATGGTGGTGCCGACGTCGGTGAGGACGTCGCGCAGGAAGCGGGCGCGGTTCTCGTCGATGCGGTCCTCGAACCGCTCGCGGTTGACCATCCCGCGCTGCTGGTTCTGGGGGTTGTCGAACGACGGGCCGGACTTGATGTCGGCCACCTGGGCATCACCGATCTCGAACTGCCAGGTCTCGAGCTCCTCGGCCTGTCCCACGGCCCACTCGAGCAGCCGTGCGCCCTGTCGACTGACCACGAGCACCCCAGCAGACCGCCCTTCGTCGTGGGCCGCGACCAAGGGGCGGACGAAGGGGGTGTCGTCGAGCACGACCCGCTCGCGGAACGGCATCTGGAGCGCGATGGTCTCGACCCGGTCCCCGGCGATCGCAGCGAACATCACCCGGCCACGGCCGTGGGCCTTGGGGTCGAGCAGCGCCGCCAGCTCGTTGTCCTCGAGCTCGCTGATCCGCGACTCGACCGCCTGCCAGCGGTCGTGAGGCTCCTCGTCTCGGAGGCGCCGCCTGAGATCACGGAGCTGGTTCTTGATCTCGATCGGGGTGACGGGCTGGGGATCCGCGGCCTGCTCCGGCGTGAAGCCGATGTAGACGGAGAGGACGCCGATCTCGTCCCGGAACCCGATGAGCTGTTTGAGTGTGGAGTCATCGATGGCTGCCATGGGGTCACCATAACGGGCGCTCCGGGAACCGGTGTGGGCGAGCGCCCCGTACGTCCGGGCGGCACGCGCCGATACCGTCCGAGCATGTTCCCACGCGCGTTCCGCATCGCCCGGATCAGCGGGATCGACGTCAAGATCGATCCCACGTGGATCTTCATCGCGCTGCTGGTGGTGTGGACCTTCTACTCCCGGTTCGCGGAGGGCAGAGGCAGTGGGATGGCCGTCGGGATGGCCGTCGCCGGCACGCTCCTCTTCTTCGGGTCCGTACTCGCGCACGAGCTCGCGCACGCCCTCGAGGCCAAGCACCGTGGCGTGGAGGTCCGGGGGATCACGCTGTTCCTGTTCGGCGGGGTCACCGAGATGCACCTCGAGGCCGAGCGGCCCTTCGACGAGTTCGCGATCTCCGCGGTGGGGCCCTACACGAGCCTGGTCGCGGCGGCGCTGTTCGGGATCACCGCCACGATCGCGACCGCGCTCGGCTACGAGATCGTCGGGGAGGTCGCCGGGCTCCTGGGCTGGGTGAACGTGGTCCTCGCCTTCTTCAACCTCGTCCCCGGCGCCCCGCTGGACGGTGGGCGCGTGCTCCGGTCGATCGTGTGGGCGGTCACCGACAACCGCCATCGTGCCGTTCGGGTGGCGTCGTACGCCGGGCAGGGTGTCGCGATCCTGTTGTGGCTCCTCGGCGTCCGTGCCGTGCTCACCTCCCCCGCCGGGGTGTTCAACGCCCTGTGGTGGTGGTTCATCGGCTGGTTCCTCTGGCAGGCCGCGGTGAGCGAGCGCCGACAGGCCGAGACCGAGCTCCTCCTCGAGGGCCGCACGGTGGCGAGCCTCTCACCGACCGCCCCGCCCCGCCTGCACCAGGACCGGCCCCTCAGCATCATCGCCGACCAGATCGCCGCCTCCCCCGGGTTCGACATCTACCCGGTGGTCGCCCCCGACGACGAGGACGCACCGTCCGACGGCCGGATCGTCGGGGCGCTGCATCTGCCGGACGTGCTGGAGATGGACCCGACCGACCGCAACTTCCGCACCGCGGGCGAGGTGATGCGCCCCATCGACCACATCCCCTCGATCCCCGCGAGCGAGGATCTGAAGGTGCTGCTCCGGCGCATCAACGACGAGCAGGTCCTGAAGGTCGTCGATGCCGACGGACGGGTCCAGTCGCTCCTCAGCCGCCGCCAGGTGGTGGCGGCGCTCGATCGTCTCCATGCCCTCGCCCAGGAGCAGCACGGCCGTCGCCGCGGGGTCGGGATGGGCTCGTGATCGCCCGGGTGCTGTTCTACTCGCTGTCGGCGATGCTCATCGTCGCCTCGACCTTCGTGGTCCCGATGCCGCTGGCCGAGCTGGTGCCCGGTGGCTCCACCCCGGTCACCGAGATCGTGCAGATCGAGGGGACCAGCACGACCGCCATCAACGGCTCCCTGGAGCTGTTGACGATCCGCGTCAAGCAGCCGTCACTCGTCGGAGCGGTCGAGGCGTGGATCTCGCCGGAGCGCGAGATCCAGCGGCGCGATCAGGTCATACCGCCGAGCATCGACGAGAGCGAGTACTTCCGGCTGCAGCGCCAGCAGTTCCAACAGGCGTTCGAGGTCGCAGCGGGCGTAGGGCTCCGCGCGGCCGGCTACGAGGTGGAGATCGCGACCCGACCGGTGGTGTTCTCGGTGCTGCCAGGCGGGCCGGCTGCCGATGCGCTGCGTGCCGGCGACCGCATCATCGAGGTCAACGGTGAGGACGTCCGCTCCGCAGAGCAGCTCATCGAGCTCCTGATCGACGTGCGGATGGGCGAGACGATCTCGCTCACGGTCGCCCGCGACGACGAGACCGTCGACGTGGAGGTCCGGGCCGGCTCCGTGCCCGATCTCGACCGTCCCGGTCTCGGGGTGATCATCCAGACGCTGGCGTCGGAGATCTCCCTGCCGTTCGAGGTCAGCCTCGACGAGGAGACACGGATCGGGGGCCCGTCCGCCGGGATGATGGTCGCCCTCACCGTCTACGACCTCGTGAGCGAGGACGATCTGGCAGCGGGGCGCACCATCGCCGGGACCGGCACGATCGACGGCGAGGGGAACGTGGGCCCGATCGGCGGCATCCAGGAGAAGGTGTTCTCGGCCCGGGACGCCGGTGCCGACCTGATGCTCGTGCCGGCCGCCCAGGCCGAGCAGGCACAGGCGGTGGCACCGGCCGGGCTCGAGGTCATCGGGGTGGCGACACTCGACGAGGCCATCGAGGCCCTCGAGCGCTAGCGGGACTCAGCCCGTGACCGGAGCGGTGGACCCGACGCGTCGCAGGAAGTTGCCGAGCAGGTCCATGCCGACCGAGGTCAGGACCGACTCGGGGTGGAACTGCACGCCTTCGAGGTCGAGGTCGCGGTGGACGAGGCCCATCACGAGCCCGTCCGAGGTCTCTGCCGTGACCTTCAGCACCGAGGGCATCGAGTCGCGGTCCACCACCAGCGAGTGGTAGCGGGTGGCCTCGAACGGGACCGGCAGCCCCTCGAGGACCCCGTCGCGACGGTGGTAGATCATCGAGGTCTTCCCGTGCACCAACTCGGGCGCCCGGACGATCCGCCCGCCGTGCACCGCCGCGATGCACTGGTGCCCGAGGCACACGCCCAGCAGCGGAACGCGTCCCTGCACCGCACGGATGACGTCGTTCGACAGCCCGGCGTCGTCGGGCGTCCCGGGTCCGGGGCTGATCACGATCCCGTCGGGGAGATCCGCCACGAGCTCGTCCACGGTGAACGCGTCGTTGCGGACCACCTCGACCGTTGCCCCGAGCTCACCGAGCTCCTGCGCGAGGTTGTAGGTGAACGAGTCGTAGTTGTCGACGATCAGGATGCGACTCATCCGACCCGCCTCTGGTCACGCTCGGGGTCCAGGTCGCCGTCCTCGGCGGGCTCGGCGTCACGAGGCTCGGGACGCAACTCGCGACGCAGAGGCTTGCCGACGGCGGTGCTCGGCAGCTCGTCACGCCGTTCGATCCGGCTCGGGACCTTGTAGCCGACGAGATGCTGTCGGCAGTGGGCCACGAGCTCCTCGTCGGGGACCTCGAAGGTGGGTCGCATCACGAGGAAGGCGTGGACCGCCTCGCCGTCGGGGGTCGGGGCCCCCACCACCATCGCCTCCGCCACGCCCGGGTGCTGGAGGAGGACCGCCTCGACCTCCCCCGGGTAGACGTTGTGGCCGGACGGCAGCACCACCACGTCCTTCTTGCGGTCGACGATCGTGAAGAACCCCTCCTCGTCACGAACTCCCAGGTCACCCGTGAGGAGCCAACCGTCGACGATCGCGTCCGCGGTCTCGTCGGGGCGGTTCCAGTAGCCCGCCATGACCTGTGGCCCGTGGATCGCGAGCTCGCCGGTCTCGCCGTGCGCCACCTCCCGGGTGGGGTCGTCCGGGTCCACCACGATCGCGACGGTGTCGGTGACCGGCAGCCCGATCGTGCCCGGCTTGCTGCGTCCGTAGATCGGGTTGGCGTGCGTCAGTGGGGAGCACTCGGACAGCCCGTAGCCCTCGCGCAGCCGCGCCCCGTTCGTCAGCCGCTCGAACCGCTCCGCCACAGCTCGGGGGAGCGGGGCGGCACCCGAGACGCACGCCCGGATCGAGCTGATGTCGTGCTTGCCGACATCGTCGTTCTCGGCGAGAGCCTCGTACATGACCGGCACGCCAGGGAAGATCGTGGGGCGGGTCCGGTCGATCAGCTCGAGCGCCTCGGCGGCGTCCCAGCGCGCCTGGAGTACCAGCGTCGCTGCCGACAGCACCCCGGTGAGCATCCCGAGGGTGAGCCCGTACACGTGGAAGAACGGCAGCGCAGCCAGGATCCGCTCGTGGCCGGCCCGGATGTCTGGCAGCCACAGCCGTGCCTGGAACGCGTTGGCCACGAGGTTCGCGTGGGTCAGCACCACCCCGCGGGGCTCGCCCGTGGTGCCGCCGGTGTACTGGAGGAGCGCGACGTCGTCCGGCGACAACTGTGGGGGATCGACGATCGGGGGTGTCGACTCGAGGAGCTCCTCGAAGGCGAGCGCGCCGTCGCTGTCGCGGAGCTTGCGGTAGGGGCCCCGCCGCCGTCCGACCAGGGGGTAGAGCAGGCGTCCGAGTACCGGGAGCCAATCGCCCACGCTGCTCACGATCAGATGCTCGAGCGGTGCCACGGCGTCGCGCACCGCGTTGAGCTTGTCGACGTGCGTGGTCAGCCCGATCGCCACGCGGCACCCCGCGTCATCGAGCTGGCGGGTGAGCTCGTCCTCGGTCAGCAGCGGGTTGGCCTGCACCACGACCGCACCCAGTCGCAGCACCGCGAACGTCGCGATCGGATGTGCCGGGAGGTTCGGGAGGACGACCGCTACCCGGTCGCCGTGGTCGACCCCCAGGTCCCACAGCGCCCCAGCCAGCCGGTCGACGCGGTCGCGCACCTCGCGCCAGCTCAGGGTCGCACCCCGGAACCAGGTCGCGGTGTGGTCGGGGAAGTCCCGGGCGGCGTCGTCGAGGAACCGCCCCAACGGGACCGCCGGGTAGTCGTACGACGGGGGGACGCCGGGCGGGTAGGCCGCGATCCACGGCCGGTCGATGCTGGCGGGATCGGGCATCGTCGTCGCCGTCGACCCGCCGGAGGAGGCGTCGCCCAAGGACTCGTCCGAAACCGGGAGGGAGATGAACGCGACGAGTCTATCGGCGGGCAGCTCGCCCCTGGGTGGCGCCGCTGACCGTAGGCTCGGCGGTCCCACCGCCGGCGATCACGGACGACAGTGGACACCCAGACGTTCGAGGACATCCGGGCCGCGGTGGACGCGGCCCTGGAAGCGCACCTCGACAACACCCTGCCGCGTGTGGCGTCGCTGCACCCGGCCCTGGCGCCGGTCGTCGCCGAGCTGCGAGGGTTCGTCCTCGGCGGCGGCAAGCGCCTGCGCCCGACCCTGCTGCTGCTCGGCTACCGGGCCGCAGGCGGGACCGAGCTCGAGCCCGTGATGGGCCCGGCGCTGGCGCTCGAGCTCCTCCACACCTGTGCGCTGGTCCACGACGACCTCATCGACGCCGCGCCGACCCGCCGGGGCCGCCAGTCGGTGCATCGTCGCTTCGCAGCACTGCACCGTGAGGAGGGCTGGGACGGGGATCCCGACGCGTTCGGCGCGGCAGCGGCGGTGCTGCTCGGCGACCTCGCGTTCGTGCAGGCGGACGAGCTGTTCCTCTCGGCCGACCTCGACGCCGAGCGACTGCTCGGGGCGTTCCACCACTTCACCCTGCTGCGGGAGGAGGTGATGGCCGGCCAGTACGTCGATGTCCATGCCTCCCAGAGCGGGGCGACGTCCCGGGAGCTCGCGGTGACGGTGGCGAGCCTGAAATCGGGCCGCTACTCGGTCGCGCGCCCGCTCGAGATCGGGGCGCTGCTCGGTGGGGGCGACGAGCGACTGGTCACCGGCCTCGGGCGGGTCGGCGAGCCGCTCGGCCGCGCGTTCCAGGTCCGCGACGACGTGCTCGGCGTGTTCGGCGAGGAGCACGAAACGGGGAAGTCGGTCGCCTCGGACCTCTGCGAGGGCAAGCGGACCCTGCTCGTCGCCGAGACCGTGGCACGACTCGACCCGGAGGACCGCGCGCGGTTCCTCTCGCTCCTCGGCGACCCGGGCCTCGACCAGGCGGCGGCGGGGTGGCTGCGCGAGGCGATGGTCTCGTCGGGCGGCCTCGACGCCACCGAGCACTACATCGCAGAGCGGGTCGAGGAGGCGCTCGCCGCGGTCGCCGAGCTGGACCTCGAGCCGGAGGTCACCGCCGCGCTCGAGGCGATGGCGGTGTTCATCCGCGACCGCACGAGCTGATCAGGGTCAGCCGAGCGTCGGGTCGGCCAGGTACTGCTCGACCCAGGGGAACACGACCGTGAACAGCAGCACGACGATCCCCGCCGCCACGACCGCCAGGATCGCCACCCGGACCCAGCGGTTCAGATCACGCCACGCCATGCCGGTCCCCCTCGGGTCGGTTACGTGCTCTCCACGAGCTCGGCGAAGACGATCAGCCGCTGCGCAGCCGAGAACCGGGGGTGGCAGGTCGTGATCGTCATCGTCGGCTGACCGGTGCCGAGCGGGTCGCTCTCGAGGACCCAGACGTCGGTCGGAGCGACGATCCGCTGCTCGGTGACCTCGTAGACCCACTCCTTGCCGTCCCGGTCCACCACGTGGACACGATCACCCGCCTGGAGGTCGTCGAGGTTGTAGAACGGGGCGCCGTAGGTGGTCCGGTGCCCGGAGATCGCGAAGTTCCCCGGCGTGCCGGGAGGGCCCGTGTCGGGGTAGTGACCCGGACCACGCTTCAGGTGGTCGAGCGTCACGCCTTCGACCACGTAGAGCGGGTCGGCGTGGACGAGCGGCTCGTCGCTGCCGGGCCGGTCGAACCACATGACCGCGTAGGCGCTGCCGGGGTCGACCGCCTGCTGCTCGACGTCGGTGTCGGGCTCGTCGACCGGCTCGGCAGGAAGCGCCTCACCGGGGTCACCGACCTCGAGGCTCCACTCCTCGAGCAGCTCCTGCTGCGCGCGGTCGGTGGTGACGTTGGTGAAGAACAGCAGGTAGACGAGGTAGAGCAGGATGAGGACCCCGCCCGTGATCAGGGTCCACCCGGTGAAGCGGACCACCTTCAGCATCTCGGCCGACTCCTCGCAGCAACGTCCCCGCACAGAGTAACCAGCGGCCCCCTGTTCGACTTCCCCCGTCGCGATCCGTCACGGACACGAGCGGGGCGCACCGGCGACGACCCCCGGCGCCGATGGCGCAGCCGGTAGCCTTGTGACCGCGCACGACCGAGCTGGGATCCGCGATGCCGAAGAGCCGACACCGCCGCAAAGGCGAGACGAGACCGCGCCCGAAGAACGTCAATCCGCCCCCGCCCAACCCCGAGCCGAGTCCCACCTGGGTGCCGGCCACGGGAGCCTCGCTGCTGGGGCTCGGGGTGCTCGTGATCCTGCTCGGCTACCTCAAGCCCGTAGCCGAGGTGACCAGCGCGTGGCC
>JAWVZB010000081.1:0-13999 GCA_033722375.1 Nitriliruptorales bacterium | reverse complement strand
TGCTGGCCATCATCACGATCTACCTCGTGCTGTGGGTCCTGACGGGGGTCGGGGCGATCCCTGAGGGGCACAACGCCGCGGTCAGCTTCGCGGGGGCCGGCGACGCGCCCTGGGTCAGGAACGTGATCGGCGAGCGCAACATCCTGTTCCCCTGGGGCGGGCCGCTGTTCGACTTCGGCTTCTTCATCGCGATCCTCGCCGCCTACATGGCGTCGATGATCGAGTCGTTCGGGGACTACCACGCGATCGCGCGTGTCTCGGGCGCGGGGGTGCCGACCGACAAGCAGGTCAGCCGCGGCATCGGCGCCGAGGGACTCGGCTGCTTCATCACCGGTCTCGTGGGCGGGTTCGCCTCCACCTCCTACACCGAGAACATCGGGCTCGTCGGACTGACGAAGGTGGCGAGCCGCATGGTGGTGATCGTGGGAGCGATCGCGCTCATCGTCTTGGGCTTCGTCTCGAAGATCGGGGCGCTCATCGCCACGATCCCGGGGCCGGTCATCGGTGGGGTCTACCTGGCGCTGTTCGGTCTGATCGCCGCGGTCGGGCTGTCCAACCTCCAGAAGGCCGACATGAACTCCCAGCGCAACCTGATGATCGTCGGGTCGGTGCTGTTCTTCGGTCTCGTGATCCCGTCCTACTTCAACGGCCTGGCCGACGACTGGACCTTGTTCGGTGTCGACTGGCTCACTGACATCGTGCGCACCGTCGGCAGCTCCGGCATCGCCGTCGGCGCCCTCCTCGGCCTGTTCCTGGACAACGTCATCCCTGGAACCGACGAGGAGCGCGGGGTGCTCGGGGCCACGCCGGATCCCGAGGGCCACACCATCACCGAGGCGGGCGAGGTTCCACCGACCGCCGAGGGCTTGCAGGACTGACCCGCAGCTGAGCAGCACGAGGGCCCCCACGGACGCTCCGTGGGGGCCCTGCTGTGTAGTTCTGCCGACCGGGTGGTGGTGCCTTCGGCAGCGACCCACCGTGACGCCCCCGGCGTGGGCGTCGTACGGTCCTGCAGGAGCACCTGCGCCGGCACCGGGCGGTACCCGATCCCAGGGCCGAGGCGGGCGCCTGGAAGACCGAAGGACGAGGAGATGAGCGCGACGAGCACCGTCCGCAGCCGCCTCGTCGGGAGGGCGGCGGCGGGGATCGAGACGGCGATCACCGGGCCAGCGCGCCCCGCCCGCGTCCTCGGCTGCTTCCCCACGGCCGTCTACCTCGAGCTCCCCGACCCTGGCGGCGTCATCGCCGTCGTCGCCCGGGACGGCATCGCCCTGCCCAACGCCGTGCTCCTGGCGAGCCTCGGGGCGGCGGCACGTTTCTCGGAGTGGAGTGGCCCGTGGCTCGTCGGGGATGGCCGCGTCGTGAGTGGCGACCGCAGTGTCGAGGTCGACAGCTGGTACGACGCGCGACCGGTTCTCGCCCCGGCGGGTGCGGGCGAGCTGGTGCGTGGGCTGTCCGAGCTCGAGAGCGCCCTCGCCGAGGAGGGGCGGAGTGGAGCCTCCGGCGTCGACGTCACTGCGTTGCGGGCGGCGATCGACAGCCGTGACGTCCCCGCTGTCGTCGCTGCTGCCGCCGCGCTCGTCGGGCTCGGTGCGGGGCTCACTCCCAGCGGAGACGACGTTCTGGCGGGTGCGGTGTCCGCTGGGCTGGCCGTGTGCCGGCATCTGGAGGACCGCGCCGGGGAGGCCGTCTTCGCCGCGGTCGGTGTCGCCGTCGCCGAGCTGGCGGTGGGCCGGACCACGTCGCTGTCGGCAGCGCTGCTGCGGCACGCAGCAGACGGAGAGATGGCTGGCCCTGCCCGCCGCCTCGTCGCTGCGGTGTCCCGAAGAGGAGCGATCCGACCGGCGCTGGACGCGCTCCTGCAGGTCGGTCACGCCTCGGGCGGGGATCTGGCGCAGGGCATCGTCATCGGGGTTGCGAGCGCGCTCCGTGCCGACGAGAGGGAGCATCGATGAACGAGCACATCGAGGTCCGCAAGGGCACCTACATCGATTCGGTCGCGCTGCTCAACATCAGCCAGCGGGTTGCGGAGGTCGACGGCGTCGATGCGGCACTGGTGGCGATGGCCACGGAGCTCAACCTCGGCTTCCTCGAGCCGATGGGGTTCGACGCCTCCGAGGTCGCGGCGGGCCCCAACGACCTGCTCGTGGCCATCCGGGCAGCGGACGAGGCCGTTCTCGAACAGGCGCTGGCCAGGCTCGAAGGTGAGCTCGCGTCGACACGGCGGGGCAGCGATGCCGATGCCAGCGGCGGCCAGTTCCCACCCCGTACGACGGCGAGTGCCCTGGCGCGTCTCGAGGACGTCGAGCTGGTGCTGGTCTCGACGCCGGGTGAGCACGCCGCCGTCGAGGCCTTCGATGCCCTGCACGCGGGGTCGAACGTCATGCTCTTCAGCGACAACGTCCCCCTCGAGACCGAGATCGAGCTGAAGCGGCAGGCGGCCGAGGCCGGGCTGCTCGTCATGGGGCCCGACTGCGGGACCGCGCTGGTCGCGGGGATCGGGCTCGGTTTCGCCAACGTGGTGCGTCCCGGCGGGGTCGGTGTCGTGGCCGCCTCCGGCACCGGGGCCCAGCAGCTGATGTGCCTCCTCGACGATGCGGGGGTGGGGATCAGCCACGTCCTCGGTGTCGGTGGCCGCGATCTCGGAGCAGAGGTCGGTGGGGCCGCCACCCTGATGGCGCTCGAGGCCCTCGACGCCGACCCGGACACCGAGCTCGTGGTGATCCTCTCCAAGCCGCCAGCGCCGGAAGTCGCCGAGCGGGTCCGGGAGGCCGCGCAGCGGTGCACCACCCCGGTCGTCCTCGGGTTGATCGGCCCCGGTGCCGACGATCTGACCGCGGTCTCCCGTCGCGTGCTCGATCAGCTCGGCGTCGAGGCCGAGGATCCGCACGACTGGGCGCCCCTCGAGGAGCCCTCCGACGAGGCCGGTCAGCACGCCTACGGGGCGGGGCGCACGGCGGGGCTCAGCCGCGCGCGTCAACCGCGACCCGGAGCGATCCGGGGGCTCTTCGCCGGCGGCACCCTCTGTACCGAGGCGGTGCTGCTCGCCACCGAGTCCTTCGGCACGGTGCGGTCGAACGTCGCCCCGGGAGACCTCGACGCCGACTCGCCACACCTGTTCCTCGACCTCGGCGAGGACGAGTTCACGCGTGGGCGGCCTCATCCCATGATCGACAACACCCTGCGGATCGAGCGGATCCGGGTGGCGGCAGAGGACCCCGACGTCGCCGTGCTGCTGCTGGACGTCGTCCTCGGCCACGGCGCACAGCCCGATCCCGCCGGCGAGCTCGGGCCCGAGATCGAGGCCGCCGTCTCGACCGCGGAGGCCGCTGGTCGGGACCTCGCGGTCGTGGTCTCCCTCTGCGGCTCGGCAGGCGACCCCCAGGGACGCGAGGGACAGGTGCGGCGGCTGCGAGAAGCGGGCGCCTCGGTGCACCTCAGCAACGCCGCGGCCGCGCGAGAGGCGATCCGCCTGATCGGCACCGAGGAGGCGCAGCGATGACCGGGACCACGCCACTGCACGGACTCCTCGGGTCGCCACCGCGGATCGTGACCGTCGGCATCGAACTCTTCGAGCGCACACTGTCCGACCAGGGGGTCGACCCCAACGGGGTGGATTGGCGTCCCCCCGTCGAGGGAACCGCCGACGCGCTGGCGCGCATCGCCAGCGACCCCCGGACCCCCGAGGCCAACACCGAGGCGCTCCGTCACCTCACGAGTGCGGAGCCCGTCTGGACCGACGTGGTACCGGCCCGCGACGCCGTCGGACTCGAAGCGGGCCAGTTCCTCCATGCTGGCCCTCCGATCGAGTGGGGCCGGGCCTCGGGGCCGCTCCGTGGGGCGCTGATCGGTGCGATGCTCTACGAGGGGACCGCCGAGACGCCCGACGAGGCCGTCGATCTGGCCGAGCGGGGCGCCATCGAGCTCTCCCCGTGTCACCACCACGGGGTCGTCGGGCCGATGGCCGGGGTCGTGAGCCCGTCGATGCCGATGTTCCGCATCGACAACGCCGCGGCCGGCAACACCGCCTGGTGCAGCCTCAACGAGGGGCTCGGCAAGGTGCTCCGCTACGGCGCGTACGGCGACGAGGTGATCGAACGTCTCCGGTGGATGCAAGAGGTGCTCGGCCCCGCGCTCGGGGATGCGATCCAACGGCTCGAGTCGCTGGACGTCCGCGCGATCGCCAGCCAGGCGCTGCACATGGGCGACGAGCTCCACAATCGCAACCGGGCAGCGACCTCGCTGTTCGTCCGCGAGGTGATGCCGGCACTGCTCGAGGTGGATCGTCCGACCAGCCAGATCGCTGAGGTGGCCCGTTTCATCAACGGCAACGACCACTTCTTCCTCAACCTCGTGATGCCGGCCGCGAAGGCAGCCACCGACCCCGCCCGGGACATCGACGGTTCGACCGTGGTGGTCGCCATGGCTCGCAACGGCACCGACTTCGGGATCCAGGTGTCCGGCACGGGCGACCGGTGGTTCACCGCGCCTGCGGAGGTCCCCGACGGGCTCTTCCTCGGCGGCTACACCGCCGCGGACGCCAACCCCGACATCGGCGACTCCACGATCACCGAGACCTCGGGTCTGGGTGGCTTCGCCATGGCGGCGGCCCCGGCGATCGTGCGCTTCGTCGGGGGTGAGGTCGCTGATGCGCTCGAGGCCACCCGCACCATGTACGAGATCACACTCGGCGAGCACCCGACCTACCAGGTTCCGATCCTCGGGTTCCGAGGAACGCCGGTCGGCATCGACGTGGCCCGCGTCGTGCGAACGGGGATCGTGCCGTTCGTCAACACCGGTATCGCCGGCAAGGAGCCCGGTACCGGGCAGGTCGGCGCGGGGCTCGTCTCCCCTCCCATGGACTGCTTCGCCGCCGCCGTTCGGGCGCTCGCGGACCAGACGCCGGTGTGATCCTCGTCACCGGCGCAGCCGGCAAGACCGGGCTCGCGGTCATCGGCGCTCTGGCTCGCCGAGGGGAGAGCGTCCGGGCGCTCGTACACCGGCCCGCGCAGCGCGAGGAGGTGCGGGGCGCCGGGGCGGCCGAGGTGGCGGTCGGGGATCAACGCGACCGCAGGGTGCTGGCATCTGCGCTCGGGGGCGTGGAAGCCGTCTACCACATCGCCCCGAACGTCCACCCCGACGAGCTTGCCATGGGCCGTTCCGTCGTGGCTGCCTGCCAGCACGTGGGTGTGACCCGGCTCGTCTACCACTCGGTCATCCATCCACAGCTCGAGACCATGCCTCACCACTGGCACAAGCTCCGGGTGGAGGAGGCCGTGATCGGGTCGGCCCTCCGCTGGACGATCCTGCGGCCCTGCGCCTACCTCCAGAACGTCCTCGGGTACCTCAGAGACGCCCGCGACGAGGGCGTGTACCGGGTGCCCTACGCCACCGGACACCCCGCCTGGATGGTGGACCTCGCAGATGTCGCCGAGGTGGCCGGGCGGGTGCTGACCGAGGACGGCCACGTGTACGCGACCTACGACCTGTGCGGTCCGCAGGGCCTCAGTGCGACCGGAGTAGCCACCATCCTGAGCCAGCACCTCGGTCGTGCGGTGGAGGCCGAGAGGATCGATCCCGACGACTGGCGTGAGGAGGCGCAACGGTCTGATCTCGATCCGCGGAGCGTCGACCTGCTCCACGCCATGTTCCGCCACTACGACACCCACGGGGTCCCCGGCAACCCACGGATACTGGAGATGCTCCTGGGTCGAGCCCCTGGAGGGCTCGAGGACGTGCTCGAGCGCGACGCTGTCGACACCTGACAGCGGATCCGGGTCGCTTTCGGTAGCGCTCCACAGGATCTGTGCGGGGCGTGACGGCTACGGTGCCGGCGGGGAGCCGGCCTGGGAGCACACGTGAAGCCTCCGCCGTTCCGGTACGTCGCACCGGACACCACCGACGACGCGCTGGCAGCACTCGCCGACGCCGGTGACGAGGCCAAGGTGGTGGCGGGCGGGCAGAGCCTGATCCCGCTGCTGAACATGCGGCTCGCCGCCCCGTCCGTGCTGATCGACATCAACCAACTCACCGACCTCGACCGGATCGAGGTCTCCGAGGCCCGGGTCACGGTCGGGGCCACGGTGCGACAGGCGTCGCTGGAGCACGACGAAGAGGCGATCCGTCGGCTGCCGCTGCTCGGCCAGGCCCTGCGCCACGTCGCACACCCCGTCATCCGCAACCGCGGGACGGTGGTGGGCTCGATCGCCCACGCCGACCCTGCGGCCGAGCTCCCCGCGGTCCTCGCCGTTCTCGGCGGCACCGTCGAGGTCCGTTCGACCGCCGGAGAGCGGACGCTGGCTGCGGAGGACCTCTTCGTCGGCCCGCTGGAGTCGTCGCTCGACCCGACGGAGCTGATCACCGCGGCGAGCTTCCCGGTCCCCGAGGGCCGCTGGGGCTCGGCGTTCGAGGAGCTCGCACGTCGGCACGGGGACTACGCCATGTCCGGGGTGGCCACCGTCGTGCACGTGAACGGAGACGGTCTGGTGGCGTCCGCGCAGGCGGCGTTCACCGGGGTCGGCCCGGTCCCGGTCGTGGTGGACCTCTCCGGGCCACTCGCCGGCCAGGACCCCACGCGACTCGACACCGCCGAGGCGGTGGCGGCGGCGCGCGGGGCGATCGACCCGCAGCCGGACATCCACGCCAGCGCCGAGTACCGCCGCCACTTGAGTGGTGTCCTCGTCGACCGGGCACTGCGCGCGGCAGGCGAGCGAGCATGGCACCAGGGAGGTGGCGAGTGACCGAGGAACTCCTCGACATCACCGTGGAGGTGAACGGCCGGCCCCGCTCGGCGCGGGTACCGGCCCGCCGGCTCCTGTCGGACTTCCTGCGGCACGACATCGGTCTCACCGGCACCCATGTGGGCTGCGAGCACGGGGTCTGTGGCTGCTGCACGGTCCTCCTCGACGGCAAGCCGGCGCGGTCCTGTCTGATGTTCGCGGTGATGGCCCAGGACCACGCGGTGACGACCGTCGAGGGGCTCGAGGGTGACGACGGCGAGCTCCACCCGGTGCAGCAGGCCTTCCACGAGTGCCACGGCCTCCAGTGCGGGTTCTGCACCCCCGGTTTCGTGATGAGCGTCTGTGGTCTGCTCGCCGAGAACCCCGACCCCACCGAGGAGGAGGTGCTCGAGGGCATCAGCGGCAACCTGTGTCGCTGTACCGGCTACCAGAACATCCGGAAGTCGGTCCACCGGGCTGCCGAGGCGCTGCGCGAGACGGGGCAGTCAGCCACGGGGCCGGGGAGGGCAGGGGGATGACCACCAAGCTGTTCGGAGAGCGGGTCGAGCGCCGTGAGGACCGGCGCCTCCTGACCGGCCGCGGACGCTACGTGGACGACCTGGCCCACGACGCCTACGAGGTCGCCTTCGTGCGGTCCCCACACGCCCATGCCCGGATCACCGGGATCGACGTCACCGACGCCATCGACGTCGACGGACTCGTCGCCATCTACACCTACGAGGACCTGCCCGAGCGGATGCAGGAGCCGCTTCCCCTCCTGATCCCGCACCCCTCGCTGACCGCGCCCCGCACCCAGCACGTCTTGGCGAAGGACGAGGTCAACCATGTCGGCGAGGCCGTCGTCATGGTCGTGGCACGGGATCGGTACGTGGCCGAGGACGTCGTCGACCGCATCGTGGTGACCTACGACCCGCTGCCCCCGGTGGTCGGGATCGAAACGGCGGCGGCGGCCGAGCACGCCGTCCACGACGACGTGCCCGACAACGTGGCGGCGTCGCTGACCCAGGAGATCGGTGACCTCGAAGCCGCGATGGCGGCGGCGCCGCACCGGATCGAGCTGCGGCTCGACATCGAGCGCTCGGCCTCGACGCCGCTCGAAGGGCGGGGCGTAGTGGCACGCTGGGACGACGAGGACCAGAGCCTCCGGGTCCACTCCTCGACCCAGACGCCGACCAGCGTCCGGGCGGCGATCGCGACGTTCCTGGAGCTCCCGTTCGCCAAGGTCGAGTGCATCGCTCCCGACGTCGGTGGCGGTTTCGGGGTCAAGATCATGCATCCGTGGCCCGAGGAGCTCCTGGTGCCCTGGGCGGCGCGCACCTGGGGGCACCCGGTCAAGTTCGTCGACGACCGTCGTGAGCACTTCGTCGCCGCGAACCACGAGCGCGGCCAGGTCCACTGGGTCGAGGTCGGCTTCGACGACGACGGACGCATCCTCGCGCTCGATGTCCGGTTCCTCCACGACCACGGGGCCTACATCCCCTACGGGCTGATCGTGCCGATCATCACCTCGACCCAGCTGCTGGGCCCGTACAAGATCGAGAACTACCGGGTCGAGTTCCAGAGCCTCTACACGAACACGATGACGGTGACGCCCTACCGGGGGGCGGGGCGCCCCCAGGGCTGCTTCGCGATGGAGCGCACGATCGACGCCATCGCGAGCGAGCTCGGCCGCGACCGCACCGAGATCCGTGCCGCCAACTTCATCCAGCCCGACGAGATGCCCTACGACTTCGGGCTGACCTTCCAGGACGGACGTCCCTACCTGTACGACTCGGGTGACTTCCCCGCGACGCTCGACAAGCTCCGGTCGCTGATCGACTGGGACGGCTTCGAGGCGGTCCGGCAGGAAGCCCAGGCCGAGGGACGTCTGATAGGGATCGGTATGGCCGCCTACGTCGAGGGCACCGGGGTGGGCCCCTACGAGGGCGGCCACGTCCTCGTCGAGCCCAACGGCCGGGTCCAGGTCGCGACCGGTCTGTCCACCCAAGGGCAGGGCCACGAGACCGCCTTCGCCCAGATCGTGTCGGAGGAGCTCGGGGTCCCCATCGAGGACGTCACCGTGGTCACGGGCGACACGCGGCGGTTCCAGTACGCCGTGGGGACCTTCGCATCCCGAGCCGCGGTCATGTCGGGCAACGCGATCGCGCTGGCAGCCAGGAAGGTCCGCGAGAAGGCGCTGTCCATCGCCGCCGATGCCCTCGAGGTGAGCCCCGAGGACCTCGACATCGTGGACGGTGTGGTGCAGGTCGAGGGCAGCCCCGAGACCTCGATCCCACTGAAGCTCGTCGCGACATTGTCCAACCCGCTGCGGTACGCGTTCGACGAGGACGCGCAGAAGGCGACCCAGTTCGCCCAGCCCGCGGATCCCGACGAGCCGCCGGTCCGGGAGGGCGAGGAGCCGGGGCTCGAGGGCACCGACTACTACAGCCCGCCCCGCTCGACGTTCGCCAACGGGATGCACGCCGTGATCGTCGAGGTGGACCCCGAGACGTCAGATGTCGAGATCCTCCGCTACGCCGTGGTGCATGACTGTGGCCGGATCATCAACCCGATGATCCTCGAGGGACAGATCCACGGGGGAGTCGCCCAGGGGGTGGGGGGCGCGCTGTACGAGCGGATGGCCTACGACGAGAACGGGCAGCTCCAGAACGCCTCGTTCATGGACTTCCTCATGCCCTACGCCACCGAGGTCCCGACGATCGAGGTCGACCACCTCGAGACGCCGTCGCCGCTCAACCCGCTCGGGATCAAGGGGGCGGGTGAGGCGGGTGTGATCCCCGGCTCCGCTGCGATCGCTGCCGCCATCGAGGACGCCACGGGTCTGAAGATCAGGAGCATGCCGATCTCCCCGAGCGAGCTCCACGAGCTGCGCCGGGCCGACGAGGAGACAGCCACCCCATGAGGATCGCCGGCAGCCACACGTTCCGCGCCCCGCGAGAAGAGGTCTGGGAGGCGCTCCACGATCCGGCCGTGCTCGCCCGCACCCTGCCCGGCTGCCAGGCCCTCGAGGTGACGGGGGAGGACCGCTACGAGGTCACCGTGACCGCGGGTGTGGCGTCGATCAAGGGCACCTACCGCGGCGAGATAGAGCTCGCCGAGAAGGACGCGCCGCAGCGGTACGTGATGGACGCGTCCGGCCAGGGAGGCCCCGGGACCATCGACGCCCGCGTGGCGGTCGAGCTCGTCGCGGTCGACGGCGGCACCAGGGTCGACTACGACGTCGACGCGGTCGTCGGCGGCACCATCGCCGGCGTCGGTCAGCGCGTCCTCCAGGGGGCATCGAAGAAGAACGCCGAGGAGTTCTTCGCCGCCGTCGAGCGTGAGCTCGCCGGAGAGGCGATCACCGAGGCCGCGGAGCCATCCGAGGCCGGCACCCCGGAGCGGCCGGCGGTCGGTGACGTCTTCCGGCCGCCGGCGAAGCCAGCCGCCGAAACCGACCTCACCAAGCTCGTGGCAGCCCTCGCCCTCGGCGCGGCGATCGCCCTGATCGGGGTCCTCGTCGGGCGTCGCACAGCGCGGTGAGCGACCTCCACGAGCTCTCTGCGGTCGAGGTGATAGGCGGGATCCGGGACGGCGCGTTCACCTCCGAGGAGGTCGTCCGCGCGTGCCTCGAGCGCATCACCGAGCGCGAGGACGTCGTGCGCGCCTGGGCACACCTCGATCCCGAGCTCGCGCTCGAGGAGGCCAGGCAACGGGATCGGGGGCCCGGGGACGGTCGGCTGCACGGTCTCCCCGTCGGGGTCAAGGACATCATCGACACGTCCGACCAGCCCACGACCTACGGCGCCGGTCCGTACGTGGGCCACCAGCCGCAGGACGACGCGGCCTGCGTGCAGCGGCTGCGGGACGCCGGGGCGGTCGTCCTCGGCAAGACCGTCACGACCGAGTTCGCCTGCTTCCACCCGGGACCGACCACCAACCCATTGGATCCGGCGCGGACGCCGGGCGGCTCGTCGTCGGGGTCGGCGGCCGCCGTGGCCGATCGCATGCTGCCGGTGGCGCTGGGTACGCAGACGGCCGGCTCGATCGTGCGCCCCGCGTCCTTCTGCGGCATCTACGGGCTGAAGCCGACCTTCGGAACGATCGATCTGCGGGGCGTCAAGGCCGTGAGCCCGAGCCTCGACACCCTCGGGGTGCTCGCCCACGATCCTCGCGACCTCGGCCTCGTCGCCTCCGTGATGGCGGACCACCCTGGCCCGTTCGACCTGGCGGAGGAGGATCTGCGGGTGGCGTTCGTGCGCACCCCCCAGTGGTCCCGCATCCCGGACCCGACCCGTGACCGGATCGACGCCGCCGTGTCTGCACTCGTCGCATCGGGCGACGTCGCCGAGGCCGAGCTCCCCACCGAGTTCGCCGGGCTCGCGGAGGCACAGGAGGTCGTGATGGCGGTCGAGGCTGCCGACAGCCTCGCACCCGAGCGAGAGCGGCACGGCGACGCACTGAGCGCGAACCTGCTGCGGTTCCTCGAACGCGGGGAGCAGCTGCGTTGGGCCTACGGCGCAGCGCAGGAGCTCACGGCCCGGTGCCGGGAGCAGCTCGAGGAGCTGTTCGCGCGCCACCACGTGCTGCTGGCCCCGAGCGTTCTGGGAGAGGCCCCACCCCATGAGGAGGGGACCGGCGACCCGCTGCTCTGCCGCATGTGGACGCTGCTCGGGACACCGGCCGCCTCGGTCCCGGGGCTGACCGGACCCTCGGGTCTCCCGCTGGGCCTCCAGGTGGTTGCGGCTCCGGGGCGCGACGGACTGGCGGTCCACGGGGCGGCCCGGGTCGCCACGCGCCTCGCGGCCATGCAGGACGACGCCGGCGAGGGTGGCCGATGAGCACCGGGGGGGAGCGCCGCATCCGCATCGGCATCGACACCGGTGGCACCTTCACCGATGTCGTGGCGGTGCACGAGGACACCGGTGAGGTCGTGGCCACCAAGACCCCTTCGACGCCCCACGATCCCGCCGAGGGGTTCATGAACGGGATCCACAAGGTCCTGGACCAGCTCGGCCTCGGTGGCGCCGACGTCTCTGCGGTGAGCCATGGCACCACCGTGGCCACGAACGCGCTGCTCGAGGATCGCATCGAGGACCTCGGGTTCGTCACGAACACGGGCTACCGCTACGTGCTCGAGATCGCACGTCAGTCCGTGCCCGACGGGTACGGCAACTCCTACTTCTGGGTCAAGCCGCCCCGGATCGTCCCGGTCCACCGCGTGAAGGAGGTCGACGGCCGCCTCGACCACACCGGCGCCGAGGTGCGGCCGTTCGACGAGGAACAGGCCGCCGCGGTGGCGCGTTGGTTCCGTGACCGTGGGATCGACACGGTCGGGGTCTGCTTCCTCCACGCGTACGCGAACCCCACCCACGAGCAGCGCATGCGTGACGTCCTCGCCCGCGAGCACCCTGACTGCACGGTGTCGATCAGCTCGGACGTCCTGCGCGAGTACCGCGAGTACGAGCGCTCGGTGACGACGCTGGTCGATGCCGCGGTCAAGCCCCGGGTGACGCGCTACGTCGGCAGCATCGAACAGCGCCTCGACGACTTCACCGCCCGTGAGGGCGAGGAGCGTCGCCGCGTGCCCTTCTACGTCATGAAATCGAACGGGGGGGTGCTGTCCGCCGACGAGGTCGTCCACCAGCCCATCACCACCGTGCTGTCGGGGCCCGCGGCCGGGGCGCTCGGTGCTGCGACGGTCGCCGGGAAAGCGGGCTACGAGCGGCTCCTGACCCTCGACGGGGGCGGCACCTCGACGGACGTCTCGGTGGTGCTGGGGGGCGTGCCGACGCTGACGACCGAGGGTTCCATCGGCCGCTTCCCGTCGAAGATCCCGATGATCGACATCGTGACGGTTGGGGCAGGCGGGGGATCGGTCGCCTGGGTGTCGCCCGAGGGCAACCTCAAGGTGGGGCCGCGCAGCGCGGGCGCCGATCCCGGCCCGATCTGCTACGGCCGGGGCGGGGACGAGCCGACCCTCACCGATGCGAACGTCGTGCTCGGGCGCATCCCGCCGCATCTGCTCGGCGGCGAGATCCCCCTCGACGTCGACGCGGCACGTGACGGCCTGGCGCGACTGGCCGAACGGCTGGACCTCGACCTCGAGCAGCTCGCCACCGGCATCCTCGAGATCTCGGCGTGGAACCAGGCGAACGCGATCCGTCAGATCACGGTGAAGCGCGGCCTGGACGTGCGCGAGTTCGCGATGGCGACCTTCGGGGGATCGGGTCCGCTGTCGAGCTGTCGTCTGATCGACATCCTCGGCATCGAGGCGGTGGTCGTCCCCCCGGATCCCGGCAACCTTTCAGCCTTCGGGCTGCTCACGGTCGACGTCAAGAACGACTACGTCCAGACCCACGTCATCAAGCACGCCGAGCTCGACCTGGACGCGGTTGCCGCGGTCTACACGGCACTCGAGGAGCGAGCCGCTGAGGCGCTCGGGCGCGAGGGGTTCCCCGCGGAGGAGCACCGGACCGAGCGCTCGGCAGACCTGCGGTACGACGGCCAGGCCTTCGAGGTCCGGGTGGCGGCGCCCGACGGTCCGATCGACGCCGGGTTCGCGTCGACCGTCGTCGAGCGCTTCCACGACGCACACGAGGCGCTCTACGACTACGCCTACCGGGACGACCCCCGCCACGGCGTCGAGTGGGTCAATCTGCGGGTGACGGGCATCGGGCCCATCCGGCGCCCCGACATCGCCGAGCGACCCTCGTTCGGCGCCACGGAGCCCGACCCCACCGGATCCCGGCGCGCGCACTTCGGCGACTGGGTGGACGCCGCGATCTACTGGCGCCCCGATCTCGAGCCAGGGGCCACGATCACCGGCCCGGCGGTGATCGAGGAGTTCGGCTCGACCCTGCCGATCCAGCCCGGCTTCCACGCGCGGGTCGACCCCTACGGCAACCTCGTGGTCACGAAGGAGACGTCATGAGCGCTCCAGATCCGCCCCGTCGCAGCCACGTGGATCCGATCGTGGTCGAGATCATCCAGGGGACGCTCGCGTCCATCGAGAAGGAGGTCGAGGACGCTATCGGCCGGACCTCCCGGTCCCCGATGATCCGCGACGCGCACGACTACCGGGCCGGGATCCATGACCGCAAGCTGCGCAAGCTGACGGGGCGGTCGTACTCGGCGCTCGTGCACCCCATCGTGCGGGACTTCCCGATCGAGACCATGGCCCCGGGCGACGTCTACTTCCACAACGACGTCTACCTGTCCGAGGGCGGGATCGGCCACCTCCCGGACCTGTGCGTGACCGTCCCCGTCTTCTTCGAGGA
>JAWVZB010000080.1:0-14035 GCA_033722375.1 Nitriliruptorales bacterium | reverse complement strand
TCCCCACGCCCCAGGCCACGAAGGCGACGTTCGCGGCGAGGACGTACGTGAGTTCCGCCCACCATGCCCCGTTCCACAGACCCTCGAGCCAGGTGGGTGTCTCGCCCGTGGTGTCACGCTCCCGCGCTGCGCTGAGCACGACCGGCGTCTGGATGAGGACCCCGAGCAACCAAGTGAACGCTCCGACGAGGTACGCGCCGAGGGCCAGGAACGCCCACGTGCCGGACCCGGCATCGGCGAGCTGGAGGCTGAAGGCGGCCATTCCCGCGCACACAAGCACGAGAAGCGGCGGCCACACAGCCCCCATCCCGATCCACACTCTGGGGTGGTCGACGATGTGCGGGAGCTTCTCCTCGAGCGGCCGTCGCCAGAAGGCCGCGTCGAAGCCGGCTCGCGTGGCCGACACCCCGTCGAACACGACCAGTGGGAGGATCAGCAGCAGCGTCAGTCCCGCAACGTCCGCGTCGGCCACGTCACGTCCAGACCGACACGATGACGGCGACGAGAACGAGCCCGACGAGGTGGTAGGCCCAGGTGATCGCGAACCACTGCCACGGCTGCGGCTTGTGGGGATCGAACGTCGCCTCCGTGACCGTCAGCGCCCCGCCGAAGCCGACCCCGACGACGAGCCCGAGAACGATCCCGTCGCCGACGCCGTCCGAGCCGGCCGCAACCGCGATCATCGCGGTCGCGACCGCCGCGAGCAGGTACCCGACCAGCGGGATCACGTAGGTCACGGGCGACATCTGGGGCGGTTGCGCCTCGGGGTCCCAACCGATCGACCGCTGCCACGGCTCAGCGAACAGCACCGGACTGAACCACGCCGCCCCGAGCACGAAGTACACCACCGTGGCGACGATCACCGCCAGCCAGTTCAGGTCGCCCAGCAGATCGAGAGACACACGAGCCCCCTTGACGGACGCCACGGCTCAGCCGGTCATCCTAGAACGGGGCTGGCCCGGATGGCACCAGGCACTCCCCGCGACGCTCGTCGACACTGCGCCCCGGCGACCCCACCAGGGCGCATGCGACGTATGGCGGTGGCTCCAGTGCCGAAGGTGTGGAGCAACTGGGTTCCTCACACCCCCGCCGCGTAAGGTTGCCGCATGGAGTCCTTCGTGCTCTCGATCATCGGCCGTGACCGGGCCGGCCTCGTGGAGGCGCTGGCTGAGGTCGTCGCGAACCACGGCGGGAACTGGGAGCGCAGCCACATGACCGAGCTGGCCGGGATGTTCGCCGGCATGGTGCTCGTCCGCGTGCCCAAGGATCGCGCGGAGCCATTCCGGGAGGCACTGGAACCGCTCCGGGACCGTGGTCTCATGGAGGTGACGCTCCGCCCCGCCGACTCCGAGGAGGACGGGGCGGACGGAACGACGGTCCGGTTCGAGGTCGTCGGCGCCGATCGCCCGGGCATCGTCCGGGAGGTGTCGCACCGTCTCGCCTCCCGTGGCGTGAGCATCATCGACCTCGAGACCTGGACCGAGTCGGCCGCGATGGCCGGCAGCGCGCTGTTCCACGCCGTGGCGGTAGCGCGCCTGCCGGACGGCGTCTCGAGGGACGACCTCGTCGGAGCGCTCGAGGATCTCTCGGCCGACCTCATGGTCGACATCGCCGACGCCTGAGGCGCGCTCGCTGTGCCGCCGTAACGGGTGAGGTCCTACTCGTTGCCGGAGTCCGTTGTGAGGCCCACAGGCTCACGACTCGGCGATCGGCCTGCCGACGGTGAGGACGTCCTGGAGCTCGGGTTCGAGCTCCCGGTAGACCGCGTCCGGCTGGGCGCCGAGCCCGTCCAGCACCTTGCTGAAGAAGCTGCGGGCAGCCGCGGCGTACACGACCTCCGCGATCTCCTCGTCGTCGAGCCCGAGGTCACGCAGCCGGTCGATGTCCGCCTGGGTCACGGAGTACGCGTCCGCCGCGACCTTCTCGGCCAGGTCCATGACCGCGACGTCGACCTCGTCCAGGCCCGCGTTCTCACGATCGCGGACGACCGTCTGCAACTCGTCGGCGGACATGAAGCGGTCCCGGAGGATCTTGCCGTGCGCCAACGAGCAGTAGCTGGAGCGAAGCTCCTGGGCGGCGGCCAGCGTGGCGAGCTCATACCGGCGGCGATCCATGTCGGCGACCACCGCCCCGATCAACGATCGCCACGCCTCCCACACGTCGGGACGAGCCATGAAGACCTTGGCGTAATCGGGGATGTACCCCAGCGCCTCCCGCACGTACTCGTACGTCTCCGCAACCCGGCCGGTGGCTTCGCTCTCGTCGATGGTGCCGATGAACGCCATGGTTCCTCCTCCACGGTCTCCGTCACCGCCGCCGGTCTCGTCGGCTCCCGACGGCCAGTCAGGCTTCGCGGGTCACCGGCCGGCCATGCTCCTTCCAGGCCTTCAATCCACCCTCGAGGTGGCCGACGTCCTCGTAGCCCAGGGTCTGCAACGTACGCACCGCGAGCGCCGAGCGTCCGCTCGACGCGCAATACAGGATCGTCGGTGCCTCCGGCGAGAACTCCTCGCGGTGGTACGGGCTCGTGGGGTCCGCCCAGAACTCGAGCATCCCGCGAGGCGCGAGAACCGCACCGGGGATCTGGCCGTCCCTCTGGACCTCGTCGGGCTCGCGGATGTCGACGATCCTGACGTCGTCGCCATCGAGAGCAGCAGCGACCTCCTCCACGGTCAGGTTCGAGATGTGTGTCTTCGCCTCAGCCACGAGGTCCACTGCGGTCTTGGTCGTCGGCATCGTTCATCCTTCCTGGTGTCTGATCATCGATTCGTTCGCGGTCGTGCAACTTGCCTCACCAGTCTCCGATCGCACGACCGGCGGCGCGTACGTACTCACCACGGAGATCTGCGTCCGTGGTGGCCCCTCCCCTACCGCGACAACCCCTGCGGTGGCATGCTGCGAACATGAACGACGAGCGGGCGGGGCGAGCCCTGGCCGAGGCCGGGCTGACACCACGGGAGCGAGAGGTCTTCTGGTTGGTCGCCGACCGCCTGCGGAACCGGGAGATCGCAGAACGCCTCTACATCGCGGAACGGACAGTGGAGAGCCACGTCGCGTCGATCCTCCGGAAGCTCGGTGGCTCCGACCGTGGCGACCTGATCGAGCTGGGCACCGACCTCCGTGAGCGACTCGGAAGCGACCAGGAACTCCCGCAGGTTCTGTCCTCCTTCGTCGGTCGGGCGGAAGAGATCGGCGAACTCGCGGAACTGATCGGGACCCACCGTCTGTTGACCGTGACCGGCCCAGCTGGCGTCGGCAAGACCCGACTGGCCTTCCAAGTCGGCCGGTCGGTCGGAGACATGCCCACCCCGATCCTCGTCGACCTCGCCACCGTGCCGGACGCGGACGAGGTCGAGCGATCCTTCGCGACCGCGCTCGGGCTCGTGGAAGACGACCGCGGCCTGAGGGCCTCCCTCCGCGCCGCCCTACGCGACGACCGGCACTGGCTCGTGGTCGACAACTGCGAACACGTCCGTGCCGGCGTCGCGTCACTCCTGGGCGACCTGCTCTCGGCGACCGGCGGGCTCCACGTGCTGGCCACCAGCCGAGCACGACTGGGGATCACCGGGGAGCTGGTCTACGACGTCGCCCCGCTCGACCTGCCGCCCGACTCCGATGATCCCGCCGTCGTCCTGGAGCAGCCGTCCGCCCGTCTCTTCGCGGACCGCGCAGCGACCGCATCGCCTGGGTTCGAGGTCACCCCGGACAACGCCCGCGACGTGTCCGCGCTCTGCCGGAGGCTCGACGGCCTGCCACTGGCGATCGAGCTCGCCGCCGCCAGGATCCGGATGTTCTCGCCCAAAGAGCTCCTGTCTCACCTCGACCAGCGCTTCGAGATCCTCGATTCGGGCTCGGTGGAGGGGATGGCGCGCCACCCGACCCTGGAAGCGGCTCTGCGCTGGAGCTACGACCTGCTGGACGACGACGAACGTCTCGTGTTCGAGCGGTGCTCGGTGTTCCCCGGCGAGTTCGACTACGACACTGCGGCGGTGGTGGTGACGTACCCGCCTCTGGAGCCCGAGAGCTTCACCCGTGCGTTCCCACGCCTGCTCGACCGGTCGCTGCTGTCCCGGCGCCACCTTCGCGACCAGACCACCGCGTACCGGATGCTCGAGACGTTCCGTGCCTTCGCCGGCAAACAGCTCGAACGGCACGAGGGAGTCGAGGAGGTGCGGCGGCGGCACGCCACCCACCACATCGAGGCCGCGATCGCGCGCGTCAGGGATCTCCGAGGCGAGGATCAGGCGGCAGCGTTGCGGTGGTTCGAGCGGCGCTGGGTCGATCTCCGGACCGCCATGCGACGGACACTCGTGTGGGGCGAGACCGAACAAGCGTGGACGCTCCTCACCTCCGTCGGCGGCAGCTGGGACACGCTGGGCATCCGGGGCGAGCTGTTCGACTGGCTCGAGGAGCTCCTCGGGCGGCCATTACCCGATGGCGAGCTGGGGATTCGCGCTCGGATCACCGCAGGCTTCCTCTTCCTCTACACCGACGCGGAACGTGCCGTTCGGATCGCTGCAGAGGCCGTGGAGCTCGCCTCGCCGGATGACGACAAGCTGTGCGCCGGCGCCGAGCTGACGCTGGGGTTCACGCTCGGCTATCTGGGGGACTCCGAGACAGCGACCGACCACCTCCGCTCCGCCCTCGAGCGGTTCCGCCGGCTCGGCGCGACCTGGCAGGAGGCGCGCACGCTGCAGGGACTGGGCCACGTCGCGCAGGACGTCGAGACGATGGTTGCCCACCTGGGACAGGCGGCGCAGCTGTTCGCCCACCTGGGCGACGAGATCCTCCGTGCCAACTGTCTCACCATGATGGCGTCCCGGGCCCTCGAGATGGGCGAGCGCGCCGACCGCATCCGAGCCTGGTTGGACGAGGGGCACGGGATCGCCGACAGGACCGCCAACACCCACGAACTGATGCACGCGGAGCTGCACCGGGCGCGCCTCGTCCAGCGTCAGGGAGATCACGACACGGCAGCGTCGACCTTCCGCGAGCTGTTGCCGTCGTTGCGGCGGATGGGGGACCGCCGCTGCGCGAGCCGGTGCCTCCTGGGGATCGGATGGGCCGCACTCGAACGCGGAGACCACGAGGCCGCCAGGGAGAACCTGGCGTCCGGCATCGCCAGCGCCAACCAGGTCAACGACCCTCGGGAACTCGCCGAGGGTCTCCGCCTCCTGTCCCGCCTCGAGCACGAGGCGGGGCGCGACCCCGAGGCGGTACGCCTGTTGGGGGCCGCCAGCCGCGCCGAGGACGTCCTCAGCCCTGCACGTCTCAACGGCCTTCCCAGGATCGATGCCCTTCGCGAACAGCTCACCTCGTCGGTCGACGCCCAGGAGTTCCAGAAGCTGTTCGACGAGGGACGTCAGACCCCAGTCGGGCAGCTCACGGACCCGTTGCCCCAGTCCGATGCGCTCGGAGGCGACGGCGTCAGGAGGCGAACTCCTTCAGGGCGGCCTGGTCGAAGGGGAACGACCAGATCTCGGTGATCTGACCGTCCTCCACGTGGTACACGAACACTCCCGGCTGGTCGTACGGGTCCTTCCCCTCCCGCTCGAGCTGGGCCGTGAAGAGGACCACCGCGTGGTCGTCGTCGGCCAGGACGGCGTGCAGGTCGTAGGACGTCTCGATGCCCATGCGATTCGCTTGCTCGATCAACCCGAGGAAGGCGTCTCGTCCTTCCCGGTCGCCGCTGATCGCGCTGTCACCGCCCAGGTGGTATGTCATGTCCTCGGCGAGGTACCGCGTGATCGCGTCGCGATCACGCTCGACGAAGCCTTCGAATGCTCGCCGGGCGATCTCCTCGTTCGGGTGAGTCATGTCATGCCCTCTTCGTCCGTTCACCTCCCCTTTCTGGCACACATGGGACATGCCTGTCAAGGCTGACGGCGGGGCGTGGATACGGCGGGAGTAGCGTGCGGCGCGTGTACCGCTTCACCGCAGAACTGTGGCTGTGGGACGGGGACACCCCGTGGGATGACGTGACGCCTGCGGTGGGATGGCTCGTCGCGGTCGATGAACGGTGTCGTGTTCAGGTCACGTAGTGTGGAGGCCCACCTCGAACAGACAGGATCGCGTTGAGCGACCGCATCGAGGTCGGCCCCGTCGCCGATCTCCCCAAGGGCACGGTGGTCGGTGCCGACCGCTACGCCGTCGGCAACAACGGCGACCGCTTCGCCGTCACGAGGAAGTGCCGCCACCTCGGTGCGGACCTCGCCGACGGCTCCATCGACGACGACGGTTGCCTCGTGTGCCCGTGGCACGGCTCCAAGTACGAGGTCTCCACCGGGCGGATGGTGCGCGGCCCCCAGGGCTTCTACAGCAAGGTCCCCGGTCTCGGCCTGTTCTTCAAGGCGCTGACCCGCGTGATCCCGCTCGGACGGGGGGCGGTCACCGAGTCCGACGGAACGCTGTACGTGGAGTAGCGGCCCGACCGCCAGGCCGTCCGCTGAGCCGGTCCGGCCGATGTCGTGTGATCACTCGCCCTCGTTCGGCCTCGCCCCGCGCAGCGTGAAGCGGAAGCGCGAACCGCGGGGTTCGCGGTCCTCCACCGTGATGTGCCCGCCGTGTCGCTCGACGACCCTCCGGCAGATCGCGAGTCCGATCCCCGTCCCGGGGTACTCGCTGCGGCCGTGGAGCCGCACGAACGGCTCGAAGATGTCCTCCCGACGATCCTCGGGAACCCCGATGCCGTTGTCCGCCACCGTGATCTCCCAGGTGTCGTCGGCCACCTCCTCCGCCTCGACATCAACGCGGGGCGGGTCGGGCCGGCGGTACTTCAAGGCGTTGCCGATCAGGTTCTGGAACAAGAGGCGGAGGTGGGTGGGCTCACCGTCGATCACCGGGAGGTTGTTCGCCTCGACGGCCGCGTCGGCCTCCTCGATGGCCATGCTGAGGTCCCGACGCACCTCGTCCACGACCTGTCCCAGGTCCACCGGCACATGTTGCTTCGACGTGGTCGAGATCCGGGAGAGGGTCAGCAGGTCGGCGATCAGCTGGCGCATGCGCCTGGCGCCGTCGGTCAGATAGTCGAGCAACTCCTGACCTTCGTCGTCGAGGTCATCGCCGTAGCTTCGTTCGAGCAACTGGGCGTAGCTCGACACCATGCGCAGGGGCTCCTGGAGGTCATGGGACGCGACGGACGCGAAGCGATCCAACTCATCGTTCGATCGTTCCAGCTCGCGCGACCGCTGCTCGAGTTCCGCAGTGCGCTGGGCGACACGTTCCTCGAGCTCGAGGTTCACGGCGCGAAGTTCGGCGGTTGCAGCAGCCACTCGCCGCCGCAGGAGCAGCACCAGACCAACAGCCGCGAGGGCGAGCAGGAGCGTCGCGGCGAGAGCCCACCAGAGCCACGCTGGCACGCCCCCCGGGGACGCCGGACCGAGATCGAACCCGGTCCACTTGACCATGATCGCCGAGATCTCGCCGTCCGTGATCGCCTCCCGCATGGACTGAGCGATGGCGTGGAGCTCCGGCGTCTGCCGGTGCGTCCAGGCTCCAGCGAGCAACAACGAGAGCGGGTCACCGACGGGACGGACGTCGGTGCCCTGCCGTTGGGTCAACTGGTAGCCGATGCCGGGCAGCGGGCCGAGGTAGCTGTCGATCTCGCCGTCCAGAAGCGCGTCTACGCCATCCGCGATGAAGCCTGTCTCGACGTAGGTCAGGTGGGGAAAGCGCTCTTCAAGCAGCCCGACCATCGGTGACCCCGTGATCGTGCTCGTCGTCCCCCGCAGATCCTCCACGGAACGGAACTCGTCGTGGCGTGCCGTCGTCACGAAGGTCAACGGAGCTTCGATGAAGGTCACCCGCTCGGCGAACGAGGCGAGTTCAGGGCGGCCAGCTACTCCCATGACGACGTCGAGGCGACCTTCACGCAGCGCGGCTACCGCTTTGGACAGGGGCATCGGCTCGGTGAGATCAAGGTTGACCCCCGTCTTCAAAGCACCGAGCCGGATCAGTTCGATCGACCATCCGCGGATCTCGCCCTCCGGCGAGATGACGTGCGATGGCGCGGCGTCCTCGATCACCGCGACCCGTACCGGGCCGTGCTCCTCGAGCCACGCGTCGAGATCCGGGCTCAGCTGGGTCTGAGGTTCCTGCGCCCATGAGGCCGGAGACATCACGGTCACGAGCACAACTGCCACGACCCAGCTTGGCCACCACGATCGCGTCCGACACCCGCTCATGACACCCCCCAAGGCAGACACAACGCTACTCCGCGACGGCTCGACAGTGGCGACCTGTCCGTTTGATGCCCCCAGCGATCGGGGGTGACACGACCGGTGAGGATGCTCGGGGACGGAATGGTTCCGGGTGGAGTTCCGCCTGCTGGGGCCACTCACCGGAAGCTGAGGGTGCGTTCGCCATCCAGCCGCATCCGTGAGCTCGATCCGAGCCATACTGGGACCTCCCCCTCACCTCGGAGGAGCCATGACCCTCGACCTCAGCCCGGACGAGCTGCTCACCACCACCCGCGCGGTGCGCAAGCGTCTGGACCTCGACCGTCCCGTCGAGCGGGAGGTGATCGAGGAGTGCATCGAGATCGCGATCCAGGCACCGACGGGCTCGAACCGGCAGAACTGGCACTGGGTCGTGGTCACCGAGCCCGAGCTCCGCGCCGAACTGGCCGGGCTCTACCGCGAGGGCGCCAAGGGCTACCTGCTCCCCGAGGACGGCTCGGACGAGGATCCGACCCGCCTCGCCGGTGACGTGAGCGACCAGCAGAAGCGTGTGGTGAGCTCGGCGCGGTACCTCGCCGAGAACATCGAACGGGTGCCGGTCCACGTCATCCCCTGCGCGTGGGGGCGGCTCGACGGCGACGATCCCGGCGGCGGGACCGGCTTCGCCGGGACGGCGCTGCAGGCCGGCTTCTGGGGATCGATCTTCCCCGCCATCTGGAACTTCCAGCTCGCCCTCCGGGCGCGTGGGCTCGGCAGCTCGCTCACCACCTTCCACCTCACTGAGGAACGGCGCGCCGCCGAGCTGCTCGGCATCCCCTACGACCGCTGCACCCAGGCCGCACTGATCCCGGTCGCCTACAGCGTCGGCACCGACTTCAAACCCGCGAACCGCAGCGACCACGAGATCATCCACTGGAACCAGTGGTGAGCCGGTAGGTCACGATACGGAGTGGACGACCACGGTTCCGTGCGGCGACGGCAACCCAACCGCCCAAACGGTCAGGAGGGCGGCCGCGCGGCCACCCTCCTGACCGAACCGCGTCTGCGTCAGCTTCGACCGTTGCCATTGCCGTTGCCCGAGGGGTGCGGGGCGTTCTCTTCACACCACTCCTCAACGGTCTGGTCGGAGTCCTCGGCGGCTTGCTCGAGGGCCTGGAACGGCGGAGCCTGACGCTTGTTCTCCTGTCCCTGGTCGGACCCGGCGAAGTACGCCGTACAGAGACCGAACGCGTTCTGGCCGTGATGCGGGCCGGGATGTGCCGTCGCGAGGGCGGCGGACCCGCCCAGCATCGCCACGGCAGCGAGCATGGTGATGAGCTTCCGCACGGAAGCCTCCTTGGTTTGGTCGACTAGTCGCTCATCTACCTTCGACGCGCCATGTCCCGATTCCTGCAACGTTTCGAGGTCCGTTCGGCGGTCTTCCTCTGCGTCGCGGCTGCGACGCTGACGGGATGCCTCGCCCCGGGCGCCCGCGACGACGCAGCCGATCTCGCGGCCCGCTCACGGGAGTCCGATCTCGTTCCGACGTTCACCCCTCGGGAAGAGACCTCCCCGTCTTCAGCGGCGCCCACGACCAGCGCCCCAGTTGGGCAAGCAACCAAAGGGGATGACGGAGAGCACGAAAGCACCGACGCACCCACAGAGGAAGCGACCCCGGACCCGTCTCCGCCGGGGCCGGCAACGAGCCCTCCGGCGACCCGGTCCTCGGCGATCGACGATCCCCGCGGTGACGTCACGTCCACACCGCTCGAGGAGCCGCCGCCGTACGCGGACCTGCTCGGGGCACGAGTGGAACTGAGCGGGAGCAGCTTCGAGGTCACGGTGACGCTGGGAGACCAGGTTCCCGAACAGCAACCCGACCCGGACCACACCATGAACGTGGCCTGGTTCGCGGACCTCGACGGCGACGGGGTCGTCGACCACGAGATCTGGCTGAACCTCGCTGACAGCGGATGGTTCCCCGGCCACCGTGACAACCGCCAGCGCGAAGCCCGCTTCGGGGACGAGACCGGCATCGACGTGTCGACCGACGGTCGCGACCTCGTCTTCCGCTTCTCGGAAGATCTCCTCGGTGCCGACTCCTTCCGCTGGGCGACCGCCTCCGAATGGGGCCGGTACGAGGTGCTGGGGACCGACGCTGCGGCCCGTGATTCAGCGCCTGACGACCATGGCGCGGCACAGTTCCCGGGCTGACCGAGCCGTGCGGACGCGGCTGCCGCGACCACCGCACAGCAGGGGTGGCGTCGCCAGTAGGGTTCGGTCATGCGACTCAAGTTCGGGCGCCCCGACCTCGACCGGTACGCCGACCACTTCGACGTCCCCCCGGCTGACGCGGACGGACTGTCGGTCACGTTCCTCGGGGTGGCCTCGCTGCTGTTCGACGACGGTGGCTCCGCGCTGATGACCGACGGGTTCTTCAGCCGTCCGAGCCTCCCAACCGTTCTGCTGCGCCGTCTGTCCCCGGACCACGCCCGCATCGACGCCTGTCTCGAACGGGCGGGGGTGGACGACGTCGAGGCCGTCATCCCCGTGCACACCCACTACGACCACGCGCTGGACTCTGCGGTGGTGGCCGAGCGCACCGGAGCGGTCCTGCTGGGTGGCACGTCGGCGGCCAACGTCGGCCGCGGGCACGGCCTACCCGAGGAGCAGGTGGTCGCCGTGGAGTCCGGCAGCACCACGACCTGTGGCAACTACGAGGTCACGATGATCGCCTCGGAGCACTGCCCACCGGACCGCTACCCCGGCACGATCGACGAACCGCTCGCCCCGCCCGCACGCGTCACGACCTACCGCTGCGGCGAAGCCTGGGCCATCGTTCTCCGCCACCGGCCGACGGAGCAGCGGGCCCTGGTGCTGGGCAGTGCCGGCTACGTCGAGGGCGCGCTGGACGGCCAACAGGCGGACGTCGTCTACCTCGGCGTAGGGCAGTTGGGGCTCCACAGCGAGGAATACATCCGCACCTACTGGGAGGAGACCGTCGGCACCGTCGGGGCCCGCCGGGTCGTGCTCATCCATTGGGACGACTTCTTCCGGCCGCTTGACCAGCCGCTCCGTGCGCTGCCCTACTTCGGTGACGACCTCGACCACAGCTGGCGCGTGCTCTCGAAACTGGCACAGCGGGACGGGATCGATCTGCATTTCCCGACCCTCTGGCAGCGCGAGAACCCCTGGGCTGGGCTCTAACGGCCGGGCGGGACCATACGCCGCGGCCCACGGAGCCATCACCGGCTGCCCGGCAGGGTCACCCCCAGGAGGCGGGCCCGTCGTGGCTAGACGTGCAGCGCGTAGCTGCGACCGAGGCCGCGCCCCGCGCCGGTGACGACGGCGACGCGTCCGGACAGGTCGATCATCCCGCCGCGGTGTCGCTCTCGACGAGCCGCTTCAGCTTCGCGATCATCTTGGCGATCATCGGCCGGCCGGCCAGGCGCACGATCGGTCGCTGCAGCCGCCCGAGGAAGGTCCGAGGCGGATAGTCGAGCCGGATCACGAAGCGGGTGCGGCGACCGTCATCGAGTGGCGTCAGCTCGTAGGTCCCGCGTCCCCCGAGTGCTCCCTCGGCCTCGATCGTCTCCCACGAGATCCGCCGGTGTTCCTCGAGTTCGGTGACCTCGTTGGTGTAGGCCTGCGGGTTGCCCGGGCCCACCTTGACGGTGCCCCAGAAGCGGCTGCCGACCGTCACCGGTCCGTCGTCGAGACGCTGCAGTTCCTGCACGCCGGTGCCGTCGAGGTTGCGCCACTGCTGTTCACGTTCGGGGTCCTCGACCGTCCACCGCCACACGTCCTCGGGGGGCCGGTCGATGACGATCTCGTCCTCGATGTCGAAGCTCATGGGCCTCCCTCCAACTACCTGCACGGTAGGTGTGCGATCTCCACTTCGCTGTCATGGCCCGACCGCACATCATCCGGTTCATCCGGAGGTGACGAGCGCAACCCCGAGCACGATCGGCAGCATGACACCGAGATGGGGGAAGGCGTTCCGGGTCGCCGCCACGCCGGCAACGGTCACCGCCCCGCCCACCGTCATCGTCCACGCCATCCAGCCCGCCGGGTAGTCGGCATCCAGCATCCCCACGCCCCAGGCCAGGAACGCGACGTTGGCTGCTGACACGTAGGTGAGCTCCGACCACCACGCCGTCTGCCACAGCCCCTCGAGCCAGTCCGGCTTCCGACCCGTCTCCGCCCGCACCCGCGCGGCCTTGAGGACCGCCGGCATCTGCACGAGGACCCCGAGCAGCCACGCGAACGACCCGAGCAGGTACGCCCCCAGCGCGAGGAACGACCACGTTCCGGCGCCCGCGTCCCAGAGCTGGATGCTGAACGCCGCCATCCCCGCGCACGCCAGCACGAGGATCGGCGGCCAGACGGCCCCCATCAGCTGCCACGTCCGGGGCTGGCCCACGACGTGATCGAGCTTGTCGTCCAGCGGGCGCCGCCAGAACGCCGCATCGAACCCGGCCCGCACAGCCGCGACGCCGTCGAAGACGACCAGCGGCACGATCAACAGCAACACCACACCAGCGAGTGCCGGCTCATCCACGGCAGATCCAGTCGGCGACGATCGCGACAGGGAGGGGCGCGGTAGCCGGGACGAGGATCACCGCGAGCCGGTTCGACTCACCCAGCTCGCGCTGGAACATCACGAGCCCCGATCACGGGAGACAGCATCAGGGCATCCTAGAACGGGAGCCAACCCGCGAACCAGAGGACCATCCGTGACGACCCTGCAGATGAGGGACCTCAGCCGCACCGGGCACGAGCTCGGCCGCACCCGACTGGACGGGTTGCCGCAGGTCGTCACCCTCGGGGAGCTCGCCCCCGACCACGAAGAGGATCCCGGGATGGCGTTCGGGCGGATCGGGTTCGAGGCCCCGCTCACCGACCCGTCGCAGGCGCGGGAGGCGATGATCGCTCTGGTGCGTGCCACCGAGGATCGTCCGTAGACCTGAGCGTCCGGACGGACGTTCTTGATGAAACAGACGCTTCGTTCACGCTCGGTGGTGGTTCGGGGCGAACCGGCCACGATGCGTCAGGGATGACTAGTGGATCTGGACAGAGAGAAAACCACCCACTTGGGCCGTTCACATCCTGGCTCTTATCGCGCATCATCACGTTGACGCTGACACGACCGACGACGCCACCGACCCCCTCCGGAACCGATGATGAGCCACCGCACCCGAGCGCTACTCGTCACGAGCGTGCTGCTGATTGGGCTCGTCCTGCCCACGGCCGCAGTGGCCGGCGACTACGACGACCCGTTCTACCTCAACTGGCCCGAGTTCCTGCCCGCGGTCGGCAGCGACTTCACCGCCTCCACAGAGCAGGACTGCCCCAACGGCTCCAACAAGTGCGTCGACAACGTCATCAAGGAGATGACCAAGCGCTACAACGACCTCGGCTGTGACCACGATGGCGTGTTCGCCTTCACCTACCTCTTGACGACCGAGGAGTACCGGAAGGCGGTTGAGGACCCGAACTTCTTCGAGGACAACGAGTTCGTCAATCACCAGGACGCCGTCTTCGCCGACTACTACTTCAGCCAGTTCGACGCCTGGCACCGCGACGACCTCGAGGACGTCTCGCCGTCCTGGCGGATCGCGTTCCACGCGGCCGAGAACCGTGAGGTCACCGGGATGGGCAACGTGTTGCTGGGGATGAACGCCCACGTCAACCGGGATCTGCCGTTCGTGCTGTACGCGATCGGGCTGACCAAGCCTGACGGCACCAGCCGCAAGGCCGACCACGACCGGGTGAACGACTTCCTGAACGAGGTCAACAAGTACCTGCTCAACGAGGCCGCGAAGTACCACGACCCCACGATCGACGACGGCGACGTGCCCGGCACCACGATCGACAAC
>JAWVZB010000079.1:0-14345 GCA_033722375.1 Nitriliruptorales bacterium | reverse complement strand
GACGCCGTCGCTGTCGCTGAGGATCGACCCGAGCGCGAGCGCCGAGTACGCCCCGCCCGCTGCCGCGCCGCCCACGGACGACGGTGACGACCTGCCGGCCACCGGTGGTGGCTTGGCGATCCTCGGTCTCGCCACCCTGGGTGGAGCCCTGCTGCTCTTCCGCAGGCGGGAGTGACGAGCAGACACCCGGACCGGAGACGAGGGCCCCGCACCATGCGGGGCCCTCGCCGTTGTGCTGCGGAGGACGACGTACGCTGCCTGACGTCTGAGGAAGGTGCTGGATGCTTCGCCGGGCCCTGATCGCGGCTTCCGAGAGCGGTCGTCTCCGTGAGATCGCAGAGAACGCCGGCGCCGCGCGCAACGTGGCCATGCGGTTCGTTGCCGGCGAGACGCTCGAGGACGCGCTGCGCGTGGCGCGCCAGCTCAACATGCTCGGGATGCGGGTCACCCTCGACCACCTCGGCGAGTCGGTCACCGACGAGCAGGTGGCCCGGCAGCACGCGGACACGAGCCTCGAGATCCTCGACGCCATCGACGAACGCGAGCTCGACGGGTCCATCTCGGTCAAGCCGACCGCCCTCGGGATCGACATCAGCCGGGAGTTGTGCGAGGACCTGATCGGCCGGATCTGCAAGCGCGCAGCGGACGTCGGCACCCACGTCACCATCGACATGGAAGGTTCTGACCACACCCAGGACACGGTCGACCTGGTCCGCTCGCTCCGAGAGCGCGGCCACGACAACGTGGGTTGCGCCGTGCAGTCCTACCTCCATCGGACCTACGACGACGTCCGGCTGCTCACCGGGCTCGGGGCCTCGCTGCGGCTGTGCAAGGGGGCCTACTCCGAGCCGGAGGAGATCGCCTACCAGGAGCGGATCGAGATCGACCGGAACTTCGTGCGCTGCGCCGACTACGTCCTGCAAGGCGACACCTACGGACGGTTCGCGACACACGACGACCGGCTCATCGCCCGCCTCCAGCATCTCGCCGGGGAGCGGGGCGTCCCGAAGGACCGCTACGAGTTCCAGATGCTGTACGGGGTGCGCGAGCCGCTCCAGCGGCAGCTCGTCGCGGACGGCTACGACCTCCGCGTCTACGTGCCCTTCGGCAGCGAGTGGTACCCCTACTTCGTGCGCCGGATCGCGGAGCGCCCCGCCAACCTGACCTTCTTCCTGCGCGCGCTCCTCGGCAACCTGCGCGACTGAGGATCGGAACCACCGTGGACGGAACACTCGCGATCATCGGCACCGGCCGTATCGGTGAAGCGCTGCTGCGTGGGTTGCTGCGCTCGCAATGGGTCGAGCCGTCGCAGGTCACCTGCACGACCCGCAGCGAAGAGCGCTGCCGCGAGCTCGAGGCGGCGCACGGCGTCAGTGCGACGACCGACAACGGCGCGGCTGTGGACAGCGCAGACGTCATCCTCGTCGCGCTGAAGCCGCAGACGATCCACTCGGTGTTGGCTGAGATCGGCGGACGGTTCCACGAGGGCCAGACCGTGGTATCGGTGGCGGCCGGGACCACGACCGCGTCGATCGAGGCCCACCTCCCCGAGGAAGTGCCGGTTGTGCGGGTCATGACCAACACCCCGGTCCAGGTCGACGAGGCCATGAGCGTGGTCTGCGCCGGCAGCCACGCGTCCGACGACGACCTCAAGGTCGCCGAGGAGATCCTCTCGCACGTGGGCGCCGTCGTACGCATGTCCGAGGAGCACCTCAACAGCGTGACGGCGCTGTCCGGCTCCGGCCCGGCCTACTTCTTCCTCCTCGCGGAAGCGATGATCGACGCGGGCATCCTGCTCGGCCTCCCGCGTGACGTGTCGACGGAGCTGATCATCCAGACCATGGTCGGCTCCGCGAAGATGCTCCGGGATGCGGGGCGACATCCGGTCGAGCTGCGAGAGATGGTGACCTCGCCGGGCGGCACGACCATCGCGGCGATCCGTGAGCTCGAAGCCGCCCGTGTTCGAGCTGCGTTCCTCGATGCCATCGAAGCCGCCAAGCGGCGCGGTGACGAGCTCTCGGGCGACCTGGGGAGCTGAAACGGCCACCTCCCATCTCTGGAGGGGCCCGCCTCCGTACCCTCTGTGCCCCTCCTCAGGATCGGGACAGGTGGTTCGTCGAGCACCAGGGCGCCTCGTGGCGTTGATGGTCGTCGTCGCGGTCGCGGCGTCGGCCTGTCGCGGCTCGACCGACGTCTCGGTGGAGTTGGCTGAGGTCACGTCGGCCGAGGTGGTGCGCACGATCGCCGCACCTGCGGTCGTGGAGCCACGGGGTCGGACCGCCGTGACCACCGAGGTCCTCGGCGAGGTGGCCGCGGTGCTGGTCGACGACGGCGATGCGGTGCAGGAGGGCGACCCGCTGGTCGTGCTCGAGTCACCGTCCCTCGATCTCCAGATCGAGCAGGCGCAGGCTGCTGTCGATGCCGCTGACGCGTTGAGCGGGGTCCAGGCCGGAGTGGATCTCTCTCCGCTGATCGGAGCGGTACGCGGACAGCTCGAGGGGGTGGTCCCCGACCTGCTGGACGGACTCGAGGCGCAAGCGGAGGCACTCCCGGAGGGCCCGGCCAGGGACGAGGCCCAGGCCGCGGTCGAGCGGGCCCGCGCGAGCTACGAGGACTCGCTCGCGCGGCTCACGGACGCTGAGCAGGAGGCCCGGGCGGCAGCGTGGCGCGCCTCGGCGAGCCAGCGCACCGCCGCGGAAGCGCAGAAGCGCCAGGCCGAGGTGGCCCTCGAGGCCGCCCGTGAGCAGACCGATGGGTTGACCGTGACGGCCCCAGCTTCCGGGGTCATCGAGTTCGCCTCTGCGGACGCCAGCACCGCCGGTGACGTCGGGGAGCTGTCCGACGGGCTCGGTGGCCTGCTGGGTGGCCTCTCGGTGCCGTCCGGCGCGGTGGGTGGACCGCTGGCGGTGGGTGTGGGGGTCACGCCGGGCCAGGTCATCGCCACGATCTACGACCTCGGTGGGTTCCACGTCCGGGCCGAGGTCGACGAGATCGACGCCGTGCTGCTGCGTGCCGGTCAGCCCGCCACGATCCTGATCGACGCCCTCCCCGACCTCGAGCTCGCCGGCCGGGTCGCCCACGTCGCGATCGCCCCCGAGCGCGCCCCGACCGGTGGAGTCGCCTTCCCGGTGCGGGTCGACCTCCGCGGACTCCCCGACGACGCCGGGTTGCGCGTCGGGCTCACCGCGTCGGTGGAGATCGAGGTCCAGCGGGTCGAGAGCGAAACGGTCGTCCCGTCGTCGGCGTTGCTGCGGCGCGGTGGTCAGGAGGTCGTGTACGTGGACATCGGAGGTGTCGCGCGGGAGGTGCCGGTGACGGTTGAGGTGATCGGCGACGGGGTCGCTGCGATCAGCGGAGAGGTGTCGCCCGGGCAGCGGGTCGTGGCCAGCAACGTCGCCGACATCGAGGACGGCCAGGAGCTGCCATGACGCCGCCCCTCGTCGAGGTCATCGACGCCCACCGCACCTACGAGCTCGGCCGCGACGTCACCGTTCCTGCCCTGCGTGGCGTGAGCTTCGAGGTCGCCGCAGACGATCACCTGGCCATCGTCGGGACGTCGGGGTCGGGCAAGACCACGCTGCTGAACCTCATGGGGGCGCTCGACCGTCCGACCGCGGGAGAGGTGCGCTTCGCGGGGCGCGACATCCGTGACCTGTCGGGCTCGGAGCTCGCAGAGCTCCGCAACCGGCGCATCGGCTTCGTCTTCCAGTCCTTCCACCTGCTCCCGAGGATGACGGCGCTCGACAACGTCATCCTGCCGCTCGTCTACCGGCCCGGCTCGCGGCGGGACCGCCGCGAGCGAGCGATGCGGGCACTGGCGTCCGTGGGGCTCGCCGACCGGATGGACCATCGCCCCAACGAGCTGTCGGGCGGGCAACAGCAACGGGTCGCGATCGCCCGCGCGCTCGTCACCCGGCCGGACCTCATCCTCGCCGACGAGCCCACCGGGAACCTCGACACGACCACGGGAGATGACGTGATGGGGCTCCTCGAAGAGCTCCGTCGAGATCGGGGAACGGCGCTCGTGGTGATCACCCACGACCGTCGGCTGGCCGCGAGGGCTGCCCGTCGGATCGAACTGGAGGACGGGGTCATCATCGCCGAACATGCCTCGTCCGCAGCCGGCCGATGAAGGTCACCGAGGCACTCCGCGTCGCCTTCCAGGCGCTCGTCGCCAACCGGCTGCGGTCGCTCTTGACCACGCTCGGGGTGGTCATCGGGGTGTTGGCGGTGGTCCTGTTGGTCGCCATCGGTCAGGGGGCCCGGGACGAGATCACCAGCACGATCGAGGGGCTCGGCTCGAACCTGCTGTTCGCCGTCCCCGGCTCCGGCGACTTCACCGAAGCGCCGTCGCGGGCTCGGTTCACCCTCGACGACGTCGAACGGGTCGAGCGCGCCGTGGGAGACCGCGATCGTGTGGCCGCCTACCTGGTCAGTGGCGAGACCGTCCGTGCCTCCGGGCAACGCACGTCCGGCACCGTCTTCGGGGTGTCGGATTCGTTCACCGCGGTGGTGACACGGGAGGTCGACCGCGGACAGCGTCTGACGTCGTCGGACATCGTCACCGCCCGGCGGGTCGCGCTGGTCGGGGCGAGCGTCGCGGACAGCCTGTTCCCGGGGGAGGACCCCATCGGCCAGACCGTCACCATCGCCGGCCTGCGGTTCCGGGTCGGGGGCACGCTCGAACCCGTGGGCGGCTCGGTGTTCGGACCGGATCGTGACGAGCAGGTCCTGATCCCCATCACCGCGGCCCAGCGGCTGTTCGGGACCGACCGGGTGGACGCCATCTTCGTGCGGTCCACGAGCACCGGCACGATCGCGGACGACGCGCGCATCCTCGAGCAGGCGCTCGCGCAACGCATCGACCCGTCTGAGTTCTCGATCCTCACCCAGGAGGATCTGATCGGAGCCATCGGCCGGGTCCTCGAGCTGATGACGCTCGTGCTGGCTGCGATCGCCGGCATCAGCCTGCTGGTCGGCGGTGTCGGGGTGTCCAACATCATGCTGGTGTCGGTGAGCGAGCGGACGCGCGAGATCGGCCTCCGGAAGGCGCTCGGGGCGCGCACCCGCGACATCACGCTCCAGTTCCTGCTCGAGGCCGTGGCGTTGACGGGTGTCGGGGGACTGGTCGGCGTGGGCCTCGGGATCGGGCTGGCGGAGCTCGTCGACCGGGTGGCTCCGATCCCTGCGATCGTGACGGGATGGTCGATCGCGCTGGCGATCGGAGTGTCGCTCGCCGTGGGCGTCTTCTTCGGCGTGTGGCCAGCGAGGAGGGCCGGCCGTCTGGACCCTGTCACGGCACTACGGCACGAGTGACGCCGTCCGGTTGGACGGCCCACCATGAAGCCGTCGCGGCCGTCCCGACGTACCAACGAGGGTGAGCGCACCGACCAGGGACACACGATGGACAACGCACGGATCCAAGCTGCGATCGAGGGGGTCGACTACCCGGCGTCGCGAGACGACCTGCTACAACAGGCACGAGCGAACGACACCGACGACGAGGTCATCGACGTGCTCCAACGCCTCCCCGCCCTGACGTTTGCGAGCCCGACCGAGGTGACGTCGCAGCTCGCGACGAGCAGTTGACCCAAGGTCACTCCGCACTCGTCTGGGACGACCAGCTCGTGGCCTACGACTTCGGCCGGGGCCACCCGTTGGCGCCGGTCCGCGTCGAGCTGACCCATGCGCTCATCCGGGCGTGCGGGCTGCTGGACGACGGGACCGTTGGGGAGATCGGCCCGGCCACGGTCACCGAGGACGAGCTCCTCGGGGTGCACGACGAGGGCTACGTCGCGGTGGTGAAGCGCGCCAGCGCCGATCCCGACGGGGTACGTGACCTCGCCCGCGGTCTCGGTCCCGGCGACAACCCGACGTTCCCCCGCATGCACGAGGCGTCCCTGGGCGTCTGCGGTGCGTCCAAGGCGGCGGCCCAGTCTGTATGGAACGGGGACGCGCTCCACGCCTTCAACCCTGCTGGCGGGCTCCACCACGCCATGCCCGACCGGGCCGCCGGCTTCTGCGTCTACAACGACCCGGCGGTCGCCATCCGCTGGCTCTTGGCCAACGGGGCGGAGCGGATCGCCTACATCGATGTCGATGTCCACCACGGTGACGGTGTGGAGGCCATCTTCGCCGACGACCCTCGCGTGCTCACCGTCTCGCTACACGAGTCGGGACGGTTCCTGTTCCCCGGCACCGGCAGCCGCGACGACATCGGTGGCCCGGGTGCGCGGGGCTCGGCGGCGAACCTGCCGCTCTTCCCCGGCACGACGGGTGACGTGTGGCTGCGCGCCTTCGACGAAGCCGTGGAGCCGCTCGTCCGTGCCTTCGCGCCGCAGATCCTCGTCACCCAGCTCGGCTGCGACACCCATACCACCGACCCCCTGGCCCACCTCGCACTGACGGTCGACGACGACGCCGAGATCTACGCGCGACTGCACCGGCTCGCGCACGAGCTCTGCGACGGGCGCTGGGTCGCGACCGGTGGTGGGGGCTACCAGCTCGTCTCGGTCGTGCCCCGAGCCTGGACTCTTGCCTTCGCCGAGATGACCGGGGGAGAGCTGCCGGTCGAGACCCCGATGTCGTGGCGTGAGCTCGCTGGCGAGCGCACCGGCGAGCGCGCCCCGACCAGCTTCACCGACGATCCGGCCCAGGTCGGGGCGGAGCTGCGCGCTGGCGCCGAGCGGGCTGCCGACGAGTCCATCGCGGCGATCCACGAACGGGTGATGCCCCACCACACCTGATCCTCCGGAACGTCGACCGTCGTCGTGGCTCCTGTTCCCCCAGGCCACCCGGGCGGTGGGATGCTCCCGTTGGGCCATGTTGTGGCCCTTGTGGCGGGAGTACACTGAAGCTGTTATGACCGACCCTCTCCTGACCGCCGCCGAGGTCGCGGACGAACTCCGGGTCTCGACGATGACCGTCTACCGCCTCATCAAGGGCGGGGAGCTCCCGGCCGTGCGGGTCGGCCGCAACTACCGCGTGCGACGGTCCGACCTCGACTCCTACCTCGAGTCCCAGATCGTCGACCCCGACGCCGTGCGCTCGCGCGAGGCGTGACGCTCGTCACGTTCCTGTCCGACTTCGGGACGCGGGACATCTTCGTTGGGGTCTGTCACGGCGTGATCGCCACACGCGCCCCGGACGCCCGGGTGATCGACCTCAGTCATGAGGTTCCGCCGCAAGATGTCCGGACCGGGGCGCTGATGCTCGCACGGGCCGTGCCGCACGTCCCCGCCGACGTCCACCTGGCGGTCGTCGACCCCGGCGTGGGAACCGCTCGTGCTGCCGTGGCGGTGGAGACCGCCCGAGGCCAAGTCCTGGTGGGTCCGGACAACGGGCTGCTCACGCCGGCGGCTGACGCGTTGGGTGGGGCCGAGCGGATCCACCTGCTCGAAGCGGCGGCGTACCGCAGCGAGGAGGTGTCGGCCACCTTCCACGGCCGTGACGTCTTCGCTCCGGCGGCCGGTGCCGTGGCCAGTGGGGTCCCCATCGAAGAGCTCGGGGCCCGACGCTCCTCGCTCCTGCCTCTCGAGCTCCCCACCGCGACCGTCGACGACGCCACGATCCTCGCGGAGGTCGTCCTGGTGGACCGTTTCGGCAACCTCCAGCTCGCTGCGTCCCCCGACGACGCGGTTGCTGCCGGACTGGTGGTGGGGGACCGCGTCGAGGTCGCCGCGGCGGGCCGTCATCACGATGCGGAGTACGTGATGACGTTCGGTGAGCTGCCGGACGGGGATCTGGGTCTGATCGAGGACAGCGACGGGGCGCTGGCCCTCGTGGTGGCTGGCGGATCGGCCCGTGACCGCCTCGGATCGGGGTTGCGTAGCCACGTTCGTCTGTGGGGGGCGACTACCGCGGCCGGGTGAGCGTCTGGTTCACTGGTGGCGAGCCGCCTCTACCGCCCGCCCACCGCAGGAGTTGCATGCCGCCCGCTGGTCGCCGCGTGCTGATCACCGGCATCTCGAGCCCGCTCGCGGGCATGCTCGCTCGTGCGTTGGAGGAGCGCGAGGACGTTGCCTACCTCGTCGGCGTCGACACCCACGAGCCCCACCACGATCTCACCCGCACCGAGTTCGTCCGCGCTGACATCCGCAACCCACTGGTGGCCCGGGTACTGACCGCAGCCGAGATCGACACCGTGATCCACCTGTCCACCGTGGCGGGGCCCATGGAGGCCGGCGGACGGGCGCAGATGAAGGAACAGAACGTCATCGGGGCGATGCAGCTACTCGCTGCGTGCCAGAAGGCGGAGTCGCTGCGCACGTTCGTGCTCAAGTCCAGTACCGCGGTGTACGGCTCCGACTACACCGACCCGGGGCTGTTCCGCGAGGATCAGACGCCCCGCGAGGCCCCGAGCTCCGGCTTCGCCAAGGACGCCACCGAGGTCGAGAGCTACGCGCGCAGCTTCGGACGCCGACGCAAGGACGCGACCGTCACGATCCTGCGCTTCGCGAACTTCCTCGGCGAGCGGATGGACAGCGCCTTCTCGGCCTTCTTCAACATGCCCGTGGTCCCCACCATCCTCGGGTTCGACCCCCGACTCCAGTTCTGCCACGAGGAGGACGCGGTCGAGGTCCTGCGCCGAGCGGTCGTGGAGGACCATCCCGGTATCTACAACGTCTCCGGCCCCGGTGTCCTCTACCTGTCGCAATGCATCCGGCTGGCGGGGCGCGTACCGGCTCCCGTGCCACAGCCGCTCGTCAGTGCTGTCGCGGGGCTCGTGCGTCGGACGGGGCGCGTCGACTTCTCGCCCGAGCAGTTGCGGTTCCTCCAGTGGGGGCGGGTGGGCGACATCAGCAAGCTCACCGACACCTTCGGCTACGAGCCCAAGTACTCGACGCGGGAGGCGTTCGAGGACTTCGTCGCGCGGCGCCGGATCAGTGGGCTCGTCAACCGCGACGAGGTCTTCCGCTGGGAGCGTGAGCTCTACGACTTCATCCAGCGCAAGGGCCAGGAGCGGTTCGTGGCGGCGAGGCGGGAACGATGATGGCCGACAACACCGCCAACGTCATCGACATGGAGGAACAGCGGGCAGCCCGCTCCGGCGAGCGTCCCCGCTGCCAGGCGACCACGACTCGTGGCGATCGCTGCCGCAACTACGCCGTCGAGGACGGCTACTGCCGCATCCACGCGCCGGAACCGCCGCCGTCCAGCCGGCGCGACGAGCCGGAGCACCGCCCGAGCGGTGGCATCGATCTGCTGGAGGGCCTGCGCGACGCCCTCGGCGACGACTGGCTCGACGAACTGAAGGACGTGGCCAGCTTCCTCCGTCGGCGCCTCACCGGCGACTACGACGTCGACGAGTTCGGATTCGACGCCGACCTGACCGAGCACGTGCTCGTCCCCCTGCTGCGGCCGCTGCACCGCTACTACTGGCGGGTCGGGAGCTCCGGAGCGGAGAACATCCCCGACGGGGCCGGCATGATCGTCGCCAACCATGCGGGCACGCTGCCGGCAGACGCGCTGATGACGCGGCTCGACCTCTTCGAGCACACCGGCCGCCACGCCCGCGAGCTCGGGGCGGACCTCGTCTTCCGCCTACCCTTCGTCGGTGAGCTCGGACGCAAGACCGGCGCCACCCTCGCTGCCGGGGACGACGCCGACCGTCTCCTCGAGCGTGGCGAGCTCGTCGCCGTGTGGCCCGAGGGCTTCAAGGGGATCGGCAAGCCGTTCAAGGACCGCTACAAGCTGCAGCGGTTCGGTCGCGGCGGCTTCGTCGCCACCGCGCTCCGGGCCCAGGCGCCCATCATCCCGACGGCGATCGTCGGCAGCGAGGAGATCTACCCGCTGCTCTACAACCTCAAGACGATCGCGAAGGTGTTCGGCCTGCCCTACTTCCCGGTCACGCCGCAGCTCCTCGCGTTCCCGTTCCTCGGGCCGGTCGGGCTGCTGCCGTTCCCCACCAAGTGGTTCATCGAGTACGGCGAGCCCATCGACACGTCCGACTACGGCCCCGAAGCGGCCGAGGATCCGATGGTCGTCTTCGACCTGACGGACCGGGTCCGCGAGACCATCCAGCAGATGATCTACAAGAACCTCATGGGCCGGAGATCCGTGTTCTTCTGACCTACGGGAGGATCTCGGTCTCGGTTTCGGTCGGCTCGCTGAGGAGCTCGTCGACCGTGCCGGTGGTGTCCTCGGTGGTGTCGTCGACCGTGCCCGTGGTGTCCTCGGTGGTGTCGTCGACCGTGCCCGTGGTGTCGTCGGTCGTGTCGGTCACCGTGTCGGTCGTGTCGTTGGTCGTGTCGTTGGTCGTGTCGGTCACCGTGTTCGTGGTGTCGTCGACCGTTCCGGTCGTGGTGGAGTCGCCGTCCCCGGTGAGGCTCGTGATCGCCGAGTCGAGGGACCGACCTGCACCGTCGAGGGGTTCGGGCAGGGCCGGGACGGTGGTGGTCGTGGTCAGGTCCCCGTCGATCAGGTCACCGTCGCCGGAGGTGCCGCTGACGTCGGTGCTGCCGTCGTCCGACAGCGTCCCGTCGAGGGTCGACTCACGCGCCAGGCTGCTCGGCAGCAGCGAGACGCAGTCGCAGGCGGAACCGCTGACCGCAGGGCCGTCACCGGGAGCATTGAGCGTCACGGAGTCACCGCCCGCGGCAGCGCCACACACGGCGCACCCGTCGGCGATCGCTTCGACGGTGACCTCGATGCGGCGAAGGAGTTCGAGGGAGCGGTCCAGGAACGGCGAGGCTTCGGGGGGGATGCGGTCGAAGATGGCTGACAGACCGTCGCGCTGTTGCTCGGCGAAGCGCTCGAGCAGCACGAGGATCAGTTCGTTCCCGGTCTCCTCGTAGGCGCGCAGCAGGTCGTTGGTTCCGGCCACGGTCTCGGCGTCCATGTCCTCGAGCAGGTCGATGACGGTGTCGGCGTCGTAGCCATCGAGACCGTCGGTGAGCTCCTCGAGGCGCTCCCGGGCGAAGATCAGGTGGAGGTGACCCGTCTCCTGCAGGCCGCTCGCCAGACCCATCCGCACGTCCTCGGTGACCTGCTTGACCGGGTAGAGCAGCTCGCCCGGCAGCGCTTGCTGGGCGGCCACGGCGACCCCGGCGGTCCCGACCATGCTCGACGCGGTCGCGGTCGCGACCAGCAGCTTCGCGGAGTGCCGCCAGCGGGCGGTCCGCTCCCAGATCGCGTCCTTGATGCGGTCCAGGAGAGTGACCTGGGAGGTGGCGATCCCCTCGATCAGCTCGGCCCGGAGCGCGGCCTTGAACGCGGGAGTGGGGGCGGGAACCTCGATCTCGTCGTGGACGGCCGTGGCGAGCGAGGCGAGCTCGCGGACGTCCTCGGACGCATCGTCCGCAGGCATGGTCCCATCGAGGAGCTGGCCCAGCTCCTCGATGCGACGCTTCTCGTCGGCCTTCACCGATGGTTCCTCTGCCTCACGGGGTACAACGAACGACGGGGCGGGGAGTTACGACGTTTCACAGCAGCCCCCCGAACGCGCGCAGCAGCCACACCATGCCACCGAGCCCCATCACGGCGATCTCGCTCAATCCCGGCACATCCTTGACGTGTTCGGCCAGCGCACGCAGTGCGCGGTACTGGAGCGCTTTGGTCGCCCCGACACTGCGATCCATGATCTCGGCGGTATCCGCGACGCTCATGTTGTGGATGAACCGGAGCTCGATGACTTCGCGGTGGTCGTCCTTCAACTGCTCGAGGGCGTAGCCGAGCGACTTGGCCATGTCGCGGGCCACCGAGACCCGCTCGGGATCGTCGATCCCCGTCTCAGGCGTCTCGGGGGTCTGATCGGTGGATCGCTCGAGGCGGAAGCGGGCCGACTTGAAGTGGTCATACACGCGGTTGCGGGCGATGGTCATGATCCAGGCCCCGAGATCCTTTCCCTGCCACTCGAAGGTGTCGAGCCGGCGGAAGGCCCGGAAGAAGACGTCGCCGGTCAGGTCCTCGGCGGTCTGGCGGTGCCCCACCCGCCGGTAGATGAAGCCGAAGGTCTGGTCCACGTAGCGGTCGTAGATGGCCGCGAAGGCGTGCTCGTCGCCCTCTTTGGCGTCCGCCACGAGCGACTTGAGCTCGGGATCGATCCCGGGCTCGGTCTCCGTGGCGGCGGTCGTGGTCGGCATCAGCGCCCCGCCAGGACCAGTTGCACGACGGCAGCCCCGATGATCGCCACGAGCAGGACGATCAGCGCGATGGACGTGCCGGTGCGCATGACGGGGAACCTCGAGTCGGTAGTAGCAAGCGTACGCCTGGCAACCGTCCGTACTCATGACTAGAACGGAGGGTTCGCGGATAGTAAATGCGAACTAGTCCTGTCCACATCTGTACGAAGGGTACAAGCGCGCTTACAGAGAGGAACCGTCCCCTCTATTGGGAAACATCGGCAAGTGAGCCGCCGTCTTGACCTGTCCCTCCGGACGGGCCCGCCGTCGGCTGGTCCGCATCCTCCTCCGGTCCGCCGGGTGGGGTGTCGACGACGTCAGGGCGGCCGAGCACGTCCTCGGCCGACTCGCCGGCCAGCAGGTCGAGGCACTTCTCCCGCTCCTGGCGCAGGTAGCCGACGAGGGCCGCCCGGTCGTCCAGGTAGCGCCGGCAGTCGAGCTCGAGCGTGATCGAGACGTCACCATCCCGGCGGTCGTCGGCGACGCGGTGGAGGAACGACGCCAGCGGCAGGATCCCGTGGCCGAGCGGGGCGTGGCTGTCGCGGCCGTTGCCGCGGTTGTCGGAGACGTGCAGGTGGACGCTCGTGTCGGACAGCGCCTCCCACGCCTCGAGGATGTCGGCCTCGGCGACCCCGAAATGGCTCGTGTCGAAGACGACGTGCGGGAAGGGCTCGAGGTGCTCGGGCTGGGTGTAGCGGTGGAACCGGACCGGGCGCCCCGCGACCGAGACCGGGTAGAGGTTCTCGACGCCGACGCGGCTGTCGAGCTCGGCAGCTTCGTCGTCTGCTTCCTCGACCAGCCAGCGATGGAAGCCGCGCTGCCATCGGAACGGCGGATGGACGATCATGAGGTCACCCCCGATCGCTCCCGTGAGCTCGAGCGATCGACGTGCCTTCTCGACGAGATCGGTGCCGAACACGCGCCGGGTGAGCAGGAGGAACGGACCGTGCACGACCGGGACCTCGACACCCTCGGAGGCGGCGGCCGTGGTGATCTCGTCGGGGTCCTGGGTGACGGGGTCCTGGGTGACCATGAGCTCCACGCCGTCGTAGCCGGCCTCGGCGATGACACCGAAGGACCAGTCGAGCGGGCGGGCGAAGAGTGGCCCCGTCGACGCGAGCATCCTCGTTGTCAGGTTCACACGACAGCGATCGTCTGGGTCAGGTTCGTGCGACGGAGGCTATCCCCGCCCTGCAACGACGTTCGCACCCATCCGGGAGATGGGTGCGAAGACCGGGGTGGTGGTCAGTTGGTCGTCAGGAGCCGGACTCGACGCTGTCGACGCGGTTGAGAACGCTCAGTGCGCGGTCCTGGAGCGCCGGCAGCGGGGCGGGGCCCTCGGAGCCCTCCGCGGACCCCTGCCCCGACTGGTCGGCGGACGCGTCGGCCGACGGAGCGGAGGCCGGGGCGTCGTTGTCAGAGGAGCTCGTGTCGTTGCTGGCTTCGCTGGTGTCCTTCGAGGTGTCCTTGGAAGCGCTGTCGTCGCTGTCGCTGGACGTGTCCTCGGAAGCGCTGTCGTCGCTGGAGGTCTCCTGGGTGGAGGAGCTACCGGACGGCTGGCGGAAGACCTCGGTGACCCACACGCGACCGTCGACCACGTGGACGCCGACGCCCACCTCGGTCCAGTCGCTGTCGAGGATGTTGGCGCGGTGACCCGACGAGTTCATGAACGCGTCGTGGATCGAGCTGACCGAGGGGCCGCGGCCGACGTTCTCGCCGACCTTCTGCCACCCGGTGACGTCCGAGCCGAGGTTGGGGTTGTGGTAGAGGTCGTTCTTGGCGGCCATGTCGGCGCTGTGGTTGCGGGCCACCTGGACGAGGTCGCTCTTCACCGTGAGCTTGGCGAGGCCTCGGGCGGCGCGCTCCTGGTTGATGAGCGACACGAACTGCGCCTCGGCGCTGCTGTCCACCGCGGCTTGTGCGGTGGCCGGCGCCAGCGCGGCCAGGAAGGTCGCGACCAGCGTGACGATGAGGCCGGCGCGGAGGTTGATACGGCGGGTGATGGTGGTGGCGGTGCTCATGTCCGTCCCTTGGCTCGTTGGCCCTGGTTCGGACGGAGCCCGCCGATTCCCTCTCGGGTGCCGACGGAGGCGGTAGCGCCTCCCTTCGGTAGCTCGGCTGCCGTGGCCGCTTTCGCGGCGGTAGGCCCTGTGGCTTTGCGCCCCGGCCTTTCGGCCGGTTCGCCGTTTCTCGTTTGGAGGGCTCCGTCATGAATGGTTAACG
>JAWVZB010000078.1:0-14828 GCA_033722375.1 Nitriliruptorales bacterium | reverse complement strand
GAGCTGCTGGATCCGGGCGCTGTCCTCGGGGCCACCGCCTGACGGCGCGTCGGTGGTGAGGTGCTGGATCGCCTGCTGGAGGGCCCGGCGAGGAGCCAGCCCCAGACGCACCGGGAGGCCGGTCTCGGCCTCGATCTTCTCCTTGGCCGTGGTGTTGTTCGGGTCCGACACGGCGACGACCAGTTCGTTGCCGCCGTCACCGAAGCCGATGGGCAGCGCCCCGAGGCTCTCGGCGACGCTGCGCGAGACCATCTGCGCCGCGTCGGGCTCGACCGTCCCCGGCTCGAGGCTCACGTAGGGCATCCCGAGCTTGGTAGCCAAGGCATGCACGAGGTCGGACTCGGTCGCGAGATCGAGCTCCACCAGCGCCTTCGCGAGGCTGCCGCCGTTCTCGGCACGGTGGTTCTCGGCGCGCTCGAGCTCGTCGCTCGTGAGGATCCCCTGGTCGACCAGGATGTTCCCCAGGCTCGTCGCCATGGTCGGTCACTCCCTCGTAGGATTCGTGAGTCGGGTGGTCGTGCAGCGTGTGGTGTTGGTGACGCGCGCGGAGGCGCACGCCCGTCGAGGCCCTGCCCTTCTATCGGCAGGTGTCCGTGGAAGGTGTAGGCCGCTCATACGATCACGCGCCCGATCTCCTCGATCGTGGTCCTCCCGAGCTTGACCTTCTCGAGGCCGTCCTGGCGCAGTGTCCGCATGCCCTGCTCGATGGCCACCCGCTTGATCTCTTCGGACGAGGCACGTGCCACCGTGAGCCGTTCGATCTCCTCGGTCACGGTCATGACCTCGTGGATCGCGAGTCGTCCCTTGTAGCCGGTGTTCGTGCAGGCGCTACAGCCGACCGCTTGCGGGAGCTCGGGCTGCTCCTCGACCGTCTCCTCGTCGAACCCCGCCTCGATCAGGATCTCGGGCTCAGGCTTGTACATCTCCACGCACTTGTCGCACACCCGCCGCGCGAGCCGCTGAGCCAGCACCGCATCGGTCGCGGACCCAACCAGGAACGGCTCGATCCCCATCTCGGTAAGTCGGGTCACCGCGCTGGCGGCGTCGTTTGTGTGCAACGTCGACAGGACGAGGTGGCCGGTGAGCGCGGCCTCGACACCGATCTGTGCGGTCTCGCGGTCACGCATCTCACCGACCAGCACGATGTCGGGGTCCTGACGGAGGATCGAGCGCAGCGCACTCGCGAAGGTCAGGCCGACCTTGGGGTTGACCTGGACCTGGTTGATGCCGTGGAGGCGGTACTCGACCGGATCCTCGGTCGTGACGATGTTGACGTGCTCCTGGTTGAGCACGTTCAGCGTGGCGTACAGCGTCGTCGACTTCCCCGATCCGGTGGGGCCGGTCACGAGGATCATCCCGTAGGGCTTGCGGTAGGCCTCTTCGTAGCGCTCCTCGTTCTCCTCGAGGAAGCCGAGGTCCTCGAGCTCCAACATCACCGCGGTCTTGTCGAGGATGCGCATCACGACCTTCTCGCCGTACACCGTCGGCAGCGTCGAGAACCGCAGGTCGATCGGCTTGCCCGACACCACGAGGCCGATCCGCCCGTCCTGGGGGATGCGACGCTCGGCGATGTCGACCTCGGCCATGATCTTCAGACGCGAGATGACCCCCGACTGGATCGACCGCGGGGACTTCATGACCTCGTGCAGCACACCGTCGATGCGGTAGCGGACCCGCAGGTCCTTCTCGGTGGGCTCGATGTGGATGTCGGACGCGCCGTCGTTCACCGCCTGGGTGATCAGCAGGTTGACGAACTTGACGATGGGCTTCTCTTCGGTGACCGCCTTGATCTCCGAGAGGTCCTGCTCGTCCTCCCCCGAGACCCCGAGGTCGTCCGCGATCGCCTCGATCTCGTCCGACATCCGGTGGTAGCGGCGGATCGCGTCCATGATGTCGTCGCGGGTCGCGACGACCGCCTTCACGTCCCGTCCGGTGATCGTGCGGATGTCGTCGAGGGCGAACACGTTGGCGGGGTCGCTCATCGCGACCACGAGCTTGTCGCCCTCGTAGGCGATGGGCAGCGCCGTGTACCGCTTGGCGATGGTGTCGCTCACGGCCGTCACCGCGGTGGTGTCGACGTCGTAGTCCGTGAGGTCGACGAACTCCATCCCGATCTGGGACGCCAGTGCCTTGACCAGGTCCCGCTCGGTGACGTAGCCCTTGTCGATGAGGACCCGACCGAGCGATTTCCCGAGGGTGCGCTGGATCTCTTGGGCTTCCTCGAGCTGCTCGGACGTGATCAGACCATCGTCGATCAGGATCTGCCCGAGCTGTCGCATATCAGCCGGCCTCGCCGACGAGTTCCGCTTGCCCGTCCCGCGACGTCAACTGCTCGAGGACCGTGTAGAGCAGCGTGATGAGCGATTGCTTGACGTCTTCGCGCTCCCGCGCATCGATCGGGACCACCTTGACCCCCTCGGGGATCGCGAGCTTCGAGCGCGCTGCCTCCACCGCAGACTCCGGCTCCTCGTCGACCTTGTTCACGGCCACGATGAAGGGTACGTCGGCGATGTCGGTGAAGAACTCGAGGATCCGCCCCGCCTCATCGAGCGACTCCTCGCGGTCGTGGTCGACCATCAGCACGAACCCGAGCATCCCCTCGGCGAGGATCTCCCACATGAAGTCGAAACGCTCCTGACCGGGTGTACCGAACAGGTAGAGCGCCAGGCCCTCAGCGACCGTGATCCGCCCGAAATCCATCGCGACCGTCGTGTGACCCTTCAGTGCCCGGGTGTGATCGGACACCTGCTTCTCGGTGGACAGCACGGTGATCTCGGAGATCGTCTGGATGAAGGTCGTCTTGCCCGCCCCGAACGGGCCGGTCACGACGACCTTCACCGTGCGCATGCCGTTGCGCCCCGCCATCTAGAGTCCCTTCACGCCCTCGATGAGGCGCTGCACGAGGTCCTCATCGATGTCGGGGTCGGTCGTCAGCCGCTGGTCGCCGTTGCCGGAAGGGTCCGGTTGGCCATCGCTGTCTTCGTCCGCCGGGCCCTCGTCCTGGGGCTCTGTCTCCACCTCGACCTCTTCCGCTGCTGGGGTCGCCTCGTCCTCGGGAGGCTCTGCCTCCTCGGAGCCGCCCTCGTCATCGCCCGCCGTGTCCGCGGCCGGGCGGTCATCACCGAGGCGCTCCTTGCGGAGCCGTCCCTCCCGCGCACGCTCGTCCTCCTGCTTCTCGAGCTCACGCAGGAGCTCGCGCTGCTGGAGCAGTGCCGCCACGGACGGTGGGCCCTCGGTCTCGACGTCGCGAACCTCGAGGAGCCCGGCGCCGACCAGACCGAACAGCAGCTTGCAGGTCGAGAACTGCCCCTGCCCGTAGATGTCGACCAGGTCGCCGACGGTGCGCTGACCGTCAACGAGCGTCAGGAGCTGCCACTCCTCGGGGCGGAGGTTGACCTCGACCTCGTCGTCCCCCGGGCGGGGCTGCATCGCCACGACCGCATCCATCGAGGGGATCTTCTTCTTGACGTTCTCCCACTCCTCGAGCCGCCGCGAGCCCTCCATGATGAGGTTCTCGACCGTGACACTGAGCTCGATCGGCTCGTCGACGGTGGCCTCGTCGCTCTCGCTGTCGAAGCTGAAGTTGCCGTCGTCCCACCGCATCAGATCGAAGATGGCGTCCTGGATCTGCTCGCGGACGAAGGTCTCGAGCGTGTCCTGATCGATCGCATCCTGATCGAGGAGGATCTGGCCGAGCCGCAGCCCCTCACCGTCGTCGGCGAGTTCGCGCTGCTTGTCCAGGGCCGCACGCAGTTGGTCGGTGTCGACCTCGCCGGCGCCGACGAGACGACGCCCGAGCGCGAGGCGGCCACCGCTCGAGAGGGCGTAGTAGACCTCGCCGTCGTCGAAGTAGACCCGCCCGGATGCCCCGTTGCGCTCCAGCTTGAGGCAGCCGGTCTTCTTCGTGAAGGCGAGCAGTTGGAAGATGTCCGGCAGGGTGAAGCTCTCGAGTGTGCCTTCGAGCATCGCTCACCCCCTTCTGTCGTGGGCCGGCCGCTACCTGGGGCCGATCACTGCCAGCTCGCTGCCTGGGCTTCTTCCGCGTCCGCATCCTCCTGGGACGGTTCCGCCTGGCCCGCGTCGGCGACGCCAGCGTACGGGTCCTCCTCGCCCCGACCCTCTATCAGCACCTCGCCGATGCGGTCCGCTGCACGCCGCATCTCGAACAGCATGAATCCGATCTTGGCGGTGCGGCGCGCGACCGCGGCGAGGACCGCCTGGTCACGGGCGCTCATCAGGAACACGAAGCCGTGCTCCCCCTCGACGAAGACCTGGTTGAGCTGTCCTCGACCGAGCCCGATCGCGGCCTGCTCCCCGAGCGAGAGCAGCGCGGCCGCCATCGCCCCGACCCGGTCTTCCTCCATGGTCTCTGGCAGCGCGCTCGCCATCGGCAGGCCGTCGAACGAGACCACGGCGGCGGCCTCGACGTCCGGTGAGCTCTTGATGAAGTCGTCGAGCGCCTGCGCCAGTCGCTGCGCCTTTGATTCGGGCATCTCTTCCTCCTGAAGGGCAGCGGGTGATTCGTAGAACCGAGGACGCCACGGATCCCCGGCCGCTCCCGCCGCTCCATCGCTCTCGTCGGCACGGTGCTGACGTGACTTGAGTGAACCATCGTGGTGCCACGTCACACGCGAACCCAGCCTACGCGCCGAGTCAGGATCCGTGCAGGACCCTGCACGGGGCCTTCAACCGTGGGCGAGTGCCCCCATGGCCGCGGCGGACATCGTGGCCGCCGGTGCGTCCTGACCGGTCCACTCGCGGTACGACGCGGCCGCCTGCGCGACGAGCATCCCGAGCCCGTAGTGCGCCTCCGCGCCCCGCTCGCGTGCGGACACGAGGAAAGGGGTGTCGGGCGGGTTGTAGACGAGGTCGTAGGCGATCTGGCCCTCCTCCAGCTGATGGAAGGGTTGCGGCAGCTCCTCCCCGTCGAGTCCCAGCGGGGTCGCGTTCACGACCAGGCGTGCGGCGCCGACTTGGCGTTCGACCTCGTCGTCCTCGGCGAGGTCGACCTCGTCGACGGCGGGCGCGCCGGCGGTGTCCGCCACCGCGGCGACCTCGCGGGCGGCGGCGATCCGGCGCCCGACGACCGTGCAGCTCGCCCCGATCCGCCCCGTCGCGACCGCCACTGCACGGGCGGCGCCACCGGTTCCCAGCACGACGACGTGGTCGTGGGCGACGATCCCGAGGTCGCCGGTCAGGACCTGCCCCAGCCCGACCGCATCGGTGTTGTGGCCGACGATCCCGTCCGCGGTCCACACGAGGGTGTTGACGGCCCCCACCAGCGAGGCCTCGTCGGTCAGTTCGTCACAGTGCTGCATGACCGCGACCTTGTGCGGCACGGTCACGTTCGCTCCGGCCGCACGCCAGGCGTCCAGTGCGGCGACCGCGGAGCCGAGCTGCTCCGCTGGCGTGGGGAGAGCCAGATAGACGAGGTCGAGGTCGGCCTCGGCGAACGCCGCGTTCATCATCACCGGCGACAGCGAGTGCGACACGGGCCGGCCCAGCAGCGCGACGAGTCGCGTCGATGCCGACGGCCTCACGCTCACTCCTCTTGGCAGCGGCCGGCGTCACGGAACTCGGCGACGTTCTGGTTGTGCCCCTCGAGCGTCTCGGCGAACTGGTGCGTGCCGTCGCACTCGGGCGAGAGGACGTAGAACAGGAACGGCGTGTCCTCGGGGGCGAACGCGGCTTCGATCGAGGCGCGCCCGGCGTTCGAGATCGGCGTCGGTGGCAGGCCGGGGTTGGGGTCGCCAGGGTTCGGGTAGGTGTTGTAGGGCGAGTCGACCTCGGTGTCCTCGGTCAGCACGCGTTCCTTCCACTTGCCGAGCGCGTAGAGCACCGTCGCGTCGATCTCGAGGGGTCTCTCTGCCTCGAGGCGGTTGTGGATCACCGACGACACCTTGGGCCGCTCTCCGCTGACGCGGGTCTCGCGCTCGATCAGGCTGGCGAGGATCAGCCCCGTGTACTCCGGGCTGTAGTCCGACTGCACCTTCTCGCCGAGCGCCCGAACCTGATCCTGGGGCACCTCCGACATGACCCGCACGGTCTGGTCGATCATGCGCTGGAGGATGTCCTGCGGCGTGGCATCCGCGAACAGCTCGTAGGTCTCGGGGAAGAGCAGGCCCTCGAACGGATGGCTGACCTCCGCACCGAAGTCTCCGAGCGGTGGCACCCAGTCCGGCAGCTCGAGGACGCCCTCGCCGTTGCCCCCGGCCTGGATCCGCTCGTCGAGCACGCGGCGGAAGTCATCGACGCCGTACTGGTCGAACTGCCCGGCGAGCTCCTCGAGCACCAGCGGGACCGCGAGCCCTTCGCGCACCGTGAAGCGGACGCTCTCGGGCTCCGCGGGCCCCTCCTCGAGCGCGTCGATCGCCTCGTCCACGGACATGCCGGTCTCGAGCTCGTAGTCCCCGGCCAGGAACGTGGTCCCTTGGGCGCGCACGATGAGCCGGAACGCGAGCGCGTTCTTGATCACGCCCTGCTCCTCGAGCATCTGGCCGATCCGTGCCGAGCTCGTGCCTTGCTCGATCGTGATCGGGACGGGTTCGCCCTCGCCGGGCACGCCGGCAAGTTGGTCGTTCACGTAGTAGAGGCCGAAGCCCACGCCCCCGAGCAGCACGACGAGCACGACGAGGAACACCTTCGACCCGGTGCTCAACGCCACGGTGTCGGTCCTTCCTCCGCCGTCGGGGCGGATGGTCGGGGGCTCAGGAGCGTCGGCCGTCGAGGTAGCCCTGGAGGATCAGCGTCGCCGCGACCCGGTCGGTGGCCTCCCGGCGCTCGCGTCGGCTGGCGTCCTGGGCCAGCATGGTGCGCTCTGCTTCGACGCTCGACAGCCGTTCGTCCCACAGCGTTGCGGGGCGGTCCTTGCGGTCCTGCAGGATCTCGCACAGTCGCCGCGCGCGGCGAGCGGCCGATCCCTCTCGGCCGTCCAGCCTACGCGGATACCCGATCACGTACCCGACCGCGCCCCGACCTTCGCCGTGGGCCACGATCGTGTCGGCCAGACGCGCGAGCTCCTCGTCGGTGGTGTCCGCGCTCCCGCGGCCGTCGTCGGACAGGGGCGCCCCGAGAGCGTCCGCGACCTCGAGGGTGTCGCTGGGCGTGGCCACCGCCTGCCCGTCGTCGCTGATGGCGAGCCCGATGCGGACGTCGCCGAGGTCGACACCGATCAGCCGGCCGGCCGCGGGCAGGTCGTCGTCGCTCACGCGTCCGCGACCGCCTGCCGGGCCTGCCGTTCGGCCTCGGCCAGGGCGTCCTGGAGCTTCGCCCCGTCCCGCCCCCCGGCCTGGGCGAGGTCGCCGTGTCCCCCCGCACCGCCGCCGACGATCTGTGCGGCCGGGTGCAGGATCGGTCGGGCCTCCACCCCCGCTTCCACCAGATCCGGGGTGACGACCGCCACGAGCTGCGCCTTGTCGTCGTCGGTCCGGGTCCCGAGCACGACCACGCCCCGCTCGGCCAGGCTGCCGCGGACCTCGTTGGCCAGTTGACGGAGCCCGTCCATGTCGACGTCGTCGACGGCGCGGACGACGAGCGCCAGGCCGTCGTCGCCCCGTTCGGCGGCGTTCGCGATCGCCGTCGCCTCCTGAGCGAGACTCGCGGCCCGGACGCGTTCGAGCTCCTTCTCCATCGACTTGAGGCGATCGAGGAGGCCCTGCACCCGGTCGACCGCCTCGTCCGTGCCGGTGCCCATCAGTCGGGCGACCTCCTCGGCGACCTGCATCTCCCGCCGCCCGTAGCGGTACGCATCGGTGCCGGTGAGGGCCTCGATCCGGCGGGTGTTGGCCCCGATGGACTCCTCTCGGACGATGTAGATCGTGCCGACCTTGGCGCCACTCGGAACGTGGGTCCCTCCGCACAGCTCCTTCGAGAAGTCCCCGATGGTCACGACGCGGACGATCTGGCCGTACTTGTCACCGAAGTTCGCGATCGCGCCGGCCTGCTTGGCCTCGTCGATCGGCATGATGTCGGTCTGGACCTCGGGATCGCGGAGGACGCGTTCGTTGATGGTGCGCTCGATCTCCGCGATCGCGTCCGTCGACACCGACTCGAAGTGGGGGAAGTCGAAGCGGAGGCGGCCGGGCTCGACGAGCGACCCCGCCTGCTGTGCGTGCTCACCCAGCACCTCGCGCATCGTCGCGTGCAGCACGTGGGTGGCGGAGTGGCTCCGCGCCGTCGCGACGCGCCGGGCCCCGTCCACCTCGGCTTCCACCGGCTGGCCGGTGCGTACCTCGCCCGCGACCACGCGAGCCCGGTGCACGGTCAGGCCCTCGATGGCCTCCTGGGTATCGAGGATCTGGAGTCGTCCCGTGGGGGTCTGCATCTCGCCCCGGTCCCCCACCTGGCCGCCGCCCTCGGCGTAGAACGGGGTGCGGGGAAGCACGACCTCGACCTCATCACCCTCGGTTGCTTCGCCGAGCGAGCCGCCAGGAGTGACGATGGCGCCGAGCTCCGCCTCGGCGGTGAGCCGGTCGTAGCCGAGGAACTCGGTGCTGCCGACGGCGCCGGCGGCCTCGCGGTAGACCTCGACGGGGACCCCGCCGTCACCCTTCTTCGCGGCGGCGCGGGCCCGCTGCCGCTGTTCCTCCATGAGGCGGTCGAACTCGTCGCGGTCGAGGTCGACCCCGGCCTCCTCGGCGATCTCGGCGGTGAGGTCGATCGGGAACCCGAAGGTGTCGTGGAGCTTGAACGCGACGTCACCGGGGAAGGCACCCTCGTCGGATCCGCGGATGTCCTCGAGCGCGTCATCGACCATCTCGAGGCCCTGCCGCAGACGGGCGGTGAAGTCCTCCTCCTCCGCGCCGGCGACCCGCGTCACGAGCTCGCGCTGTCGTTCGAGCTCCGGGTAGCCGCGGCCCATCGTGGCGATGACCTGGTCGATCATCGGCACCATGAGCTCCCCGTCATGGCCGAGCAGGTGGCCGTGCCGGACCGCCCGCCGCAGGAGCCGCCGCAGCACGTAGCCACGGCCCTCCTTGGCGGGCAGGACCCCGTCGGCGATCAGGAACGCGGAGGTCCGAGCGTGTTCGGCGATGACCCGCAGCGACACGTCCGCGTCGGCGTCGCCGCCGTAGTCAGCGCCGGTGATCTCCTCGGCACGGTCCAGGATCGGACGGATCGCGTCGGTCTCGAAGACGTTGTCGACGTCCTGGAGCAGGACCGCCATGCGCTCGAGTCCCATGCCGGTGTCGACGTTCTCGTTGGGGAGGTCACCGACGACGTTGCCCTGGGCATCCTGCTCGTGCTGCATGAACACGAGGTTGTAGAACTCGAGGTAGCGCTCCTCGTTGACCGCCGGGCCGCCTTCGTCGCCCCAGTCGGGCCCACGATCGAAGAAGAGCTCGGTGCAGGGGCCGCACGGCCCCGCCCCGCCGGTCGACCAGAAGTTGTCACAGGCGTCGAGGCGGTCGGCGCCCTCGGGGACCCCGATGCGCTGGATGCGGTCGCGCGGGACGTCGGATTCCTCGAGCCAGTACCGCTCGGACTCGTCGTCCTCCTCGAAGATCGTGACCCAGATCCGCTCTGGATCGAGCCCGTAGTGCTCGACCGAGAGCTCCCACGCCCAGCGGATCGCCTCCCGCTTGAAGTAGTCGCCGAACGAGAAGTTGCCCAGCATCTCGAAGAAGGTGAGGTGCCGGGTGGTCTTGCCGACGTTCTCGATGTCGTTGGTCCGGGCGCACTTCTGGTGACTGGTGGCGCGGGGCGCCGGAGGCTCCGCGTCCCCGAGGAAGTAGGGCTTGAAGGGCAGCATCCCGGCGATGGTCAGCAGCACGCTCGGGTCGCTCGGGATGAGCGACGCCGAGTCGAAGCGGCGGTGGTCGCGGTCCTCGAAGAAGTCGAGGAAGGTCTCGCGGATGGTCAGGTAGTCCACGGGGATCCCAGATCGCGGGCGTTCAGGTGTGTGGTACCGGCTCGGGCCGGCCGCTGCGCAGTCGGATCAGCCCCCGAGGGTGTCGCGGACTCGCGGCACGTTGTACTGCGAGCGCAGTTCGGCCTCCTTGGCGTCGGCTGCCTGCCGCCCCGCCTCGGCAGCCGCACGCAGGTTGGCACCGAGCTCGCCGACGAACCGGCCGGCCTGCGTCGCGATGTTGGCGGGCGCGACCGCTCGGGTCGCCTGGTCGAGCCGCCGGACGATGAACGCACCCACCAGGAGCCCCAGCCCGATGCCGAAGAAGAGGGAGAAGATCCGCTTGATCACGCGTGGTCCTTGTCTGTCACGTTCTCGTCTGTCACGTCAGCGTCGTCGGTCACATCTCGTCCTTCAAGGCCTTGGCGGACTTAGCCGCGGCGGCCGCTCCGGTCATCCAGGCGGCGGCCTTGATGAGCGGGTTCGACACCGTGGCGTGCACGACCGCGACCAGCTGGTCGGTGGTGGCGGTGATCGACTGGACCCCGGCGACGATCGAGTCGACGCGGGCCAGCTCGACGTTCACCCCCGCGACGGTCTCGTTCAGCCCGCCGAGCAGCGGCACGGTCTGTTCGGTGACGCCGTGCACGAGCTGCCCGATCTCGTTGATGAGCCGGAACACGGCCGCCAGGGCGAACACGAGCGCGATGACGAGCACCCCCCAGAACGCCGCGATGACGATGATCCCCCACTCCCAACCGTTCACGTTCCCGCCTTCCTGTCGTCCTGCACGTCCGTCGTGGTCTCGTTGCTGTCTGCGTCGTCGTCCGGCGCGGCGCGCCAGATCGCCAGCCGCTCTGCCACCGCGCCCTCGTCGCCCCGACCGGTCGGCTCGTAGAACCGTGTCCCCGCGAGCTCGTCGGGCAGGTACTGCTGGGGGACGAACGCGTCCGGGTGGTCGTGAGGATAGACGTAGCCCGCCCCGTGCCCGATCTCGGAGGCGCCGGCGTAGTGGGAGTCGCGGAGATGTGGCGGCACGGGGGCGTTGCCGGCTTCCCGGACCGCTTCCGTGCCGGCCCGGAGCGCACGCGCCACCGCGTTGGACTTCGGCGCGGTCGCGAGCGCGATCGCGGCGTGCAGGAGGGCGTAGCGGGCCTCGGGCAGACCGACGCGATCCAGCGCTTCGAAGGCCGCGACGGCCACCGGCAGGCCACCCTCCCAGGCCAGCCCGACGTCCTCGCTCGCGAAGATCACCATCCGGCGGGCGATGAAGCGCGGATCCTCCCCGCCGGCGATCATGCGCAGCAGCCAGTAGACGGCCGCGTCCGGGTCGCTGCCCCGCAGCGACTTGATGAAGGCGGACACCTGGTCGTAGTGCTCGTCGCCGGCACGCGAGTAGCGGAACTTCCGCATCGCCGCGGTGACGTTCTCGGCCGTGAGCGTGAGCGGTCGGCTGGGGTCAGCGGCGGTGACGGCCACCTCGAGCGCGTTGAGGGCCGCACGGGCGTCGCCGTCCGCGACCGCGACCAGATGGCGGCGCGCGTCCTCGGTCAGGGTGACCTCGCCGCCGTACCCGCGGTCGGGATCGTCCAGGGCGGTGTCGAGGATCGCCTCCACGTCGCCGTCGTCGAGGGGCTCGAGCCGCAGGAGCTGGCATCGGGAGATCAACGGCGCGTTGATCTCGAAGAAGGGGTTCTCGGTCGTCGCCCCGACCAGGACGATCCAGCCGTTCTCCACCGCGGGGAGCAGGGCGTCCTGTTGGGCCTTGTTGAAGCGGTGGATCTCGTCGATGAACAGGATCGTGCGCCGCCCCGAGGTCGTCTGGCGCTGCCGAGCCTCCTCGATCACCCGGCGGACGTCCTTGACGCCGGCCGTGACCGCGGACAGCTCCTGCCAGCTCGCGTCCACGACCGTGGCCACGACGCTCGCGAGCGAGGTCTTGCCGCTGCCCGGTGGGCCCCACAGCAGGAGCGAGGTCAGCTCGCCCCGCTCCAGCATGCGCCGGAGCGGCGTGTCCTCCCCCACCGCTTCCGGCTGGCCGACGTACTCGTCCAGCGTGCGGGGGCGCATGCGCGCAGCCAGCGGGGCGTCGGAGGACACGTCCGCCGACGGCGAGGCACTCGCGGACCCCTCGCCGTCCATCTGGAACAGTCGCTCGCTCATCGCCGCGTCACCGTATCCAGCGTCCCGGCCGGCTCGATCAGGATTCCTCGCGGATCCCCGGCCGCAGGCGCAGACCCACCGCGGTCAGATCGTCGTCGTCCAGCTGGGCCGGGGCCGCGGTCATCGGGTCGGCACCGGACTGGGTCTTCGGGAAGGCGATGACCTCCCGGATCGAGTTCCGCTCCGCCAGGAGCATCACCAGACGGTCCAGGCCGATGGCGAACCCACCGTGGGGCGGGGCGCCGTGGGACAGCCCCCGCAAGAGGAACCCGAAGCGGTGCTCGGCCTCCTCGGCGTCGATCCCGAGGACCGCCAGCACGCGCCGCTGCGTCTCGCGGTCGTGGATCCGGATCGACCCGGAGCCGAGCTCGAACCCGTTCAGCACCACGTCGTACGCCCGCGCACGGGTGCCCGCCGGATCGTCTTCGAAGCCGTCGAGGTCGTCGGGGTGGATCGAGGTGAAGGGGTGGTGGGACGGCACGTACTCGCCGTCCTCGGTCTCCTCGAACATCGGGAAGTCCACGACCCACAGGAACTGCCACTGGGTGGTGTCGACGAGATCACGGTCCTTGGCCAGCGCGATCCGCAGCGCCCCCATGAGCTGACGGACCCACGTGATCGGACCGGCACCGAAGAAGACGGCATCGCCGGGGTTGGCCCCGGTCTCGCTCTTGATGCCGGCGATCTCGTCGTCCGACATGAACTTCGCGAGGGGCGAGCGAAGCGAACCGTCGTCCTCGACCACCGCCCACGCGAGCCCCTTCGCGCCCCGCTCCTTCGCCCAGTCGGTCCAGGCGTCGAACTGGCTACGGGTCAGGTCCCCGCCGTCGGGCAGCGCCAGGGCGACGACCGTCCCCCCGCTGTCGAGCACACCCTTGAACACCCCGACCTCGGTGTCGGCGAACACCTCGGACAGGTCGGCGAGCTCGAGGTCGAACCGGAGGTCGGGCTTGTCGGAACCGAAGCGGCGCATCGCCTCGTCGTAGGACATGCGCGGGAACGGCGTCGGCAGCTCGACGTCGAGGACGTCGCGCCAGACCCCCGCGAACACCTCCTCCATCAGCCCGTAGACGTCCTCCTCGTCGACGAACGACATCTCGAGGTCGAGCTGGGTGAACTCGAGCTGCCGGTCGGCGCGCTGGTCCTCGTCACGGAAGCAGCGCGCGATCTGGTAGTAGCGCTCGACCCCGGCGACCTGGAGGAGCTGCTTGAAGAGCTGGGGCGACTGCGGCAGGGCGTACGACGTGCCGGGCTGGAGCCGGGACGGCACCAGGAAGTCGCGGGCGCCCTCGGGGGTCGGACGGGTCAGGATCGGGGTCTCCACCTCGATGAAGCCGTTGTCCTCCATCACGCGACGGATGGCGCTGTTGGTCGCGGCACGGAGCCGGAGCGCGCGGAGCATCTCGGGGCGCCGCAGGTCGACGTAGCGGTGCCGCAGCCGGATGACCTCGTCGGCTTCGATGCCGTCCTCCACCGGGAACGGCGGCGGCTCGGACACCGAGAGGACCTCGAGCTCGTCGGCGGCCACCTCGACCTCGCCCGTGTCCAGATCGGGATTGGTCATCCCCTCGGGTCGCGCACGGACGGTTCCCTTCACGGCCACCACCCACTCGGTGCGGACGCGGTGCGCCGCGGCGAGCACCTCCGACCGCTCCGGGTCGGCCACGACCTGCACCACACCGGTGCGGTCGCGGAGATCGAGGAAGGCCACACCACCGTGGTCGCGGCGGGTCGCGACCCAGCCGGCGAGGACGACCTCGGTGCCGGCGTCGTCGGCACGGAGCGTCCCCGCGCCGTGGCTGCGCATGGCGCCGTAGGGGCTCAGCGGCATGGGTGGGTCCTTCTCCGAGTCTGAGGTTCAGTCACCGGCGATGGCGTTGCGCAGGTGGTCCGCGAGCAGGTCCTCGGGGACCGAGGTCTGCTCGCCGGTCTCGAGATCCTTGACCGCGACCGTACCCGCGGCGACCTCGTCGTCCCCACGGATGAGCGCGTAGCGGATCCCGCGACGGTCGGCGTACTTGAACTGCTTCCCGAGCTTCGCCGACGAGGCGAACAGGTCAGCATCGATCCCCTGCCGTCGCAGGCGGATCGCCAGGGAGAGCGCATCCTCGCGCAGGTCGTCGTCGAGGATGGTGACCACCACGGGCGGGGCGGCCGAGACCGCCCCTCCATCCAGCAGCATCAGCACCCGGTCCACGCCGATCGACCCTCCGACAGCCGGGATCTCGCGGTTGCTGAACATCCCGACGAGACCGTCGTAGCGCCCGCCAGAGGCGATCGAGCTGCCGATCCCAGGGTGGGTGATCTCGAAGATGGGTCCGGTGTAGTAGCTGAGGCCCCGCGCCAAGGCCGGGGCGAACCGGATCGAGCCAGCATCGGTGAGATGGGGCGCAACCAGCCCGAGCACCGTGTCGACCTCGTCCAGGCCGGCCCGTCCCCGCTCGCTGGAGGTGATCCGCTCACGAGCTGCGGTCTCGAGGTCGCCCGACCCGAGGTCGTCCGCGATCGCTTCCACGGCGTCGCTGGGGAGGTCGCGGTCCCGCAGCTCCGCCGCGACACCGTCGACGCCGACCTTGTCCAGCTTGTCCAGCGCCACGAGGGTCGTCTCCTCGAGCGCCTCCGGCACCCCGTAGGCGGCGATCAGCCCCCGCAGCGCACGGCGGGAGTTGAGCTGGACCTCGAAGCCCTCGAGGCCGAGCCCGGCCAGCGCCTCGGTGACGGCCAGCAGGGTCTCCGCGTCCGCCAGCTTGGAGTCGGACCCGACCGTGTCCACGTCACACTGGATGAACTCGCGGAAGCGGCCCTTCTGTGGCCGGTC
>JAWVZB010000077.1:0-14869 GCA_033722375.1 Nitriliruptorales bacterium | reverse complement strand
CATCGGGAAGGAGGTTCACGATGGCACGGAGGTTGTCGATCTCGGTCCCCACCTCGGTGACCCAGGTCCACTCGGTGGGGAGCCACGGACCGATCTCGTCGAGCAGGGACGTGGCGAGGGCGGTGGCGACTGGGCCCGTCTCGTCGGTCTCGTCGAGGCGCTGTCGTCCGTAGTGCCGGATGGTGGCGAGGAGCCGGTAGCGGGTTCCGTTCGTCCCGAGGTCGGCGGTGACGAGGGAGCGATCGACGAGCGACCAGACCAGCCGGGGGACCTCGTCTGGCTTGAGGTCCCCGACGGTGAGCGCCGGGGTGGCGGTACCCAGCGAGAAGCTGCCACCGAAGACCGCGAGGCGGCGGAACGCTGCCCGCTCGGCTTCGTCGAGCAGGTCGTAGCTCCAGCCGATGAGTCCCGCGACGCTCCGGTGGCGCTCTGATTCGGACGGGTCCGCGCTCCGCAGCAGCTCGGCTTGGGTCCTGAGCACGGTCCGGATCTCGGCGGTGGTCTGGAAGGGCACCAGGGCTGCGGCGAGCTCGATCAGGAGCGGGAGCCCGTCCAGCCCACGGCAGATCGCGGCGACATCCGCCGCGTTCCCGTCGTCGATCGCGAACTCTGGGCGGACGTCGGAGGCCCGCGCTTCGAACAGTGCTCCGGCACTGCTCGTCCGCACCGTCGCGGCGTCGTTGGTCCCCCTCGGTGGCAGGTCGAGGGGTGTCACGGGACGGACCGATTCGCGGTGGACGTGTAGCGGCTCTCGGCTGGTCGCCAGGACGGCAACACCCCTACACGCGTTGGCCACGGCATCGAGCAGTCCGCGGCAGGCGGCGACGAGGTGCTCGCAGTTGTCGAGGATGATCACGCATCGGCGATCCGCCAGATGGGTCGTGAGGTCCAGCGTCCGGTCGCCACCCGGGCGTGTCGGGGCGCCGACTGCGTCGGCGACCGCCCCGGCGACGAGATCGGCGTCGCTCACCGCGGCGAGGTCGACGAGCCACACCCCGTGCTCCCAGTCATCCACGGCCCGTGCTCCGACCTCGGAGGCGACCCGCGTCTTCCCGACCCCTCCGGGGCCGGTGAGCGTGACGACATGCCCCGCGTCCAGCTCCGAAACCACGGTTCGGATCAGTTCCTCTCGCCCGATCGTCTCGGTGGACTGTCGCACGAGGTTGTGTCGATCTGCAGGGGTGGCGCGCAGGGGTCCGAAGTCGTGCTCGAGGCCGTCCATCACGATCTCGTAGAGCCGCACGGGCTCGTCGAACCCGCGGAGTCGGAAGCGTCCGCGTGCGTGGAGCTCGGCTTCCGGGAGGTGTTCGAGGCGCTTTGCCGTCTCCTCCGACAGCAGGACCTGCCCACCGTGCGCGGCGGACATCACTCGGGCGGCTTCGTGAACCGTGAGCGAGATGTAGTTCCCGTTCCTCGGCGACGCGAGCCCCGTGTGGAGCCCCATCCGCACCCGGAGGTCCGCCCCGCCAGGCCAGTCCTCACCGGCAAGGCTCCGCTGCCCGGCGACGGCAGCCCGGACCGCATCGCCGGCCGAGCCGAAGGCGACGAGCGATCCGTCGCCCTCGACGGTCGCTTCGTAGCCCCCGTGATCGTTCCAGACCTCGCGGAGGATCTGGCGGTGTCGTTGGAGCGCGTCGGGGTAGCTGGGCCCGAGTTCGTGGAAGAGGCGGGTAGAGCCCTCGATGTCGGTGAAGAGGAACGTCACCTGACCGCTCGGCGGGGCGACCTGCTGGCCGACGGTGTCGTCGGGCAGGAGCTCCGGATCCTGTTCCAGGATCCGCTGGTGCAGTCGACGCAGCTGCGGTGAGACGTCGACGCCGAGCTGGTCCGCGAGCTGGCGACGGGTCCGCTCGTAGACCTCGATCGCATCGCCCTGCCGGCCAGCCCGGTAGAGCCCCAGCATGTGCAGGCCCTGGAGCCGTTCTCGGAGCGGGTGCTGCTGGGCGAGGCTGGAGAGCTCCCCGAGCAGGGCCGAGCTCCCAGCTCCCGCGAGCTCCGCCTCCATCCGGTCCTCCAGGGCCGACAGCCGCAGCGCTTCGAGCTCCCGTCGATCCTCCTCGAGTCGTTCGCACTCCCGAGCCCCGCCGTAGGGATCGCCCCGCCAGAGATCGAGCGCGCCCCGCAGCTGCTGCGCCGCGTCGCTGGGCCGTTCCGGCAGGAGCTCCCGTGCGGTCGCGACCGCAGCCTCGAACTGCCAGACGTCCACCTCCCTGGGGTCGAGGCCCAAGCGGTAGGCGTCTCCGGTGCGCGCGATCGCGTGGTCGCCCAGCGCGCCCCGGAGGTTCGACACGTAGGTCTGCAGCGTCGCGCGCGCCCCGGAGCCGGCGCTGTCTCCCCACACGCCGTCGATCAGCGCGTCGTCGGAGACCGGATGCCCGCGTCCGGCGATGAGGAGCGCCAGCACCGTCAGCTGCTTGGGGCCCCCGAGCGTCACGGGGGCGTCGTCGACCGACGCTTCGATCGGCCCCAACGCGCGTAGCTCCACCATCGCCCCAGACTAGAGGCCGATCATGGTGGGACGGAAGGTGTCCGCGGCCTACTCGCCGGTGAACTCGGGGTCGCGTCGTTCCCGTCCCGCGGCGAGCCCCTCGACGAGGTCCTGCGTGCCGTAGTTCACCGCTTGGAACGATGCCTCGAGATCGAGCTGCTGCTCGAGCGAGTTGGTGCGGCCGGCTGCGAGGCTCTCCTTGAGTTGGCGGACCACCACGGGTGCGGAGGTGGCGATCTCGGCGGCGAGCTCCAAGGCCCGGGGCAGGACGTCGTCGGCGGGCAGGGACTCGAGCGCCATGCCGTAGTCCGCCATCTCGTCACCCGACGCCAGCCGCCCGGTGTAGAGCAGCTCGGCGGCGCGTTGGGTGCCGACCGCCCGGGGTAGGAGCCACGAGCCGCCCATGCCGGGGTGCAGCGCCAGTCGCGCGAAGTTGAGCCCGATCTTGGCATCCGCGGCGACGAAGCGCAGCTCGCAGGCGAGCCCGACGCACAGGCCCGCCCCGACCGCGTGCCCGTTGATGGCGGCGATCACCGGCACAGGGAGGTCGCGGACCGCCAGGAAGCGTTCGTAGAACGACTTCATCGGCTCCGTGGCGTCGAAACCCTCCTCGCGGGTCCGGCGGGCGTAGTCCTCCAGCATCGCCAGATCCCCGCCGGCGGAGAACGCGGGCGGGGCGCCGGTCAGGACCGCCACCCGGAGGTCGTCGTCGCCGGCGAGGTCCTGGAAGGTCGCCGAGAGCCGATCACCCATCTCGCCGGTCATCGCGTTCCGGCGGTCGGGATCGTTCATCGTCACGACCGCGATGCCGTCATCCCGGCGTTCGACCTCGACCAGTGCCACGGCTGCTCCTCGGGTAGCTGGACGCCGAGCCTACGTGTCGTCAACGGCGGGAGGATCGTCGCCGCGGACCGGCACCCCGGACCAGGTGCTGGTTCCGGAGCCGAGGTCAGTTGGCGGGGGCGCTGGTCCGGAGCGCTGCCGGCGCGTCGGCCGGGACCGCAGGGGAGTGGGGCGCGACCGGCTCGACCCGCTCGTAGGGCGCTCCGAGGGCGGGGCGCGGGTCCTCGTCTCCGGCGTTGGGCCACAGCGACATCGCCCGTTCCGCCATGGCGGTGATCGTCAGCGACGGGTTCACGCCGAGGTTCGCGGTGATCGTCGATCCGTCGACGACGTGCAGCCCGGGGTGGCCGTGGACCCGGTGGTAGGGGTCGACCACGCCGTCCTCCGGGGTCTCCCCGATCGGGCAGCCCCCGATGATGTGCGCCGTCGCCGGGACGTTCATCGTCGCCTCGAAGATCGAACCCAGCGGCTGGCCGTCCATGACGTCCGCGGCTTCCCGCGCGGCGCGGTTCGCGGTCGGGATCCAGCGCGGGTTGGGTTCGCCGTGACCCTGGCGGGTCGACAGCTTCCACCCGAACAGCCCCCGCTTCCGGAACGTCTCGAGGCTGTTGTCGAGCGACTGCATCACGAGCAGGATGATCGAGCGCTCGGCCCACTTGCGGGCCGACAGCGACCGCAGGAACAGGATCGGGTGCAGCAGGATCGTGAGCAGGAAGCGCAGCCAACGGGGGATGCGCCCGCCGCCGTCGACCATGACTGTCGCCAGCAGGCTCATCATGTTCGAGCCCTTCGGGTACCGGACCGGCTCGATGTGGGTGTCCTCGTCCGGGTGGATCGACGAGGTGATGGCCACCCCTTCGGAGTAGTCGACGGCGGTGGTGCTCGCGGTGGCACCGACCAGCGCCTCCGAGTTCGTCCGGGTCAGCGTTCCGAGCCTGTGGGAGACGTTCGGGAGGCGGCCCTCGTCCCGGAGCTTGAAGAGCAGCTTCTGGGTACCGAGGGCCCCCGCCGAGAAGACCACCTGCTCGGCGGTGTGGGTCCGACGATCCTTGTTGATCCACGCGCCGGGTCGTTCGGTCGTGACCTCCCAGCCGCCGTGGGCGAGCTCACGGAGGTCCACGACCTCGCGCTCGGCGACGACCTCGGCGCCGTTCTTCTCGGCGAGGTAGAGGTAGTTGTCGGTGAGCGTGTTCTTGGCCTCGAAGCGGCAGCCCACCATGCAGCCGCCGCACTTGATGCAGCCGACGCGGTCCGGGCCCTCGCCGCCGAAGTAGGGGTCGGGGACGCGGACGTCGGGTTCGCCGAACCACACGCCGACGTTGGTGGGGTGGAACGTGTCCTCGACACCGAGGCGGCGGCCGACCTCCTTGATGACATGGTCGGCATTGGTCTCGAAGGGGGTGGGGGTGGCGCCGAGCATCCGCTCTGCCTGGTCGTAGTGGGGGAGGAGTTCCTCGCGCCAGTCGGTGAGGTGTGCCCAGACGGCATCGTTCCAGTAGTTCGCCAGCGGCCGGTACAGCGTGTTGGCGTACACCACGGACCCACCGCCGACGGCGGCGCCCGACAGGATGAACACGTCCTTCAGGAGGGTGAGGCGCTGGAAGCCGCGCATCCCCAGTCGGGGGAACCACAGGAACCTACGGACGTCCCAGTTGGTCTCGGGCAGCGTGTCCTTGGTCCAGCGCTTGCCGGCCTCGACCACCCCCACGCGGTAGCCCTTCTCGGTCAGCCGCAGGGCGGAGACCGACCCCCCGAAGCCGCTGCCGATCACGAGAACGTCGTGATCGAACGAAGGGTCGTGCTGCGCTGATCCGAGACCGAGTGACAAGGGGCGACCACCTGTGACCGTGCGTGTCCGTTCGTGCCCTGCTCCCGGCGGGAGGGTACGCTCGCAGCGAGCAACGGCGCTCCACCCGCCCGATCCGGGCCTCGGGGCGCCGTTCGTGCGTCTCTCGGGGTGGGTCGGGCCAGACCGCGACCTTCCGGAGTTCGAACGTGCACGTCCACGACCCCCACCCCCCCTCCTCCCTCGTCGACCCGCGGGCCGAGCGAGACGAATGCGGCATCGGCTTCGTCGCCCACGTCGACGGCCGCCCCCGCCGGGACATCGTCGAGATGGGCATCGACGGCCTCTGCGGTGTCCGCCACCGTGGAGCGATCGCGGCCGACGAGAAGTCCGGCGACGGTGCCGGCGTCCTCACCCAGATCCCCCGGGATCTGTTCGCGGCCTACGCCATCGAGGCCGGCCACACCGGCGTCGATCCAGCCGACCTCGGTGTGGGCTTCCTGTTCCTCGAGCCCGGCGACGACGACGCTGCCGAACGGGCACGACAGACCGCGCGCACGGCGGTCGAGGAGGCCTGCGCCGCCGAGGACATCACGGTGCTCGGCTGGCGCGAGGTCCCGACCGACCCGGACGCGATCGGCGAGATCGCCAAGCGCAGCCAGCCGGCGCTCACCCAGGTCGTCCTGACCCGACCCGCCGGCCTCGACGACACCGCAGCGGAGCGTGCCGCCTACCGCGCCCGCCGTCGCGCCCGGCTGACCTGCGACGACGAGGGCGTCCGGTTCTACGCAGCGTCGTTCTCGTTCTTGACGATCACCTACAAGGCGATGGCCGACGCCGACCAGGTCGGCGAGTTCTACCTCGATCTCCAGGACGGCCGGTTCGCGTCCGCGTTCGCGATCTTCCACGCTCGCTTCTCCACCAACACCGCCCCGACCTGGGAGCGGGCGCAGCCGTTCCGCATGCTGTGCCACAACGGCGAGATCAACACCATCCAGGGCAACGTCAACCTGATGCGTGCCCGTGAAGGCGTGATGACCGCCGGCCAGCTCTCGGTGGACGGGGTGGACTGGATCACTCCGGAGCTCATCACCCCGGTGATCGACGCCGACCAGTCCGACTCCGCCAAACTCGACGCGGCACTGGAGCTCTTGGTCCGGGGCGGTCGCGACGTGCGCCACTCCAAGGCGATGCTGATCCCACAGGTCTGGGAGGGACGCCGCGACACCGACCCCGAGGTCCGTGACTTCTACCGCTACCACTCGTGCCTGGTCGAGCCGTGGGACGGCCCCGCCGGGATCGTGTTCACCGACGGCCGACGTGTCGGTGCGGCGCTGGACCGCAACGGGCTGCGGCCGCTGCGCTACCACGTGTGTGAGGACGGCTACATCGTGGCGTCCTCGGAGGTCGGGGCGATCCCCACCGGCGCGACCGAACGACACCCGGACGGGCACGGTCAGATCCGTCGCGAACGTCTCGGACCCGGGCAGATGCTGTGTGTGGACCCGGACGAGGGCGGGTTGCAGGAGGACGCCGAGATCAAGCTGCTGCTGGCCCGCAAGGAGCCCTACACCGAGTGGCTACAGCAGCATCTCCGCCAGGTGCGCGTCGGCCAGCCTGTCGCGGAGGCCCCCGAGGATCTCGTCGAGCGCCAGGTGGCCTACGGGATCACCAAAGAGGAGATCATCTCGATCCTGCGTCCCATGGCGACCCAGGCCAAGGAGACGACCTCGTCGATGGGCGACGACACCCCGATCGAGCCGCTGGCCCACTACCGACGCCCCGTCAGCCACTACCTGAAGCAGCGGTTCGCGCAGGTCACGAACCCTCCCATCGACCACCTGCGTGAGCACGAGGTCATGAGCCTGCGGACCCTGCTCGGACCCCGCGAGCCGATCCTCACGGAACGTCCCGAGGCGGCACGTCTCCTCGAGCTGGGGTCGTTCTTCCTCTACCCCGCGGGCCTCCAGAGCATCATCCTCGACCCCGACATCCCCTTCGATGTAGCTGCGCTGGATGCGACCTTCGCCCTCGATGACGGTCCGGATGGTCTGGAGCGGGCTCTGCGCCGGCTCGGGGACGAGGCACGCGACGCCGTCGAGTCGGGGGCCGGGATCGTGGTGGTGTCCGACGTCGGTGCCGACCCGGAGCGCTGTCGGGTCCCGATCCTGCTGGCGGTCGGCGCCGTCCACCAGGCACTGCTCCGAGACGGCTCCCGAACGCGGACCAGCATCATCGCCGAGACCGACGAGGCACGGGAGACCCACGACTTCGCGGCGCTGCTCGGCTTCGGTGCCGACGCGGTCGTGCCGCGGCTGATCCTCCAGACCATCACCGACCTCGCCGACGAGGGCCGGATCGGCGGCGACAACCCCACCGCGACCGAAGCGCAGGAGCGCTACCGCACCGCGGTCGAGGACGGCGTGCTCAAGATCATGTCGAAGATGGGCATCTCCACCGTCGACTCGTACCGGTCGGCGCAGGTCTTCGAGGCGCTCGGACTCGGTCACGACGTGACCGACCTGTGCTTCACGGGGACCCGCAGCAAGATCGACGGCGTCACCCTCGAGGACCTGGCCGTCGACGTCCTCGACCAGCACGCCATGGCGTGGCCGTCGGATCCCGACGAGGACGAGGAGGAACCCGACCTCCTGAGCCCCGGCGTCATCAAGTGGAAGAAGACCGGCGAGTTCCACGACATGAACAAGCCGGTCATCGACGCCCTGCACGAGACCCTCGGACTGGGGCGGCGGCCCAAGACCGAGCCGTTCACCGTGTTGGACCAACTTGACGTGTCGGACGAAGAACGTGCCCAGGCGGTCCTCGACGCCGCCGTCGAGCAGGGCCGCTGGGAGCTGTACGAGCGGTTCGCGGAGCTCGTAAACACCCGCCCCGTCGTCACGCCCCGCGACTACCTCGTCCCGGTCGACGGGGAGCCGATCCCGCTCACCGAGGTCGAGCCCGCCACGGCGATCGCGACCCGGTTCTCGACGGGGGCGATGTCGCACGGCGCGCTGTCCGCGGAGGCGCACGAGACGCTCGCGGAAGGCATGAACCTCATCGGCGGCAAGGCCAACTCGGGGGAGGGGGGCGAGGACCCGCGACGGTTCCGCACCCGCTACAGCGACCGGGACAAGGACTGCCGCATCAAGCAGGTGGCGTCGGGCCGGTTCGGGGTCACCCCGGAGTACCTGGCGAACGCCTTCGAGCTCCAGATCAAGATGGCGCAGGGCTCCAAGCCCGGCGAAGGGGGCCAGCTCCCCGGGCACAAGGTGTCCGAGGAGATCGCCCGGCTCCGACACACCACCCCCGGCGCGACGCTGATCAGCCCCCCGCCACACCACGACATCTACTCGATCGAGGACCTCGCCCAACTGATCTTCGACCTGAAGCAGGTCAACCCCGAGGCGGACGTGTCCGTCAAGCTCGTGTCGGGCGAGGGGATCGGCACGATCGCCTCCGGTGTCGTCAAGGCACTGGCGGACGCGATCCACATCTCCGGGGCCGACGGGGGGACCGGGGCGTCACCGCTGAGCTCGATCCAGCACGCCGGCATGCCCTGGGAGCTCGGTCTCGCCGAGGTCCAGCAGACGCTGCGGAGCAACGGCCTCCGAGGCCGGGTCCGACTGCGGGTCGACGGTGGGTTCAAGACGGGACTGGACGTGCTGAAGGCCGCTCTGCTCGGCGCGGACGAGTACTCGTTCGGGACCGCCGCGCTGTTCGCCGAGGGCTGCATCATGGCGCGCGCCTGCCACCGTGACACCTGCCCCGTCGGGGTCGCCACCCAGCGGAGGGACCTGCGGGACAAGTTCGCGGGGCACCCCGAACAGGTGGCGGCCTACCTCCTGTTCGTGGCCGAGGAGGTCCGTCGCGGCCTCGCCGCACTCGGGCTGACGTCCCTCGAGGACGCCATCGGGCGTGTGGATCTGCTCCGGATCCGTGACGACATCGACGGTCATGCCGCACGGCTGGACGTGCGGCCCCTGATCGCCGACGTCGGCGAGGGCACGCGCCGTTTCGTCGAGACCCTGCCGATCCAGGATCCCCGCAGCGAGCTCGGCGACCGCGTGTTCGAGGACTCGCTCGAGACCGTCTTCCTCGGCGGCATCGTCGAGTACCGCTACGACATCACCAACGCCGAACGGACCGTCGGGGCGCGACTCGGCGGGGCCGTGGGACTCGAGTTCGGCCAGAGCGAACCGCACGGCACGGCCCGTCTGCGCCTCAGTGGCGAGGCTGGGCAGTCGTTCGGGGCGTTCCTGTCGTCCGGTGTCGAGCTGGTCCTCGACGGCGAGGCCAACGACTACGTCGGCAAGGGGATGGGCGGCGGCACCATCGTCATCCGTCCCCCCGACAACGACGCCGGCGACCCCGTGCTGGTCGGCAACACCGTCCTGTACGGCGCCACCGGTGGGGAGCTGTTCGTGGCGGGGCGTGCCGGTGAGCGCTTCGCGGTCCGCAACTCCGGTGCCGTCGCCGTCGTCGAAGGCACCGGCGACCACGCCTGCGAGTACATGACCGGTGGCACCGTCGTGATCCTCGGCCGTACCGGCGCCAACGTGGGTGCGGGCATGAGCGGCGGCGAGTGCTACGTGCTCGACCCGAGCTCCGAGGTGCTGGCCCGGGTGAACCGCCAGCTCGTCGAAGCCCACCGCCCCCACGGCTGGCAGCTCGCGGAGCTCCGTGACCTCGTTGACCGACACGCGACCGTCACGGGCTCTCGGCGAGCCAACGAGCTGCTCGACTCCTGGGAGGACATCGGCGGCAGCTTCTGGCGCATCGCCCCGAAGTCCGAGCTCGAGAAGGTCGCGGCCGAAGGCGCCGGCGCCAAGGCCGACTGACCCCGGTTGCGGTGCAGATCCCGGCCTGCTGTCGCGATCGAGCTCCGAGCTGGGTCAGCCCATGCGGGCCTTCTGGAGCACGGTCGACAGGCTCCGCATCGAGACCACGCCGATGAGCCCGCCTTCGCCGATGACGGGCAGGTGGCGGAAGCCGTTGTCGATCATGACCTGAAGGGCCGCGGCGGCCTCGTCGGTGGCGTTGGCGACCACTGGGTCGCCGGTCATCCACCGGCCGACCGTCGCACGGTGGGTGTCGACCCCCGCGGCGGAGGCGCGCATGAGATCCCGCTCCGTGAAGATGCCCACGAGCGCCCCGTCATCGTCGACCACGACGACCGAGCCGATGCGGTGGTCGTACATGCGTTGTGCGGCACGTGACAGCGGCTCGTGAGGCTCGACCGTGACGGGGTCGTGCTCGATCACCTCGGAGAGCTTGGGCATCCGCCCCTCCCTGTCGCGCCGCGCCACGACGGTAGCAGCGAGCCCGTTGGGTTCCTGGGACTTGGGGTGCACGTCGGTCGGGGGAGGAAGCGGACGCCCCCGGTGGGGGTTAGTCTCGCCTCGCTCCGTCCCGCTGCTCGAACAGGTCCCGTGCGCGTACTCCCGTTCTTCGCGGTCTGCCTCGTCCTTGGGCTGCTCATGCCGTTGACGGCCAGCGCCCAGGATCTCGACGCGGTCCGGGCCGAGCGGGCACGGATCCAGGAGCGGCTCGACGCCGCAGCGGAGCGACTGGGCGAGCTCGAGGCGTCCGTCGCCGGCTTGTCCGCCGAGGAGGAAGCGCTCGAGCGACAGATCGCCGGCTTGACCGCGGAGGTCGCGGCGGCGGCGTCCAGGATCGAGGGGCGTGTGCGAGAGCTCTACATGCGGGGCGACACCCATCCGATGGTGGCGCTCCTCGGCGGCAGTAACCCTCAGGCGGCGGTCGAGCGGGCGACACTGATGCAGCGGCTCGTGACGGCCGACACGCAGGACGCCGAGGTCGCCAGTGCGGCCCGGACGAGGCTGGCGGCTGCGACCCAGCAGCTGACGGCGAAGAAGGCCCAGTTGGAGGCGGCGTTCGCCGAACAACGGGAGCTCCTCGACGCGCTCGAGCACGACCTCGAGGACGCCAAGGCGTTGGAGCAGAAGCTCGAGGCGGAGGAGCGGGCGCGCCAGGAGGCGGCTCGCCGGCGAGCCGCCGCAGAGGCACGCCGTCAGCGTGAACAGGCCGAGGCGGTCACCAGCGCTCCTGCATCGGCCGGTGGGATGGTGTGTCCCGTCGACAGTCCGCGGTCGTTCACCGACACGTGGGGCGCCCCCCGCTCGGGCGGTCGCACCCACAAGGGGACCGACATCCTCGCACCGCGCGGGCAGACCGTGCGTGCCATCGTGAGCGGCGTGTGGGACATCCGCTCCTACGGGAGCTCCGCCGGCAACTGGGGGATCCTCCGCGGCAGTGACGGCAACAACTACTACTACATGCACCTCGAGCGCCACACGGTGGGGGACGGGGCGCGGGTCGGGGCGGGCCAGCAGATCGCCACCAACGGCGACACCGGCAACGCCCGGGGGACCACCCCGCACGTGCACTTCGAGCTGCATCCCGGCGGTGGGTACGCCGTCAACCCCTACCCGACGCTCAAACGGGTCTGCGGGTAGACGGGCTCGCGGCCGTGCGCCGCCGTTCGGTCGGGGCGGTCACGTGTCCAAGACCCCCACCGGTTCGCGGCCGTCGAGCACGGCCTCGACGTTGTCGAGGACCCGCTGGAGGATGCGCCCCGCCGATTCCGCGGATGCTCCTCCGACGTGTGGGGTCAGGACGGCGGTCTCGACGTCGCGGAGGGGGTGGTCGTCGGGGGGCGGCTCCTGGCTGAACACGTCCACTGCCGCGCCGTGGAGCTGTCCCTCCCGCAAGGCGTCCGCCAGTGCGGCTTCGTCGACGACCTCGCCCCGGGCAGCGTTCACGAGTACCGCGTTGGCCTGCATCGCGGCCAGCCGGTCGGCGTCGACGAGGTGGCGGGTGTCGGGGGTCAGTGCCACGGTGAGGATGATGACGTCGGCGGACGGGAACAGCTCGTCGAGCTCGAGGTAGCGCGCCCCGAGCCGGTCCTCCTCGGCCTCGTCGCGGCGACGCCGGCTCCAGTAGGCCAGGTCGACGTCGAAGGCCCCCAGTCGCTCGGCCGTGGCGGTGCCGATGTCGCCGAGACCGATGATCCCCACCGTCTTGCCCGCCAGCTCGAACCGTGGCTGGCCGAGCTGGTCCCAGTGGCCGTCCCGAACCCGACGGTCGCTCCAGGTCAGCTTCCGCAGCGCGTCGATCGTCGCCCAGATGCACCATTCCGCGACGGCGCCGGTGTTCAATCCGGCGCAGCTCGCCACGGGGATCCCGGCCTCGGCGCAGGCGTCCACGTCGACGCTGTCCACCCCGGCCGCCGGTACCTGGACCAGCCGGCAGGTCGGGGCGAGCGCCTCGACGATGTCGCCCTCGATCCGGACGGCGTTGCTCCAGTCCGACACGGCCACGGTCGCGCCTTCGGCCGCGGCCACGGGGTCGTCGGTGTCGGGGCCGATACCGACGATCTCGACACCCTCGAACCGGTCAGCGATCGCCTCGGGGGGGATCGGGGGGAACAGCGCGATCTTGTGCATGGTGGTCCTCCGGGACTTCCGGCCGTACCGTGCAGGGTCGGAAGCCCGATGGCACGCTAGCGGGGCCGCTGGACACTCTTGCGAGTCCACCCCGACGAAGAGGGACCTTGCACCATGAGCAGCACCACATCACGTGACGGGCGCGACGTGGGCGATGGTCTGCCCACCCCCACCGACGACGATCAGCCCACGATCCGTCTGACCGGGGCGGTGGTCCGCTTCGCCGGTGACTCCGGCGACGGCATGCAACTCACCGGCGACCGGTTCACGGCCGAATCCGCTGCGGTTGGCAACGACCTCGCCACGCTGCCCGACTACCCGGCCGAGATCCGTGCCCCCGCTGGGACCTTGGCCGGCGTCAGCTCCTTCCAGCTCCACTTCTCGGAGGAGGACATCCACACCCCGGGTGACGCCCCCGACGTCCTCGTGGCGATGAACCCTGCGGCGCTCATGAAACATCTCGGCTCGCTCAAGTCCGCGGGCACCCTGATCGTCAACAAGGACGCGTTCACGGACCGCAACCTCAAGAAGGCGGGCTACGAGGACAACCCGCTCGAGGACGGCTCGCTCGAGGACTACACCGTCCACGAGGTCTCGCTCACGGACATGACACTCCGCGCGGTCGAGGATCTGATCGAGTCCGGAGATATCAACAAGAAGGAAGCGGAGCGCGCCAAGAACATGTTCGCGCTCGGGCTCGTGTCCTGGATGTTCTCCCGCCCCATCGCCGGCACCGAGGAGTGGCTCGAGCGCAAGTTCAAGAACCGCCCCGCGATCGCCGAGGCGAACCTCCGTGCGCTCCGGGCTGGCCGCAACTTCGGCGAGACCACCGAGAGCTTCCGCTACACCTACGAGGTCCCGCCTGCCAAGCTGCAGGCGGGGCGCTACCGCAACATCACCGGGAACACCGCGCTCGCGTACGGGCTGATCGCCGCCAGCAAGAAGGCCGGGCTGCCGCTGTTCTACGGCAGCTACCCGATCACGCCTGCCTCCGACATCCTGCACGAGCTCGCCAAGCAGAAGCACTTCGGCGTGCGCACCTTCCAGGCCGAGGACGAGATCGCCGCGGTCGGCTCCGCGATCGGGGCGTCGTTCGGTGGCTCCCTGGCGGTCACCGCGTCGTCCGGCCCGGGTGTGGCACTGAAGACCGAAGCCATCGGTCTCGCTCTCGCCATCGAGCTCCCGCTCGTGATCGTCAACGTCCAGCGCGGCGGGCCCTCCACGGGACTGCCGACCAAGACCGAGCAGGCAGACCTGCTCCAGGTCATGTTCGGCCGCAACGGTGAAGCGCCGCTGCCGGTCGTTGCCGCGCAGTCCCCGTCCGACTGCTTCTACGCGGCGTTCGAGGCGGCGCGGCTGGCGATCGAGAACCGCACTCCCGTCTTCCTGCTCTCGGACGGCTACCTCGCCAACTCGGCCGAGCCGTGGCTCCTGCCCGAACCCGACGAGCTCCCCGACATCGACCCCGCCTTCGCCTCCGAGCCCAACACGCCCGAGGGCTTCCTGCCCTACCTCCGCGACCCCGAGACCCTGGCCCGGCCCTGGGCGGTTCCCGGTGTCGAAGGGCTCCAGCACCGGGTCGGCGGTCTCGAGAAGTGGGACGGTTCCGGCGACATCTCCTACGACCCCGCCAACCATCACCACATGACCGAGGTGCGTCACGAGAAGGTCCGGCGGATCGCTGACCGCCAGCCCGACGTCGAGGTCGACGACCCCGACGGTGACGCCGACCTGCTCGTCATCGGGTGGGGCTCCACCTACGGCCCGATCCGTGGTGCCGTCCAGCGGATCCGCGAGCGGGGCGGCAAGGTCGCCCGGATCCACCTGCGCGTGGTGAACCCCCTGCCCAACGGGCTCGGGGAGGTCCTGGAGCGCTACGACAAGGTGCTGTGCCCCGAGAACAACATGGGGCAGCTCCGGATGCTGCTGCGGTCCGAGTTCCTCGTCGACATCGAGGGCTACAACCGCGTCACCGGCTTGCCGTTCACCTCGGCCGAACTCGTCGATCAGATCGAAGCACGTATGGAGGTCCCCGCGTGAGCAACCTCGAGACCATCATCGGCGCCCACGACCGTGGGCCCATGGAACGCGACCTGAAGAAGAAGGACTTCACCTCGGACCAGGAGGTCCGGTGGTGCCCCGGCTGCGGCGACTACGCCATCCTCGCCGCGATGCAGTCCTTCCTCGCCGACGCCGGCGTGACCCCCGAGAAGACCGTCTTCATCTCCGGCATCGGCTGCTCGAGCCGCTTCCCGTACTACATGGAGACCTACGGGATGCACT
>JAWVZB010000076.1:0-14875 GCA_033722375.1 Nitriliruptorales bacterium | reverse complement strand
TCCCGACAACCTGTTGACACTCGGCGCCAGACACCACCTCCACCACATCCACCAACGTGGCTGGCGACCCAGTCTCGACCCCGACACCGGCCTCGCGACCTTCGAACGCGACGGCAGAACCTTCCGCAGCCTCCCCCGCGGCACCCCCCTCGAACCACCCGACGACACCTCCGGAACCGACCCGCCCGGCGAGCCCCCCGACTGACCTCCGAGGACCGCTACCCGCACGCTCCGCAACAGCGAGCCAACACACGCACCCTCGCGCCACCCACCCCGCCGGCCACCACGACCGCGCGGGGCGGACGTGCTGGATGTGCTTCCAGTGCTGCCCAGCAACTCCTCACCCACGGTCTAACGTGGGACGCCCGAGAGGGAGCAGCAGCGTGGGGATCGACGCGTACTGGCCCCTGTTCGGTCTGCGCCTGCGCACGGAGCGACTGGAGCTTCGGCTCCCGACGGACGAGGAGCTCGTTCTGTTCCTCGAGGCGGCGCTCGATGGCATCCACCCGCCGCACGTGATGCCGTTCACGATCCCGTGGACGCGCAGGCCGCGCCCCGACCTCGAACGCAGCTTCCTCCAGTATCACTGGCACTCCCGCGCCGAGTGGTCGCCCGAGTCTTGGCACCTGGAGCTGGGGGTCTTCGTGGATGGCGAACCCGTCGGCTTCCAAGGGATCGGGGCGGACGACTTCGCCACGACCCGGAGCGTCGCAACCGGCTCCTGGCTCACCCAACGTGTCCAGGGCCAGGGCATCGGCACCGAGATGCGTGCCGCGGTCCTGGACCTTGCCTTCGCTCACCTCGACACGCTCGAAGCACGCAGCAAAGCCGTGGACTGGAACCAGGCCTCGCGCAAAGTGTCCGAGCGGCTCGGCTACGTCGAGGACGGCACGAAGGTCCTGGCCGTGGACGGTGAGCGCACGACCGAGGTCCGCTACGTCATCGACCGCGACGGCTGGGCGCAGAACCGCACGCACACCGTCGAGGTCACCGGCGTGGACCGCTGTCGCACGCTCTTCGGCCTCACGGAAGACTGAGCTGTCGACGATGGTGTCGCCCACGTGACCATTCGTGCGCGTCCAGCGGTTCAGGAAACACGCCGCAGCGTTGCCGCAGCCGGAGACGTCTGCCTAGAGTCATGACGGGATGCCAGCAACGGGGAGGTGGGCCTCGTGGATGCCGCCGGTGCTCGATTCCGTCCGGCGCGGCCCGAGGAGGCGGAACTGCTCGGTGAGATGACCATCGCGGGTGTCAGCTACTGGGGCCACGACGTGAACTTCCCCGAGAACGTCGAGAGCCTCCGGCAGAACCACCTCCCGACGCCCGAGTACATCGAAGAGTCTCCGGTCTTCGTGCTCGAGGAGGACGGCAACGTCGTCGGCTTCTACGGGTTGAGGCGACACGACGACTTCGTCGATCTCGTCTACATGTTCCTCGAAACCGACCGCATCGGGCACGGCTACGGACGCCGCTTGTGGGACCACGCCGTGTCCCAGGCGGCTCCGTTGAGCGACAAGATGCGGATCCTGTCCGACCCCGGGGCCACCCGCTTCTACGCCGCGATGGGCGCATCGAAGGAACGTGAGCTCGACGCCGGAAACGGGTTCCGGCTCACGCTGTTCTGGTACGACCTGCCGCCAGCGGCTGAATAGGCCCGAAGCAGATCGAACTCGACCGTGACTTACCCAGACCCGCGCTACCTCGGCGACAGCGGTGAGGTGAGCGCTGCGTTCCGCCCCGCCAGAGCATCCCCCGGGCGCCGCACCGCACTAGCGTCGTCTCCATGACCGACGACGTGGCCACTGACAGCCGGGACGCCGCCGACGAGGCGGCGCGCCAGGCTGGAGTGGAGATCCACGAGGTCGACGACCTGACTGACCTCGAGCGCATCTCGACCCTGCTCGAGCAGATCTGGGGCCGCGACCCCGACGCCCCGTCGATCATGGCACCGGAGCTCCTGCGCGCGATGAGCCACGCCGGAAACCAGGTCACCGCGGCGTTCCGCGACGACGAGATGGTGGCCGCCACCGCCGCGCTGCTGGCGCTCCACGACGGTGAGCTCGAGGTGCACTCGCACATCACCGGCGTCGCGACCTCCGAGCAGGGCTCCGGCGTGGGGTGGGCGATGAAGCAGCACCAGCGCGCCTGGTGCCTCGAGCGAGGCATCACCATCGTGCGGTGGACCTTCGACCCGCTGATCCGCCGCAACGCCGTCTTCAACCTCACCAAGCTCGGGGCGCGGATCGTCGACTTCGTCGAGGATCTCTACGGACGCATGCAGGACGCCCGCAACCTCGGGCTCCCCACCGACCGCGCGGTCGCGAGCTGGGAGCTCACCGAGCGGCGGGTCCAGCTCGCCGCCGGCGGACGGTTCCCGGAACCCAAGCTCGACGCGCTGAAGGGCAGCGGTGCCGAGATCGCTCTCTCCGTCGGCGACGACCAAGCACCGGAGCGACACGATGTCCCCGGCGCCCCGCGTCTGCTCGTCGCCCAGATCCCCGAAGACGTCGAGACGCTCCGCAGCCAGGACCGCGACCTCGCCCAGCGGTGGGCGGAGGCGTTCCGGGACACCGTCGGGGCGAGGATCACCGGCGGCTACCGCGTCACCGGCATCACCCGCGCCGGCTGGTACGTGCTGGGACGCGACGAGCAGGTCGCCGAGCTGTCGTCGTGACCGCGCTCGCGCCCCTCCCCCCGGTCGAGATCGAACGCCTCACACTCGTGTGGGTCGACATGCCGATGGTGGTGCCGTTCCGGACCTCGTTCGGCACCCAGCAGGAGCTCACCAAGCTGCTGGTCCGCCTCGACACCCCCGAGGCGACGGGCTGGGGCGAATGCGCCGCCCCGACCGCCCCGATCTACAACCACGAGTACGTCGACGCCGCTGCCGACGTGATCGAGCACCACCTCGCCCCACCACTCCAGACAACCGGCAGGGCCGAGGCGACGACGCTCGCGGATACCTGGGCGCACATCAAGGGGCACCGGATGGCGAAAGCCGCCATCGAGATGGCCGTCCTCGATGCGCAGCTCCAGGCCGCGGGGCGGTCGCTGGCCGACCATCTCGGCGTGGTCGACCGGCGCGTCCCGTGTGGCGTGTCGGTGGGGATCCCCGACGGCGGCCTCGAGGAACTGGTGGAGCAGGTGCACGGCTACCTCGACGACGGCTACCTGCGGATCAAGGCCAAGATCGAGCCCGGCTTCGACGTCGAGCCGGTACGCGCACTGCGGAGCGAGTTCGGCAACGACCTCCGCCTTCAAGTGGATGCCAACGCCGGCTACCCGCCCGAGGAGCACGGCGTGTTCCGGGTGCTAGACGACCTGGGTCTGACGCTGATCGAGCAGCCCTATCGCCCCGACCTGCTCACGCCGCACGCGCGGCTGGCACGAGAGATCGTGACACCCATCTGTCTCGACGAGTCGATCGACGACGCCTATTCGGCCGCCGAGGCGATCGCGGTCGGGGCGTGTCAGATCGTCAACATCAAACCCGGGCGGGTGGGCGGGATCGCGGAGGCGGTCCGCATCCACGACCTGTGCGAGGAGCACGGCGTGCCGGTCTGGATCGGGGGCATGCTCGAGACGGGCCTCGGACGCGCGGTCAACGTCGCGCTGGCTGCGCTGCCGAACGTGCAGCTGCCCGGCGACACCTCCGCGTCGGCCCGCTACTACGCCACCGACCTCACCGAGCCGTTCGTCCTCGACGACGGTCACCTCGACGTCCCGGACACCCCAGGTATCGGCCGCACCCCGCTCCCCGACGTCCTCGACGACGTGACCCGCCGAACCCGCGAGCTCACGGCCTAGCCTGGAACCGACACAAGGAGCCGCCATGGTCGACCGCGAGATGATCCTCGAGCAGTACCGCCGCGAGGTGACGCCAGAGCTCTACGACGAGATCCGCGAGCTCTACAAGACCCACTCGGTCGCGGAGGACAACCGTGACATCGACGGACTGCTGTCCACCCTAACCGACGACTGCGTCTACGAGATGCCCCAGTCCGGCCACCGCTGGGAGGGCCACGAGGGCGCCGAGCGTTTCTACACCGAGCTGCTCTCGGCGTTCCCCGACATCGACTTCCAACTCCGCAACATCGTCATCGGCCCCCAGGGCGTGTTCGAGGAAGCCGACGTCTCCGGAACGCGGAAGGGCGAGTGGCTCGGCGTTCCACCCGACGACGAAGCCGTCGAGTTCCGCGTGCTGATCTTCTTCCCGTGGGACCTCGACGCACGCAAGTTCCGCGGCGAGATCATCTACGTCGACTCGGGCGACCCCACCGACGTGGCCGCCGGCTAGATCGAGCTCAGGGCTCGGAGGTCACCGTCTCGGTGGCCGACTCGGTCACGCTCTCGAACCCCCCGGCGCCGAAGCCCTGCCCCATGAAGCGGCCGAAGAGCTCGAACAGATCCACCTCGATCGCGTCATCGGGAGCCTCCAGGCCACCACCGAACTCGGCGATGTCGGCGACGATCAGCAGACGGTCGAGACCTTCGGGGATCTCCATGTCCTCGTCGAGATCCGGGTTGCGCTCAGCGAAGCCGACCAGATCGAAGCCCATGCGCGACACGGTGCCGCCGTCGAGCCAGAACTCGATCGGAACCTCCACGTCGGGCGTGTTCTCGAGCTCGCGACGCATCTCACCGACCAGGTCCTCGGGTGCCATCCCCGGCTGCGTGGGCAGCATCCCGCTCATCTGCTCGAAGAACTCGATCGACAGCTCCACGAACTGCTTGGCCGTGGCCACAACTCTGACGTGCTCGCCCGGGTCCTCCGGCCCCACGTACTCGACCTCGACCTCGGCGAGGAACCCCTCGATGCTGGCTTCGAGCTCCTCGCGCAGGGTCTCGAGCTCGGACGGCTCGGGGGTCTCGATTCCGGCCATCCCCGAGTACATGTTCGACAGCTGCTGGACCCCCTGGAGCTGGAGCCACGCCCCGCCGAAGAAGTCGTCCGCGAAGTCGATGCCGACCTGCGACGCCTCGTTCGCCATCTCGTTGAGGTCAGCCTGCGCGTCGGCGTCCCCGAACCGATCGATGAGCTCACGGACCTGGGAGCGGACGTAGAAGGCCTCGGTCTGGAACGCGATCAGGTGGAAGGCGACCGTGTCGCCGGTGGCGACCTCCATCTCGAACTCGTCGTCGCTGGTGTCAGCCAGGTCTGGGCCCGCGTAGGACCGGACCACCACCCGGCCGTCGACGACGGCTTGTGCCTGCTCTTCGGTCATCTCGCCGGTGTCGTCCGCTGCCAGCAGTGACTCGACATCGGTGTCGAGGCGCAGCGTGAACTCCGCACCCTCCCACTCCGCCATGCGTTCGAAGGCGTCCTGGAGGGACTGCCGTGGATCCTCCGCCACGTTCTGGCCACCACACGCGGTCGCGACCAGCGCGAGGACCAAGAGGACGGCGACGATCGATCGTCTCAACATCCGGTGAAGCCCCTTGTCCAGCGGGCAGCGTAGACCACCGGGACGAACGCAACGTGGCGCCCCGACCACCGTCGGCAGGGAAGAGGGCCGCGTGCGTCGAAGTCATCCACGACCCCGGGATCGACGTCCACCCCTCAGTCGGAGCCATCTGATGCGACGCTTCGCCACTGCCGTCCTGACTGCCGCGCTCGCCGTCTCGCTGGTGGCGGCCGCCCCGAACCTCGACGAGTCCGTCGGCGGCGCCGACCCGACCGACGCTACCACCGCGCCGATGTGTGACGGCCTCGACGAGACCCTGTGCCTGCTGCCGTTCCCCAACGACCTGTTCACGGTCGCGGATCCGTCGACCGCGACCGGTCGGCGGGTGGCCTTCGACATCGCTGCCATGCCGCGCAACGGCAGCGACCACACCACGGGCCACGGTGCCGGCGGTGAGGGGAAGCCCGTCGATCCGACCGAGTGGAACCGCAACGACGGGTTCTCCCCCGGCTCGCCGGTCCTGACCCTGGTCCCGGGTCTCGACCTCCACCAGACGTGGGGCACCACCGACGAGCCGCACTCCGAGGTGGGCCCCTTCGACCCCGGGCCGTTCTCCCCCGAGCGGGGCGAGAGCTACTACGACCACCGTGACCACATCGCCGACATCGCCCGTTACGGCGACCCCGACGCCCCGATCGTCATCTGGGACGCCACCGACGACGAGCGTCACGCGTTCTGGTCGGAGCTCGACCTCCACCCCCAGACCACCGACGACCGGCGGCTGCTCATCCTGCGTCCCGCGGTCAACTTCGAGGAGGGACACCGCTACGTCGTCGGGCTACGGAACCTGCGCGACAGTGACGGGAACATCATTTCGCCCTCCGACGCGTTCACCTCGCTCCGCGACGCCGCGCTCGGCGACGACCCGTCCGGCCGCGCAACCCACTACGCCGACGCGATCTTCCCCGAGCTCGAACAGGCCGGCGTCACGCCGGACGAGCTCTACCTGGCGTGGGACTTCACGGTGGCGTCCGCCGACAACCTCGCGGGGCGCGTCCTGTCGATGCGCGACGAGGCCTTCGGGATGCTCGGCGACACCGATCTGGCCGACCTGGAGGTCGACGGCGACGCCCCCGAGTTCAGCATCGACTACATCGACGAGGAGGACGGCAACTCCGCATGGGTCGTCCACGGCGCCGTGACGGTGCCGAACTTCCTCACGCTCGAGAACATGCCGGTGGATCCGTCCCGCATGGATCGCGACGGCCACGAGGTCCCGATGCAGATGGCGCCCGGTACGCGGCTCTTCTACGACCGCACCGACGGCGACGACCCCGTCTACGGCGACGGGCTCCCCGACGTGAACCCGCAGATGCCGACGCTCGAGGCGCCGTTCGTCTGCGCCATCCCCAAGACGGCGGTGGCCGACGACGGCACGGTCGCCGAGCCCGCGATCCCCGTCCTCTACGGCCACGGCCTGCTCGGGCAGCGGCTCGAGGGTGCCTACTGGTCCGGCGGCCGCCACCTGCTGATCAACCACAACGCCATGAACTGCGGTGTCGACTGGATCGGCATGGCACAGCAGGACATCGCCAACGTCGCGACGATCCTCGTCGACGGATCGAACTTCCCGAGCCTCGCCGACCGGGCGCAGCAGGGCTTCCTCAACTTCCTCTACGTCGGTCGGGCGATGATCCACCCGGACGGCTTCGTGTCCAACCCGGCGTTCCAGGACGACAACGGTGACCCACTGATCGACACGGACGAACTGTTCTACGACGGCAACAGTCAGGGCGCGATCATGGGCGGGGCGCTGACCGCCATCGCCCCCGACTTCACCAAGGCCGTGCTCGGCGTGCCGGGGATGAACTACTCCACGCTCCTGAACCGGTCGGTCGACTGGGAAGGCAGCTACGCCGAAATCTTCTACGCCGCCTACCAGGACCCCGCGGAGCGGCAACTGATGTTCGCCCTGATGCAGATGCTGTGGGACCGAGCCGAGACGAACGGCTACGCCCACCACATGACCGACGACCCCTACCCCAACACGCCGGCACACACGGTGCTCCTGCACGCGGCTTACGGCGACTTCCAGGTCGCCAACGTGTCCGCCGAGGTGGAAGCGCGCACGATCGGGGCGCGGGTGCTCGCGAACTCGATCCCGGCCCGCCACTGGTCGGTGGATCCGGGCTTCGGGCTGAACCCGTTCCGGGGTGCACACCGCGGTTCGGCGCTGGTCTACTTCGACAGCGGGAACCTCACACCCCCCAACGGGAACCTCGCGCCGCACCACATCGGCGACGACCCCCACGGCGACCCGCGCAACGACAACCTCGGCGGGGTCCAGAAACGCAGGTTCTTCGACACCGGCGTGATCCAGGACACGCGCCACAGTCAGCCGTACTGGCACCGCAACTGCGAGGCCGACGGGCAACCGGTGCCCTGCCCCGACGGCCACACCGACGCCGAGTAGTGAGCTCAGTCGGTGTCGGCGGCCCGACTCGGAGGCACCCGCTTGGGTTCGCGAGCGAACTTGGGGAAGTGCGGCGGCAGCGGCAGATCCGGGAGGTCCCGCTCCTCGTCCCGATCCGCCAGCGCCAGCAGGCCCTCGAGTGACTGCGGATCCTCGTCGATGCCCGCGGTGAGGTCCCCGACGTCGTCGAGGCGCTGCCGCATCGTCCGCACCGTGAGGTCCTGCGGCTCGACCTCGGCGACCTCGTCCCAGGTGACCGGGGCCGAGACGCGAGCGTCGGGGACGGGGCGCACCGCGTAGGCACACGCCATCGTGCGATCCCACAGGTTCTGATTGAAGTCCAGGAACACGCGCTCGCCCCGCTCCTCCTTCCACCACGACGACGTCGCAGCCTCGGGCAACCGCCGCTCCACCTCGCGGGCCAGGGCGACCGCTGCCCGGCGCACCTCGACGTAGGGCAACGGCTCGATCCGAGCGATGACGTGCATCCCCGTCGAACCCGACGTCTTCGGGCAGCTCACGATGTCGTGCGCGTCGAGCAGCGCCCCGACCGCGAGCGTCACCTCGCGGACGGTCTCCCACGACACGCCCGGCATGGGGTCGAGGTCGATCCGGAACTCGTCCGGAGCGTCGGTCTGTGGGAGTCGGATCGACCACGGGTGCACGGTGATGCAGCCGAGGTTGACCGAGAACAGGACGTCGGCGATCGAGGCGGGACACAGCTCCTCGGCGGTGCGGCCGCTGCCGAACGTCACCTCGACGGTGCGCAGCCAGTCCGGGCGCGACGATGGCACCCGCTTCTGCATGAACCACTTGCCGTCGACCCCGTTGGGGTAGCGCTCGAGGTTGAGGGGCCGGTCTCGGCAGTGCGGCAGGAGCACCTCGGCGACGTCGAGGTAGTAGTCGACGAGATCGCCCTTGGTGAGGCCGGGGAAGTAGAGCTTGTCGGGGCTGGAGACGGTGAGCTCCCGCCCGTCGACCTCGAGCCTCCGTGGCGCTCGACTCACCGCGCCCACCACCATGATCGGATGGCCAGTGACCGTCCGGCCCGCACGAGTCGGTGGAGGTTGGTTCCGCGCGGACCTAACGCGCCGTACAGTCGAAGTACTTCAACGTGACGGGATCGCGGATGACCTGTCCGATGTGCGGCCGGGAGAACGAACCGGATCGGCACGCCCTCGAGGACGCCGTCTACGTCTTCTGCTGCGAGCAGTGCGTCACCGGCGTGCTGCGGACGTTCGCCGCCCACGACCCGGACCGCGCCGGGGCCGACCGGGTCGACAACGAGGTCGCCTGAGCACCTCACGGGGTCTCGACGGTCATCACACGACCCCGCCGACGACCGCGCCGATCCCGAGGATCACGAGGTAGGCCACCAGCCCACCGACCAGGTAGGTCGCCCGCAGCCACCCCGGGATGGGCGAGCCGCTGACCGTGTGGTAGGCGATCACGCCCACGAACGGCACGATCAGCACCGCCGCCACCCAGCCGATCGCGGCCCCCTTCGACAGGTCCTCCCGACGAGTGATGTCCCACATGGCCAGGGCGGTCCAGGCCGCCAGCAGCATCAGTGGCAGCAGGTAGCCGTACAGTCCGAAGAACACTGACCACACGCTCGCGAGCATCGGTATGCCGGACACGGTCCACTCCTTGTCCTGGGTCACCTCGAGGTCGTCGGGGGCTGCTGGCACGTCGATCGCCTCGAGGTCGATCTCGGCCATCGCCGTGGCGTAGACGTCGACGGCGGGGCGGACGGGCGCGTCGGCGCCACCTGGCATGTTCGGCTGCGGCGGCGGCACCGGGGCCTCCGCGACAGGATTCAAGGGGTAGCGCTTGCCTGCGGCGTCGGCGAACCGTCCCAGTAGGTTGGTGGTTCCCGCCCAGTCGAACCGCAACGGCAGCCGGATCCCGTCGCATCCGAGGAACGTCTCGAGCCCTGGCGGGACGGTCGCCCTGGCATCGTTGTCACAGAACTGGTCACCCGTCTTGGACGGCCCGGCGAGGTAGAGGTCGGCAGCACCGGACCCTTCGATGACGTTGTCCCGCACCGTGTTGCCGCCTGACAACCAGATGTTGCGATCCGGCAGGGGGGCGACCGCGATCCCAGCGGTCGAGTGGTTGACGATCCGGTTGCGCTCGACGCGGCTGTCGAGCACACCGCCGAGGATCACCCCGTTGCCGAGCCCGACCGTCTGGAACTCGAGGGCGGGTGCGTTGGCGTTGGAGTTGTCGTGGATGAGGTTGCCGACGACGGTCACGTCCTTCGTCGGCGGGAGCAGTTCGCTGTCGAGCGAGTTCGGAACGATGCCGGCGGAGTTGTCGCGCCACACCGAGTTCACGATCACGACCCCCGACGCGTTGGTGCCGGAGTAGCCGAGCCCGTTCCACTCCGCGACCACGTCGGTGATGAGTCCCTCACAGGGATCGCACTGGCCGATGTAGAACCCGGCATCGGGTGAGCCCGAGGCGTACGAGTGCTCGAACACGCCGTCGGTGGAGTCGTAGGCGTACGGCCCGTAGACCGCGTTGTTGTAGGAGGTGACGTACGACGCCCGATAGCCACGGACACCGGTCCAGAAGATCGCGTTGATGGTGGCGTTGCGGACCGTGAGGTTCTCGACCGCGACGCCGTCTGCCTCGACGATATTGAACCCGTTGCGATGCTCGAACCTGCCGTCGACGATGACCTCGTTCCGGTCCACGCCGCGGATCGTGATGTAGGGGGTCGAGACGCTGACCTCCTCCTCGTACACCCCGGGGGCTACCAGCACCAGGTCCCCGGGCTCGGCGGCGTCGACACCGTCCTGGATGGTGTCGTACTCGCCGTCGGGCCCGCCGACGCGCCGGGTCACCTTCGTCCATTCGGTGACGGGCTGGTCGGGGATCGCCTCGCCGGGAGGCTCGTAGTCGGCGTCGCCGACGACGAGGGTTCCCGCCATGCCGCCGCCGTCGGTGGTGCCGTGGATGGTGCAGTAGAAGAGGTAGACGCCGGGGTCGTCGAACGTCATCGTCACCGACTCGCCCGGCGGCATCAGCGCCTCGGGAGTGTGGTCGATCGTCGACCAGGAGCCGTCCACCGCGACCGCGTTGTGGAGGTCGTCACCCTTGTTCGAGAACCGCACCTCCCCGCCGACGGGGATGCGGGTGACGTCGCGCGTGTAGAGGTTGTCGATCATCCCGATGTTGACGAAGCCCTCGGCGCCGTCTTCCTCGCCGCCCCCACCGGAGCAGCCGGCGAGCAGCAGCGCGGCGGCGACCGCACCGAGCAGCACCCAGAGCTTGCGCACACACCATCCGCGGGAGGGGACGGGGCGCAGGCTAGTACGAGCTAGTGGCCGTGGAAGGGGACTCCGGCGGCAGCCATGAAGGCCTCGCCGATCATCTCGTACAGCGTCGGGTGGGCGTGGACGACCGCTGCGACCTCGGACGGCAAGGCACCCCAGGACGTGATCAGCGAGGCCTCACCGATCAGGTCGGTGGCGTGGGGACCGACGATGTGCACGCCCACCGCCTCGCCGAACTCGCCGGTCTGGTGGATCACCTTCACGAACCCGTCGAGCCCGGAGATGATGCCCTTGGCGTTGGCCTTGAGGTTGTACGTCGACACGGAGACGCCGTCGTCGCCGTAGCGCTCCTTCGCCTGCTCCTCGGTCAACCCGACCGAGGCGACCTCTGGGTGGCAGTAGGTGACGCGCGGAACTTGCTCGTAGTCGATCGGCTGGACGTTGTCCTCGCCGGCGATGAGATCGGCGATGACGAACCCCTCCCCGAACCCCGCGTGGGCTAACGCGAGCGTGGGACGGACGTCACCGGCGCCCCACACACCGTCGACCTCCGTGCGGCCGAAGGCGTCCGTGTCGACGTACCCACGGTCGTCGAGGATCCCGAGCTCGTCCGCCCCGACGTCGCCGGTGTTGGGGCCGCGGCCGACGGCCACCAGGACGACGTCGGCCTCGAGTTCCTGCACCTCGCCGTCGATCTCGGCGGACACGGTCCCGACGCCGCCGTCGACCGAGACGTCCTTCACGTTCGCGCTCGTGAGGACCTCGATGCCCTTGCGTCGGAAGGCCCGCTCGATCGCCTTCGAGGAATCGGCGTCCTCGAGCGGCAACGCCCGGTCGAGCGCCTCGACCACGGTGACCTCGGTGCCCATCGGTTGCCACATCGAGGCGAACTCCATCCCGATGGCGCCCGCACCGATGATGACCGCGCGTTCGGGCGCCTCGGTGAACGCGATCGCGTGGTCGGAGGTCATGACCACCTCGCCGTCGGCGTCGGCGAGCGGCAGCATCTTCGGCTTGCTGCCGGTGGCGACGACCACGTGCTTGGCCTCCACCCGCTCCGTGTCGCCGTCGGCGTCGGTGACCTCGACGACCTTGGTGTCCCCTCGACCATCGACGATCCGGCCCCAGCCCTCGAGGTAGGTCGTCCGCTGCTTGGCGAGCCCGAGCAGTCCCTTCCGCATCGTGTCCATGACATGGTTGCGGAAGTCGTCGAGGGCGTCGCCCTTCAGGCCGTTGTAGCTGACGTCGAGGCCGAGGGTGTCGGCGCGATGGATCTCCTCGAGGACCTCGGAGACATGCAGCACGGTCTTGGACGGGATGCACCCCCGGTTGAGGCAGGTGCCCCCGACCTTGTCCGCCTCGATCATGGCGACGTCGAGGCCGCGGGCGGCACCGCGGAAGGCCACGCCATAGCCGGCCGGGCCGCCACCGATGACGACGATGTCGGTCACGGGGAACTCCTCGGTCAGATCGCTTCCGGGGCTCAGCTGTGAAGCAGGATCCGCGACGGGTTCTCGCACAGGTCGGCGACGTAGGTCACGAACCGTCCCGCCTCGCCGCCGTCGCAGATGCGGTGGTCGAACGCCAGCGTGAAGGTGCACACGCGCCGGACCTGGATCTCGCCGTCCACCACCCACGGCCGCTCACGCATCGCCCCGACCCCGAGGATCGCGCCCTCGGGGTGGTTGATGATGGGGTCGCCGAAGTCGTTGCCGAACGCCCCGTAGTTGTTGACCGTGAACGTCCCACCGGTCAGGTCCTGGGGCGTGGCCTTACCGGCCCGGCACTTGTCGGCGAGCTCGGTCAGCTCGAGTGAGAGCTGCAGGGTCGACTTGGTGTGCGCGTCCTTGATGTTGGGGACCATCAGCCCCTGGTCGGTGTCCACCGCCACCCCGAGGTTGATGTGCTCGAGGAGGTGGATCTCGTTCTGCTCCTTGTCGATCCGGGCGTTGAGGGTCGGGAACCGTCGGAGTGCCAGAACCGCCGCCCGCATCACCAGGCCGAACGGTGTGATCTTGACGTCGAAGCCGTCCTCCTGCGCCTGGGCGGTGAGCTCCTTGCGCATCTCCCACAGGTTCGTGACGTCCGCCGTCCGCGACGTCGTCGCCTCGGGGATCTCGCGGCGTGAGGTCTCCATCTTCTCGACGATGCGCTTGCGGATGCCACGGATCTCCTCGACCTCGCCCGGGGTCCGTCCGCGGAATCCCGGCACCGGCTTCTCGCCCGCCGCGGCCGACACCAGCTGCGGTGCCTCACGGGGCGCGGCGGCCTCTGCCGGTGCGGCAGCAGCCGCCGGCTCGCGTCCGCCCTCGGCGGCGGCGTGAACGTCCTCGCGGGTGATGATCCCGTCCTCGCCCGAGCCGGGCATGATGTCGGCGAGGTCGACGCCGAGATCCTTGGCGAGCTTGCGGACCGGTGGCTTGGCGAGCGGTCGGTCGGTGACCTGCCCGTTGCCGGAGGGCGCAGACGGGGCGGGTTCCTGCTTCTGCCCGCCCCGACGGCGGCGGCGTCCCCGTCGGCTGCTGGCGGCCTTGCCCTCGCCGTAGCCGACGAGCGGCTGCATGGGTTCGTCGTCTTCCTCCGCCTCCGTCTCGCCCGACTCCGCGGCGGCCCCGACGTCCGCGGCCTCGGGCTCTGCGTCGACGGACTCGGCGTCGTCGGCGACCGCCTCGACCTCGATGCGGCACAGGGGCTCGCCGACCTCGAGCGACTCGCCGGGCTCGCCGAACTTCTCCTTCAGCGTCCCCGCGAACGGGCTCGGGACCGCCACCACCGCCTTGGCGGTCTCGACCTCGACGATCTCCTGGTTCAGCTCGATGTGGTCGCCGACGTCGACGAGCCAGTTGACGATCTCACCCTCCTCGAGCCCTTCACCGAGGTCGGGCAGCTTGAACTCACGGATGTCGGCCACGCGGAAGCCTCTCTTGCTGTGCGGTTATTCGTCGGTGCGGTCGATGGCTGGCGCCGGGAGCAGCTCAGTACTCGAAGGACCGGTCGACCAGGTCGAGGATGCGGTCGATCGACGGCAGCCAGAACTCCTCGAGCATCGCCGGCGGGTAGGGCGTGTCGAACCCGGTCGCGCGGAACACCGGCGCCTCGAGGTAGTAGAACGCCTCCTCCTGGATCCGGGCGGCGACCTCGGCCCCCATCCCGAGCGTCATCGCTGCCTCGTGGACGACGATCGCCCGGCCGGTCTTCTTGACCGACTCGACCACCGTCTCGGTGTCGATCGGGTTGAGCGACCGCAGGTCGACGACCTCCATGTCCCAGCCCTCGTCGCGCGCGGCCTCCGCGGCTTCGAGGGCGGTCCGGACCATCGGCCCGTAGGCGATGACGGTGATGTCGGTGCCTTCGCGCTGGACCAGCGCCTTGTAGGGCGGGGCGGTCTCGACCGGCAGCTCTGCGTCGGTCTTCATCCAGTAACGCCGCTTGGGCTCGAGGAAGATGACGGGGTCTTCCATCTTCAGCGCCGCCCGCATCATCGCGTAGCCGTCCTCGGGCGTTCCCGGCGTCATCACCTTCAGACCGGCGGTATGGACCCAGTAGGACTCGGGGGACTCGGAGTGGTGCTCGACCGCCCCGATGCCACCGCCGTAGGGGATCCGGACCGTCACCGGGAGCTTGACCGTCCCGCGGGAACGGTTGCGGATCTTGGCGAGGTGGCTGACGATCTGCTCGAACGCCGGATAGCTGAACCCGTCGAACTGCATCTC
>JAWVZB010000075.1:0-15061 GCA_033722375.1 Nitriliruptorales bacterium | reverse complement strand
GAAGATGCTCGACAACTGGGGGCTGCCGGGGCTCGCCAAGCTCTTCCGCGACCGCTCGTTCGACGAGATGCACGACACCGAGGAGCTGATCGACCGCATCCTCTACCTCGAGGGGCATCCCAACCTCCAGCGGCTGAACACCGTCCAGATCGGCGAGAGCCCGACCGAGATGATCGAGCTCGGCCTCGAGCTCGAGCGCACCGCCGTCGAGACCCTCAACGAGGGCATCGAGCTCGCGGTCTCGAAGTCCGACAACGGGACCCGCGAGATGCTCGCCCACATGCTCCTCGAGGAGGAGGAGCACCTCGACTACTTCGAGACGCAGCTGGACGCGATCGAGCGTCTCGGCGAGCAGAACTACCTCGCGCGCTACACCACCCCCGACTCCACCTGAGGAACCGTTACAGGGTCGGCGCCCCGCGACGGCCGGGGGCGACGCCGGGACGGTCAGGGTGCGCGCCGCACCTCGAGCCGGGCACCGGAGGTGGCGTCGATCAGCACGCGTTGACCGAGCGGTTGCTCGAGCTGGATCTCGAGCGAGTCCAGGCAGGCGTCGCCGGGATCGGTCACGGTGGTGGTGATCTCGATCCGCACCTGCTCCTGCTCCTCGACGATCTCGCTGAGGACGGGTCCCCGTTGCAGGACGGCACCTCGACGCCGAGGCGGTCGGGTGCGACCAGCACCGCCCCGAAGCCTTCGAGCGACACCGGGCCGCGGCGCACGTCGGGCCCCGGGTCGAGCGAGCACGACGCGGCCAGCACTGCCACCATCAGCACCGTCGCGAGCCTCGCGGTCGTGATGCCCGGCCGGATCGTCATCGTCACCTCGGTCGCTCGCTCGCCTCTGTGGGACGCCGCCCGTCGCCCGGAGGTTGCCGCGGCACGTCAGCGCTTCGGGGGCTCCTGCACCACCACGGCGTCGCTCTGGCGCGCCTGGTGGAGGTCCAGGATGTCCTTGCCGTAGGGGGCCAGCGCGAGCTTGGACATCTTGAACACGGCGATCGCGAACGGGATCCCGATGATGGTGATGGCGAGCAGCAGCGCCACGACGAGGTGGGCGAGCACGAGCCACCATCCCGCCACGACGAACCACACGATGTTCATCAGCAGCGCCCCGCCCCCGGAGTCGGGGCGGTCCACGACGGCGCGTCCGAACGGCCACAGCGCGTAGCCGGCGAGCCGGAAGGCAGGGACGGCCAGCGGGATGGTGACGATGAACACGACCGCGAGGAGCCCCGCGATGGCGTAGGCGATCGCCAGCTCGAGGCCGCTGACCAGCAGCCAGATGATGTTGAGCAGGATCCGCACGGCGACCTCCTGCGGTCAAGCTAGCGGCGACGCACGCGACGTTCCGCCTCCCGCGAGAGCCCCGGTGGGCGGCCGCGCCCGCTTCGACGTTCCCGACGCGTAGGTCCCTCGGGCAAGGACCGGCGCCTAGCCTCGTGTCCATGCCGGAGACGATGTACACACGCAGCGGTGACGACGCCCACGTCGCGTACCAGGTCTTCGGCGAAGGTGAGGAGCCGCTGCTCCTGGTGTGGGGCTTCCTCTCCCACGTCGAGTTGATATGGGACCACCCGGCGGCGGCGCGGTTCCTCGAGCGACTCGGCCGGTTCGCCCGGGTCATCAACTTCGACAAGCGAGGCATGGGCCTGTCGGACCCGGTCCCCCGGCCGCCGACCCTGGAGGAGCGGGTCGAGGACATGCTGGCGGTCCTCGACGACCTCCGGGTCGAGCGGGCGACACTCTTCGGCTTCTCCGAAGGTGCTGCGGCCGCCATCCTGTTCGCGGCGACCCATCCGGACCGGACGCGGCAACTCGTGCTGTACGGAGCGGTCCCTCGGTCGGTGGAGGACGACGACTATCCGTGGGCGGCTCCGGCGGACGCGCTGTTACAGGCGAACCGCGAGCTGATCGCGCCCCTCTGGGGGGACGGGGGCATCCTGGAGATCTTCGCTCCGTCGGTTGCCGACGACCCGCAGGCCCGACGCCATCAGGCCCGCATCGAACGATACGCGGCACCCCCGGGGGTGGTGCGGGACCTGTTCGAGATGTTCCTCGACATCGACGTCCGGAACCTGTTACCCGTGGTGCGCGTGCCGACGCTGCTGCTGCATCGGCGCGGCGACCGCGTCGTCAACATCCGTGGCGCACGGTGGATGGCGTCGCAGATGCCCAACGCCGAGCTTGTGGAGTTCGAAGGGATCGACCACCAGCTCTGGGTCGGCGACACCGCTTCCATCGTGGACGAGATCGAACGGTTCGTCACCGGGCACCGCCCCGCGCCAGAGCCCGACCGGGTCCTGCGCACCGTGCTCTTCACTGACGTCGTCGGGTCCACCCAACTCGCCTCGGAGCTGGGCGATCAGCGTTGGCTCGGACTGCTCGCCCAGCACGAGGACTCCATCCACGAGACCGTGACCGCCTACGGGGGCGAGGTCGTCAAGACGCTCGGTGACGGGTCGCTGGCGCTCTTCGAGCGACCGGGACTTGCGATCTCGTGTGCCGTGAAACTGCACGAGACGCTGGGCGACCTGGGATTGCAGATCCGGGCTGGGGTCCATGCCGGCGAGTGCGAACTCCTCGACGGCGATGTCGGCGGTATCGCGGTCCACATCGCGGCACGGCTCCTCGAGCATGCCGACGCCGGGGAGACCGTCGCCTCGGGCACGCTCCGGGGTCTGGTCGTCGGCTCGGGGATCCAGTTCGAGGATCGCGGCGAGCACACGCTCAAGGGTGTTCCCGGCACGTGGCGCCTCTGCGCGGTGACGGACGTGTCTCCAGCCGATCCCTCCAGCGACGCTCACTAGCAGGAGCTCTCCACTTCCTCGTTCGCAGGGATCCCGGGCGTCAGAGCGCCCCGAGCGCGTCCCGGAAGTCGGGGTTGGCCCAGCTCCACGGGGCGACCTCGCCGACCCGGTCGATCGCCTGGTCGGGGTCGAGTCCACGGTGGCGGACCAGGTAGGCGGCAGCGACGGTGGGGGTGCGGCTGGCGCCGGCGGCGCAGTGGAGGAACACCCGCCGGCCCTCGTCCCGCAGCGTGGCGAGCGCGTCGGCGGTGTCGGCGAGCACGAACGGCAGGTTGGGGTTGGGCCCGCCGTGCCCGTCGCCGGACTGGTCCACGAGGTAGAGCTGGTGGTGGTCGGCCTCGGCGGGCATCTGGTTGGTGCCGACGCGGCACAGCGACACGACGTCGTCGACGTCGGGGTGGGTGTCGTCGAGGTGCTCGAGGTCGGCGAGGCTGCCGAGCACGAGCCAGTCTTCGCCGGGCAGCTCGGCGGCGCGGCGCCCCGCCTGGGGCGGAACCCGTTCGACACCTGGCCAGCCGATCCCGTCGCCCCGCCCGTCGGTCGCGGTCAGCACCGCGAGTCGCATCAGGTCGCCTGCCCGGTAGCCGGGCCAGCCGTGCAGCATCCGCCGCCATCCGAACGGGATCGCCGACCCGCCCCAGCGCGCCCCGAGCAGCGACCCGGCGATGGCGGCGACGGTGTCGGTGTCGTGGCCGATGCGGACGGCCTTGTGCAGGGCGTCCTGGAGGTGGAGGCAGCCGGGTCCGTCGTCGGGCGCGGGGGTCTGGACGATCGCGGCGTAGGCGGCCTGGAGCGCGGGGACGACGAACCCGTTGGGCGCGAAGGTGGCTGGCGGCTTCGTCCGGGCTTCCTCGATCCAGGTGGCCCATCGATCACGTCGCTCAGGAGGGACGAGCGGCAGGCCCTCGGCCAGCCCGTCGAAGCGCTGCTCGTCGACCGCGGTCCGGATCGCGACGCACCACAGCACGCACGCGTCAGCGGCGAGCGGGTCGCCGTGGGTCAGGTGGGAGACCTGGCGGGCCAGCCCGGCGGTGGCGTCGAGCGGCTGGTCGAGGGTGGCGAGCGCGACCGGCGCGGTCCGCATGAGGCTGCCGTTGCCGGCCGCGCCCTTCGGATGCCGGTCGAAGTAGGCGTCGGCGGCGGCGCGGAGTTCGGCGCCCCGCTGTGCCTGCCGCAGCACCGCGGAGGTCGACACCCCGACGTCCTTCGGGCCCTGGCGGTACCAGTCGAGGAACCGCTCGCCGATGGCGTCCAGATCGACCTCGCCTCCGGTGGCGGTGACCTCGGCGATGCACACCGCCATGGAGGTGTCGTCGGTCCACTCCCCCGGCGCGAAGCCGCCGAGCCCCCCGCCGATCATCTCGGCCTCGCCGTCCGGGCCGAGCGGGGCGGACTGGAACTCGTAGCCCGCCCCGAGCGCGTCACCGGCCGCGAGACCCAGCAGGGTCCCGGCGATGCGGTCGGTGACGCTCATCGGTTGCCCCGTTCGGTTCGCGATCCTCGCGTGACCATCACCGTAGGGCTCGGGTGTGACACAGGTGTCTGCTCCCGGGGCCCTCGCGCTACCCCTTCGAGTCGGACCGAGTCTGATCGACCTTGCGGTCGACCATCGAGTAGACGACGCCCCGAGCCACCCCGATCAGCCGGTCGAGGGCTGCCGTGGCGAGGTCCGTCGTCACATGGCTGCGTCCCCGCATGATCGCCGCGACGATGGCGTCGGCGACGCGTTGTGGCTCGATCGGCGAGACGGTGCCGGAGATCGCCTTGGTCTCGGGTGGTTTCAGCCGGTTCTCCTCCCGCAGCTGGTCGGTGTCGACGTCTGCGGGGAACACGCAGACGACGTGCACGCCGTGGGGTCGGAGCTCCTGTCGGAGGGATTCGAGGAGGCCGCGGACGGCGAACTTCGAGGCGGCGTACGCCGTGTAGCCGTAGACGCCGAACAGCCCCGCAGCAGAGCTGATCCCGACGATGCTGCCTCGGCCGCGGTCCGCCATCGACGGTGCCACGGCGCGGATGGCGTGAAGCGTGCCGAAGTAGTTCACCTCCATCGTGCGGCGGAACACGTCGTCGTCGAGCTCGACGAAGCGGCCGGGATGGACCATGCCCGCGCTCGTGACGAGCACGTCAGCAGGGCCTTGGGTCGCCACGCACCCGTCGATGGCGCGAGCCGTCTGGCGAGGGTCCGCCACGTCGGCACTGGCGGTCTCCACCACCGCCCCGTCGTCGGCCAGTTGAGCAGCTGCGTCCGCGAGGCGATCGCGATCCCGGGCGAGCAGCGACACCCGCGCCCCGCGCTCTGCCAGAGCCGTGGCGGTCGCGAACCCGATGCCTCGGGAACCCCCGGTGATGATGACGTGTGCGTCCTTGAAGATGGTCGCCCTCCCTGCACCACGGACAGAGGCACGCTAGTAGCCATGCACCGTGCTCAGCCGGGACCGTGGGCCGGGGGTGGTGAGACGGCGCGGATGGCGCGGTCGGCTACCGGGCCGCTGGAGGCATGTCCCACACCCCCGGTGGCGAGATCACGTCGCCTGCCCACGACGCTCGAGGCGGTACCAGTGTTCGTCGGGGCGCAGGATGGGCTCGAGGATCGCCGGTACCTCGAAGTGGGACGGCACGACGTCGGTGATGATCCATTGCGGGAACGCCGCCCTGACCTCGTCCCGGTCGGCACCCCGGATGAGCGGACGGCGCCGCCGTGGCCACACGAGGAGGAGGAGCGTCGCCTGCGGTGCCGCGGCCGCCGTGACCGCTGCGCCCATCTCGCTGCGCTCCGCTTCTGTCAACCCATGGAAGGTTCCCGTGTCCAGCAGCAGGTCGTAGCCGGTCCCGACCCCGGCGGCCTCGAGCTCGGTGACGTCGCCGTGGACCAGGCGGACGTCCACACCTTCCTCTCGGACACGCTCGCGGCCCCGGTCAAGGGCCCGATCGACGACATCGATGCCGGTGACCTGCCAGCCGCGTCGTGCGAGCTCGACGGCCCAGATGGCGCTGCCGGTGCCGAGGTCGAGCGCACGCCCGAAGGGCGGCTCCTGGCCCTGCTCCTCCCGATCGAGGAGTTCGGAGAAGGTCTCGACGAAGGGATCGTGGTCGGCGGCATCCTCCCACGGGTGGAAGCCGATCTTGTAGGCGAGTTCGTAGTTCATGGCTGTCTCCTCACGCGTCGTGGCCGTGGTCGTCGGTCTCCAGAGGGACGCCGGACCGGCGGAGGTTCTCGGCGACCACATCGATGGTCGTCGCCAGCTCCTGGGTGGGGCTGAACTCCACGATCTCGGTTCCGGCGTGGTGCCTCACGGTGTGGCCCGGCGGGACGTAGTACGCCTCACCGGCCTCGTAGACCTCCTCGTGGTCCTCGAAGCGGAACCCGATGCGACCCGCGATGACGTAGCCCCAGCGGGGTAGGGGCGAGCGGTCGTCAGGCAGCCCCTGGAACACGTCAGTGAGGTCGGCGTCGGCCGTGTGTCGCTCGAAGCAGACGCTGTAGCCGCCGTCGAGATGCTCGAGGCGGATGTCGGCCCCTTCGAAGCTCACTGTGTCGGATGCGGTCGCTCTGGATGTGCTCGGCATGACGTGACCTCGTCGTCGCTGGTGCGTCGGATCGGTCCTTCCCGATCCAGGATCACGCTACGAACTGCTCGAGCTCGTGACTTCGGGGAACACACCCAATTCCTCGTCGGGGAGCGTGGGTGTCTGCACGCAGACGGTTCAGACGAGGTCGTGTTCGTAGGCGTAGGCGACGGCGGCCGCGCGCGAGGTGACGTCGAGCTTGGTGAAGATGTCGCTGACGTGCCGCTCCACGGTCCGGTGGCTGATCACCAGCTTGTCGGCGATCTCACGGTTGCTGTGTCTCTCCGCGAGATGCTGGAGCACTTCGAGCTGACGGTCCGACAGCCCGTGGGTATCGCGGTCTTCGCGCCCTTCGGCAGCCAGCTCCCGGAGTCGGTCGAGATCGGCGGACGCGCCGAGTTCGGTGAAGATCTCCCGCGCAGCCGCCCACTCCGAGCGTGCGCCGTGCTCGTCACCGATGGCGTGGGATGCCTGCCCGAGCAGCAGGTGGACACGCGCGGCTTGGTGGGGAACATCGAGGGCGTGCCACCGCTCCAGTGCCTGGCGAAGCGACGACAGTGCAGCCTCGGGCTCGTCCGTCGCCAGCTGGATCCTGCCACGCGCGTGTGCCGTCTCGGCGTCCAGCAACCGGCTGCGGTAGCCCGCTGCGGTTGCTTCGAGGTCGCGGGCGGCGTCCCGTGCCGCATCGAGGTCGCCGGCAGCCACCAGCACCTCGACGGCAGCCGGCAGGAGCCGCGACCGCATCGTCGCGTCGCCCGACTCGGCCAGGGCACGGCGGATCGCGGCCGCCGCTTCGGCGACCTTGCCCTCCGCGAGACGCAGCAGCGCCAGGCCGGGTTGAGGCTGCCGGCCTTTGCGACGTGCCTGCTCGTACGCAGCCTCGGCGGCCTCCGCTTCTCCTCGCAGGCGGTGGAGCTCCCCTTGCTGGTAGTGGGCCGCACCCACGGCGAGTTGCCCGGCGGGGCGCGCATGACGCTGGAGGGCGCGATCGACCTCCGACAGGGCATCCGGCCAGGAACCACGCAGTGCCAGGACCTCGGCACGGTGGAGCAGGCACTGGCCCCGGAACGCGACGAGGTCCGGGTGGTGCTCGCACCAGCGGCTCAACTCCTCCGTCCACTGGGTCGTGCGGTCAACGTCGAACAGCTCGTGGCACCCGTCGATCGCCGTGCAGTAGCTGTCGCCGACGACCACCGGGGAAACCTCGCCGGAGCCGACGGCGACGATCGCCTCGTCCAGGCATGCGACCCCCTCGTCCCGGCGGCCGAGCCGGATCAGCGCCCGGCCTTCACCCAGTCGCGCCAACGTCTCGAGGTCTCGGTCACCGGTGCGAGCACCGATCTGCGCTGCTTCCCGGAAGCTCGTGTGGGCCCTCTCGGCGTCACCTTGGAAGATGGTTCGCAGTGCGACGAGGTAGTCCACGTGGCCACCGTGGAGCTCACCGCCAGAGGTGTCGCCCAACAGACGTTGCACCCGGGCGATCCACCCGTTTCCGCCGGGCAGATCGCCGCGGTTCAGCAGCACGAACCCGATCCAGAAGCCACTCCGCGCCGCCCGCGCCAGGTCGTCCTGCTCGCGGGCGAGGTGGAATGCCCGCGTCCAGGTGTCGACGCTCCCCTCCTCCTGGCCGATCAGGTATCGCGCCATGGCCAGCCGATGGAGGTCCTCGTGTCCGAGCGGCTGCCCGACAGCCTCGAAGTCCCGGCACGCGTCCGCCCAACGACCCACGACAAACGCCTCGCGCGCGTCCCGGAGTTGGTCGGTACCTGTCATGACACCCGCTCACCCCGGCGGTGGACCTGTCGAACCACGCTAACGGCATCGGCCCGCTCCGCGCATCGTCCGTCGGTGGCGATGAGCCTCGGAGCACAAGAGTTCGAGCTGCTCACCAGGTAATGCGGTCGGCGGGGCGGCCGGAGATCGTCAGAGGTGGGCGGCCCCGAAGGCGAGGCTGGCGGTGGTGAAGATCGCCCCGAGCATCGAGAACAGCAGTACCCGCAGGTTCGCGGCGAGCTGCTCGTCGAGCTTGTCGATCCGGGCATCGAGCTTGTCGATCCGGTCGTCGAGCTTGTCGATCCGGCCGTTCAGGTTGTCGTCGAGTTTGTCGAGCCGCGCGTCCAGCTCGCCGTGGACCCCGTCGATCCTGGCGTTGAAGTCGCGGCGCAGCGCCCCGACCTCGTCGTGGATCGCGTCCCGGAACTCGATGCGGAGCTGGTTCGCGAAGTTGTCGAGGTCACGCTTGGTGGCCACATCTGCCCAACCGACCGGCGGGAGGTAGCTCATCAGCGTCGACGCTTCCTCGGGGCCCAACACCTGATCCGAACGTGCGTGCAGCTCGTGCCGCTGCCGTTCCTCAACCGCCATGGTGCCGTTCCTGTCCGACGTCGGCAACGAGCATCCGGGCGGACAGGGCACGTCGGTAGATCGCCTTGTCTGATCCTGTGGACGACGGGCTGGCTAGGTGATGTCGTCGAACGTGCGGGCGTGCCGCCACGCCCCGAACGGCTTCGGCTCGTCCCAGACAGGTCTCGCGGCGGCGCGTGACGCGGGGAACCAGGCGAGCTCGTTGCCGCCACCCTCCGCGGCGGAGCGGCACCACACGCCCCGCAGCCCCGCGTCGTGGGCCTGCTGCCCGACCGGCTGGGTGCGGTCGTAGCGGACCGGCTGGCCGTTGCGGTAGCGGGGATAGGTGGTGGGCAGCCCTGCCTCCTCGAGCCCGTCGTCGTCGCGGAGGTCGGCGACCGTCTGTCGTAACGGCAGGGTCGCGGCGGCCAGCACGACCGGCGCGTCGTCGTCGAGATCCTCGGGGTCGATACCCCGACCGAGGAACAGGTGGCGGAGCTGGGCGTGGGCGGTCCGGACGTCCTCGTTGAGGTAGAGGGTCGGCCACGAGTCGGGCGGGTTCCAGCGCCCGCCCTGTTGGGCGGCGTACGTGGGGTCGAAGGGGTCGTCGTAGTGGGGCTTGGCCAACCGCAGCCAGACGTGGCCGGGCGGCAGCGTCGTCTCGATCACGGGGCGACGCGCGCCAGGTCGAAGGTGTCCCGCAGCTCGTCACGCAGCCGCTCGAACTCTCCGTCCAGTGCTACCTCGAGCCGGGTCCGGCCGTCGAGGACGTCGACGGGGCGCCGCACGACCGCGGGGATCCGCTCGCGTTTGACCCAACGGTCCAGCAGGTCGGTGGCCTGGCCCAGCAGCTCAACCTGATCGCGACGTGCGGCCGGCGGCCCGTCCTGGAGCCACGTGCTGGCAGCCTGACGGCTCACCCCGAACATGCGTCCCAGCTCGGCGTTGGAGATGTCCCACAGCCGGACGGTGCGTTCGAGCGCCCCGGCCGACAGCGCGTCGTCGAGCCGGTCGAGCAGCTTGCGCAGCACGTCGGCGTCGTCCCCGGTGCGCTCGAGGACCTCGTCGGCGAGTTCGTCCGCAGTGGTGGTCATGTCGGTGCCCACCGTATGACAACCGAACGTCAATCGCAACCGAACGTCAATCAACTTGGTACGGATGCGATCGGGAAGAGCGGCGACTCGACCAGAGGGCCCCGATCTCGCCGATCAGCCGCGGCGGACCTCCCGCAGCCCCTCCTCGGTGTTCCAGATGGTGAAGACCAGCTCGTTCCCTCGCACGGTGACGAGGCTCACCCGTTCGATCGACAGCCGGAAGTAGCTGCCGGGTGGCGCCGCGGACGTGCCGGGCGGGTCGATCGGCACGAGCCGCCCCGACAGCTTGGCGTCACCGGTCGCGAGGTCCTCCTCGAGCGGGGCGCTGTGCACCTCGACCCTGGGATCGCGCCGGACGTCTGCGAGCTTGTGGGAGTCGGGCATCATCCCGACGGTCAGCTCGTCCTCGCCGATCGTGACCTCGGTGCCGCTGAGCCTCGGGGCGCCGTCGGGGCGGATGGTCCCGAGGACGTGGTGGAGGTTGGCCTCGAACCGTCGCCGCACGGCTGCCGCCAGCTCAGGCGCAGCGGCAGCGAAGTCCCTCCAGCTGACCCCTGTCATGCGACCTCCGACCGCTCTGCACGGGGGTTCCCGCGGCGTCGTAGTGGACACGTATACACGTCGAGGCCGTGGGGCGGCCTGCTGCACCGACGGGTGGGCTGCGAGGTGGGCTCATTGCGCGGAGCGCCTCACCGCGGGCCGTGGCAGACTCGAACATCCGGCCAGGGAGGGGCGGGTGGACGCAGAGCTTCTGAACGATGCACACGACAGCTGGGCGGCGTGGCTCACGGCGACCGCGGAACACATCGAGGCTGGTGGATCCCAGAGGTTCGGGGCGATCACCGCTGCCGGCACGGGCGTCCCCTTCGGTCTGTTCAACCAGGCGTTCGTCTTCACTGACCCCGACCCGCAGGACCTGGCGGACGCGGTGGCGTGGTTGACCGGACGGGAGGCTCCGTTCTGGGTGACGGTGCCTGATCCGCTCTTCGCGACCGTCGCCGAGCACGCCGCCGACCTCGACCTGACGCCCAGGGAGCACTCCATGCCGGGCATGGCGCTGACGTCCCTGGACGGGATCCCGCCGTCTCCCGAGGCGGTGGCCGATATCGCTCCGATGCAGCCGGAACACGTGGAGGACGCGGCGGCCGTGGCGTCGGAAGCGTTCGGCGTTCCGCTCGAGTACTGCCGCGTCCTCATCCCCGCCTCGGTGATCGACGACGACAGGATGCGCTGGATCGTCGGCACGGTGGACGGTGAGGTCGCGGGCTGCGGCCAGCTCGTGGTCTCGGGGCGCGTCGCGGGCGTGTACACGATCGCGGTCAGAGAGGCGTTCCGACGCCGCGGCATCGGCGAGTTACTCACCTGGGAGACCCTCCGGGCGGGCCGCGATCTGGGCTGCGAGGTCGGGGTGCTCCAGGCCAGCGAGATGGGGAAGCCCATCTACGCCCGGATGGGCTTCGAGGAGACCGTTCGCTACCGGATGCTCGTGCCCGCAACGTGAGGTTCGCCGAGAGAGCGGTCCTCCGCGAGCCCGCCCGGCTGTCGGACGGGGATCACCGGGCCCGACGTGACGTCGCCGTGCCCCTGACCAGAACGTCTACACCTGCTCCTGCTCGAACGAGCGAGCCAACGAGCTGAGGACCCGCGATCGCTCCCAGCTCGCCATCATCCCGGCCATGGGCTTCATGATCCGCATCCACCCCCACATCTCGCCCTCGGCGACGTGGTGGACGATGGTGCGGTCGCCGTCGGGTTCGAGTTCGTAGGCGGGGCGCGCCTGCATCGCGCCCTGACCGAACATCCGCATGGTTTCGACGAAGCTGACCCTGGTCGGTGCCTCGAACTCGGTCACCTCGCCATGGAAGGTCCCCATGCGCGACCTGTCGACGTATCGCGTGCCTTCCCGTACCGGGCCGTCGGATACCTGGCGGCAACCTCCGAAGAGCCCCGTGCGGTGCATCCAGGTGCCGTAATGGTCGAGGTCGGTCAGACGCGCGAACACGTCCTCGATCGGACCGTCGATGGTCGTGCGCGTCTCGAACCGGACGGTGCTGCTCTTGGTCGGCCCCATGCCCCTCCGAACCCTGCTGCTGGTCACCCTAGTTCAGATCCAGGCGCGTGAGCCGACCCTCCCGTGTCCGTCGGGGATCACGAGTCGTCGCGGTTGCGGCGGCGGTTCTTCATCTCGTGCGAGCGGTAGTGGAGCCGCTTGCTGGACGCCGCGCTGTAAGCGGCGTCGGCCATCTCCTTGGCGGTGCGCAGCAGGTCGTCGGCCTGCTGGTGCAGCGCCGCCGAGCGGTCGGAGCGGGGCGCGACTTCGTGGAGATCGTCCGCCGCGTGGTGGAGGATCCCCGCGGCCACGTCGGTGCGGCCCTGATCTGCGAGCCGCCGGGCCTCGTCGGTGGCCTTGGCCGCAAGCAGCACAGTGACCTCGTCGGTGACCTCGCCGTCGGGGTTCGCGGCGGCCGCCTCGTCGGCCGAAACGGCGTTGACGGTGATCGGCAGCGTCGTCTCGTGCGCTTCGATCGTGTCGCCGACGGTGACGTAGCGCAGCACGACGTCGGCGACCTGCCGCACGCCGAGGCCCGCGAGCTCGGGGATGTGGAGCCGGAAGACGACCCGGACACGCTGGCCGGCGTACACGTCGCCGACCTGCACCTGCACGCCCCCGTCGACCCCGACCGCGGGGTAGTCGTTGAGGATGCCGAGCACCTCGACCTCGTCGGACGGGCGGAGTTCGACCGACACGTTCTGGGCGAACAGCGCGACGAGGTCGTCGAACTCGTCGGCGAAGATGCCGGGGGCGTCGTCGACCGATTCCGCGAACCACGCCCCGCCCTGTCCGGCGTCGGCCATGCCGGTCAGTAGCTCCTCGTTGAACCCGTCGCCCACCCCGATGGTGGTGGTCGAGATCTGGTTCGCGCCAGCGCCCTGCGCCAGTCCGATGAGCTGGCCGGCGTCGGTGGCCCCGACGTTGGCGAGCCCGTCGGTGAGCAGCAGGATGCGCCGGGTCCCGTCCGTGCGGCGGCGGAGCTCCTCCTGACCCTTGAGCCAGCCGCCGGAGAGGTTGGTCATCCCACCGGTGAAGATCGAGTCGATGGCGGTGTGGAACTCGCCGGCGTCGACCGGCTGGAGGCCGGCGAGCAGGTCCACGTCGTCGTCGTAGGTGACGAGCGCGAGCTCGTCGGACGGCTTGAGCTTGTCGACGAGGAAGTGGGCGCAGCGCTTGACGGTGTCGAGCTTCTCGCCGCCCATCGAGCCGGAGCGGTCGAGGACGAGCGCGAGCCGCAGGGGGGGACGTTCGCTCGACACATCGTCCGTCTGCTCGGGGACCTCGAGCTCGATCATCCCGTAGACGTCGTGCTCGGATTCGACCGCCAGCAGCTCGTGCTGGAGCTTCGGTGTGACCTCCATGTGCGCCCCCTGTTCGTTGGTGCCAACCGGACATCGGCGGCAGTGGCGTGACGAGTTCCACGGTAGAACTGGGGTGTGACATGGAGGCCGGAGCGGGAGCAGCCGATGGGTTTCGTGCACGTTCGCTGGGACGACCAGGGCAACCCCACACCTGGGTGGCCGAAAGCGACGATCCAGCTCGAGCACCTCGAACCGTCCCGGGTCGGACCGTTCGCCAAGGTGACCTGGCGGATGCTCGAGCCCCTCGGCTACGAGATCGAGGTCGAGGACGGGCCGGACCGGTTCATCGTCGTCCCGGCGCACGAGGTGGGTCAATCCACGGATCTGGCGTCGGTGCCGCCGTGGCTGTGGGGGGTCATCTCCTCGTTCGGGCGCCACACGCTGGCCGCACTCCTCCACGATCATCTGTGTGACGAGGCGGAGGCGGCGCCACCGTCGGAGTCGGGGCGGCTCCGTCGCGATGCCGACCACCTCTTCCGACGGGCGATGGTCGACCTCGACGTTCCGGCGCCCCGAGCGTGGCTCATGTGGGCGGCGGTCAGACTCTTCGGCGAAGGGGGTCAGCCGGGGCTGGTCGCGAAGCTTCCGGCAGCGGCGGTCCTCGCCTCCACCGTCGCGGTGTGGGCCGCAGTGGTGGCGCTGTCCGTCGGAGCGGCCGTCGCGGGACCGCTGCTGATCGCGGCCGCTGCGGTCGTGCTCGGGGTGGCGTTGTCGGCTGCCGCCGTCCGGCGCCCGGACCTGGCGGGGGCCGTCCTGGTCGGGGCGCTGGCTGGACCGCTGGTCGCGCCTGCCTTGACGGTGTCGTTCCTCACCGTGGTCGTGATCGACGAGCCTGCCATCCTCGACTGGGCGTCGCGCAAGGTCCTGTCGAAGCTGCCGCGGTCACCGGTCGACGACCCCGGACCGGTGCCACCGGTAGGGCCTTCCCGGAGCACCTGAGGCCGGCAGTGGTCAGCCGATGAGTTCGACCTCGACCGGGGCGCTCCTGGCGAGCCGACGGTCCAAGGTGAGGAGCACACCGTCGACGGCTTCCGTGCACGCGACGTAGAGGGCGTCCCGTAGGGCGACGACATCGCGCAGCGCCCACGCCTGACGAACAAGGGGCGGCAGCGGATGCCGGCGAACCGGCAGTTGATCGAGATAGGCAACCCGCTGCGTGACGGCGTCCGCCCCCAGCGTCCCGCCCCGGACGAGCCGCCCCATCGCGGACAGCACCTCAGCATCGAGGTGGGCGGGCGCGACGAGAACCGCCTCGCTCATCATCTCCGCGAGTTCCCGACCGAGGTCTGACTCACGCATGACCTCCACGACCGCCGAGGCGTCAACGACGTACTGACGGGCGGTCACCGGTCGTCGGCCTCTCGACGGCCTTCTTCGACGAGCTCCACACTGCTGCGTGGGTCGTCCGGAAGTGGTGGTGCAGCCCAGACCCGAGTGACCCACTCGTCGAACGACGGCAGCGAGGTGTGCCTGCGCAGCACGTCGATGACGTACGCGCGCAGACTCATCCCGGCCGCGTCGGCTCGCCGGACGAGCTCTTCGTGGACCTCGGCGTCGACGTCACGGATGTGCATGTTCACGCCCATGGCAGTGATGGTAGCGATCTGCTACCGCAGCGGACTTCGTCGCCACGATACAGAGGGGGCATCGGCTCGAGGTCGCTTGCTTGCTCGACGGGTGTGGACAACGATCCTGCGTCGCGATGTCATCCACCTCAGTGGCTGTCCCCCGCTCAAGGGACCTCCGGCCGGCGCCGATGCCCACAAGGCACGGAGTCGGCTACCTGGGGGAAGTGGTGTGCAGGACCCGTACGACGTGCTCGGGGTCGACCCCG
>JAWVZB010000074.1:0-15237 GCA_033722375.1 Nitriliruptorales bacterium | reverse complement strand
TACTCGTTGATCTCGCGGCCGCGCTTGGCGGCGAGATGCACGAGATGGAACCGGGACTCGACCTTGTCCATGAGGTCGTCGATGCGGGCGATGGCCACCACCTCCAGGTGGGATGAAGCAAGGGAGTTGGCGGAGCGGATGCTCCAGTGCGGCCAACCACTGTACCGCGCCGGGCGCCAGGACCCCGGGCAGCACAGCCCCGAACCAGGTTGTCAGGCCGTGGCGAGCGCCGCTGCGACCAGATCGGCGAGCTGCGCGGGGCTCCACCGGCCGGAGTCGAGGACCAGGTCGTAGGGGGCGAAGCTGTGGAGGTCCAACCCGTAGTACTGGCTGTAGCGGGCGGCTTCGCTGGCCTCGCGCTCGAGCGTGCGACGCCGCTGCTCCTCGAGCTCGCCCCCCTCGCGTGCGACGATGCGCCGCATCCGCTCGTCCTCGTCGCACTTGAGACAGACCTTCAGTGCCTCGATGCCCTCCCGCTGGGCGAGCCACCCACCCAGCCGGCTCTCGAGCACCAGCCCGCCCTGCCGCAACAGTTCGATCTGCCGTTCGTCGAGTCCACGGTCGACCTCGGGATCCTCTTCGCACAGCGTGCCGAACGCGGCGAGGGTCACCCCCCGCTCCCGGGCCGCCTCGCGGAAGATCTGGCCGCCCGAGACAACGTCCAGACCGAACCGGTCACCCAGCAGCGACGCGAGGGTGCTGGTGCCGGTCCCGGCGAGCCCCCCGATCGTGATCGTTGCGCGAGCAGGTCGCGTCACCGGCTCACCCTTCGAAGTGGTCGATGAGCGCTTCCCGCTGCCGCGGCCCGAGGCCCTGGAGGCGCCGGCCGTCGGCGATGCCGAGCTCGTTCATGAGCCGACGGGCACCGACCTTGCCGACGTTGGGCATGGCACCGATCAGCTCGGCCGCTCGCATCTTGGCGAGCGCGTCCGCGTGCTCCGCACGGGCGAGCACCTGACTGATCTGGACCTCCCCGGCCTTGAGCATCTGTTTCAGCTCCGCCCGGATGCGGCGGGCCTCCTTGGCCTTCTCGAGGGCCGCCTGGCGCTGTTCGGGATCGAGCTCGGGTACGGGCATGACTCACATCCGGCTGGTGGCGGGAACGGTCGTCCACCCTACTCGCTCGGCTCCGGGAGGTGAACGCCGTACGCGGGCATCTACGCTCTCCCCCGCCCGAGCGAGGATGCAACGTGGTCTCCGAGCTGTTCGATGACGAGCTGTGGGAGCCGGTGGCCGGCTTCGAGGACCTGACCGACATCACCTACCACCGTGCAGTGGAGGACGGCGTCGTCCGGGTGGCGTTCGACCGCCCCGAGGTCAGGAACGCCTTCCGGCCCCACACCGTCGACGAGCTGTACCGGGTGCTCGACCACGCCCGCCAGACCACCGACGTCGGCTGTGTGCTGCTGACTGGCAACGGCCCGTCGCCGAAGGACGGCGGCTGGGCGTTCTGCTCCGGCGGGGACCAGCGGATCCGCGGGAGGACCGGCTACCAGTACGCCGAGGGCGAGACCGCGGACACCGTTGACGCAGGGAAGGCCGCCCGCCTCCACATCCTCGAGGTCCAGCGCCTGATCCGGTTCATGCCCAAGGTCGTGATCTGTCTCGTCCCCGGCTGGGCCGCCGGGGGTGGCCACAGCCTCCACGTCGTGTGCGACCTGACGCTCGCGTCCCGCGAGCCCGGCCGGTTCAAGCAGACGGACCTCGACGTCGCGAGCTTCGACGGGGGCTTCGGGTCTGCGTACCTCGCCAAGCAGGTCGGGCAGAAGTTCGCGCGTGAGATCTTCTTCCTCGGGGACGAGTACTCCGCCGAGGACGCGCACCGGATGGGCATGGTCAACCGGGTCGTCCCCCACGAGGAGCTCGAGACGATCGGGCTCCAGTGGGCGCGCAAGGTCGTCGGGAAGTCACCCACCGCCGCGCGGATGCTGAAGTTCGCGCTCAACCTCACCGACGACGGACTCGTCGGCCAGCAGGTGTTCGCCGGTGAGGCCACGCGGCTGGCCTACATGACCGACGAGGCCCAGGAGGGCCGGGACGCCTTCCTCGAGAAGCGACCGCCCGACTGGTCCGACCACCCCTACCACTACTGATCGCAGGAGCGGCAGATGCAGCCCCAGGACTTCATCTCGTTCCTGCTGGACGCCGACGTGCTCACCTTCGGTGACTTCGAGACCAAGTCCGGCCGACGGACGCCCTACTTCATCAACGCGGGACGCTTCGGCACCGGCGAGCAGGCGTGGACCCTGGGTCGGGCCTACGCGGACGCGATCGTCGCCTCGTTCGGCACCGACTTCGACGTCCTGTTCGGACCCGCGTACAAGGGCATCCCCCTCGCCGTCGCCACCGCGGTCGCCCTCGCGGTCGAGCACGGCCTGGACGTGGGCTACTGCTTCGACCGCAAGGAAGCCAAGGACCACGGCGAAGGCGGGGTGCTCGTGGGACACGACCTGCGGGACGGCGACCGGGTCGTGATCGTCGAGGACGTCACGACGGCGGGGACCTCGATCCGGGAGACGGTCCCGAAGCTGCGCGCCGCCGCGGACGTGCAACTGGTCGGCCTGATGATCGCCGTCGACCGCCAGGAGGTGCCGCCGGGCGGGGCGCGCCCCGCCCTCGGAGCGCTCGCCGACGAGTTCGACATGGCGGTCGGCGCGATCGTCGACATGGACCAGATCATCGCGGAGGTGGACGACCGGGGCCTGCTCAGCGACGACGACCACGAACGGATCGCGCGCTACCGCGCCGAGTTCGGCGCCTGACCCAGCACCACCCCCGGATGTGTCACACGTTCGTGCCGCTATCGGTGCGGAAGGTGTGACCGATCAGGCTGGGTCGACCTCGGAGAGGATCGATCGGGCGGCCGTGACGGGGTCCGCCGCGCGGGTGATGGGGCGGCCCACCACCAAGTAGTTCGCACCCGCGGCGACGGCTTCGGCCGGCGTGGCGGCGCGGGCGTGGTCGTCGCTGTCGCTGCCGGCGGGGCGCACCCCCGGGGTGACGAGGACGGTGCTGGGACCGACCTCCTGGCGCAGTCGGGAGGCGTCACGCGGGGCGCAGACGAGCCCGGGCGCGCCGGCACCGACCGCGGTCCGCCCGAGCTCGAGGACGGCGTCCTCGGCGCCAGGCAGCCCGACCGTGGCGAGGTCGGCGTCCGACAGGCTCGTCAAGACCGTCACCGCGAGGATGCGCGGCTGCGGACCGCTGTGACCCTTGGCGCCGAGCGCCAGGCCCTCGACAGCGGCCGCGACCATGTCCTTGCCGCCCAGGGCGTGCACGGTCACGAGGCCGACCCCGAGCCGGCCGAGCTGGCGCGTCGCGCGCGACACCGTGGTCGGGATGTCGTGCAGCTTCACGTCGAGGAACACGTCACCGAACTCGCCGATCGCGGTGACCGTTTCGGGGCCGTGGGCGCTGAACAGCTCGAGGCCGATCTTGAAGTAGCCGACCTCGCCCTGGAGTCGACGGGCGAGCTCGACCGCCTCGCTGAGCTCGGGGACGTCGAGTGCGACGATGAGCGGGTTGGTGTCGATCATGGTTCCTGGGTCGTGTGGGTCGGCACGGTACGGGGCGTGACGACGCCACGGATCTGGTCGACGGACCGGAGCTCCCGGGCGGCGAGCCATTCCCGGAGCTCGGTGACGAGATCGAGCGGGCGGAACGGGTCGGCGAACGTGGCGGTGCCGATGGCCACCGCCCAGGCACCGGCCCGGATCATCTCGACGACGTCCTCGACGGTGCGCAAGCCGCCCATGCCGATCTTTGGTACCTGCGGCAACGCCTGGTGCACCTGGTACATCGCGCGGATGGCGATCGGCTTGATGGCGGGGCCCGACAGCCCCCCGAAGGTGTTGGCCAGCCGCGGGACCCCGGTGTCGGGGTCGATGGCCATCCCGAGGGTGGTGTTGATGAGCGACAGACCGGTCGCGCCGGCGTCAACGACCGCCCGGGCCACCGCGGTGATATCGGTGACGTCGGGGGTCAGCTTGCCGAACACCGGCACCGCCGACTCCCGCACCACGGCGCGGATGACCTCGGAAGACGGTTCGGCGTGACAGGCGAACACGAGCCCGCGGTGCTCGACGTTGGGGCAGGACAGGTTGACCTCGATCGCGGCCACGCCGGGCTTGTTGCGGAGCCGTCGCGCCAGCTCGCGGTACTCCTCGACCGTGGTCCCCGCGATCGACACGACCACGGGCAGGTCCTTGCCCTGCAGCCAGGGCAGATCACGAGCGAGCCAGCGGTCGATGCCGGGGTTCTGCAACCCGATCGCGTTGAGCATCCCGCTGGCGGTCTCGTGCATCCGGGGGGTCGGCAACCCCTCGCGCGGCTCGAGCGTGAGCGACTTGACCACGACCGCGCCGAGGCCCGCGATGTCGTAGAACCGGTCGATCTCCGCACCGCTGGCGAAGCAGCCAGAGGCGGTCGTGATCGGGTTGTGCATCGCGAGGCCGCCGAGGTCGACGGACAGGTCGACCTCGGAGGTGGCCAGGCCACGGGTCGCCTCAGAGGTGTCGACCTCGGTCAGGTCGCCCCGCTCGCTCCAGGTTGCACTCACTGGCCCCACACCTCCGCGTCGGTGAGTCGCTTCGGCTCGTCGCCGTCGTCGTCCTCCCCAGGGGCCGGATCCGGCCCGACCTCCCAGCGGGAGGCATCCCAGGCGACCTTCGCGCCGTTGAACACCGGCCCGTCGATGCAGGCCCGCTTCATGCGCAGCGCCCCGCCCTTGGACCGCAGCGGGACCACGCAGGTCCAGCACACCCCGACGCCGCAGGCCATGTGTTCCTCGGTGGCGACCTGGCACGGCAGCTCGAGCTCGCGCGACGCCTCGGCGACCGCCCGCAGCATCGGCATCGGACCGCACGCGTAGACGACCCCCGTCCCGCAGGTCTCAGCCACCTCCTCGAACACGTCGGTCACCCGTCCGGGGGTGCCGAACGAGCCGTCGTCGGTCGTGAACGTCACCGACGCGGTGATGCGCTTGGCTTCGATGGCGTTGAAGATGCGGTCCTGGGTGCCCGCACCAACGATCATGTCGACCCGCAGGCCCTCCCGCACGAGGTCCTCAGCGAGGAAGAACAGCGGCGCCACCCCGTAGCCCCCGCCGACGAGCAGGCAGGACACCTTCTTCCGCGGCAGCGGGAACGCCGAGCCGAGCGGCCCCACCACGGACAACGTGTCGTGCGGCTCGACGTGCGTCAGCCACTCGGTGCCAGGCCCGTGCGCGTCGAAGACGACCTCGACGGTCCCGGCGGCCGGACCCGACCGCGACACGCGGTAGATCGAGAACGGGCGCCGCAGGAGCGTCCCGGGGGCCTCGACGGCGACGTTGACGAACTGGCCGGCACGTGCCCGCTCGGCGATCTCGGGCGCCGCGAACGTGAGCGTCCAGTAGGCGGACTCACGCTTGCGCGCCAACACCTCGCAGGACGCCACGATCGGTCCGTCGGCGGGACGCCCGCGGGCCGGCTCCTTGGGGTTCCTCGGGGCGGCGGTGGTCACCCGGCCTCCGCGACCTCGGGAGGCACCGCGGCGTAGTGCTGGAGCGGCGTCACCCCGAAGGATCCTTCGCCCAGCGCCTCGATGGCCTGGAGCGCCGCGAGGATCCCCGCCATCGTCGTGATGACCGGCACACCGTGGGTGACCGCCGCCTGGCGGATCTCGTAGCCGTCGGAGCGTGGCCCGCTCCCGTAGGGCGTGTTGAGCACGAGCCCGATCTCGTTCGCCTCGAGGAGCTCGAGCAGCGTCCGATCTCCCGTCGAGACCTTCGGGACCACCTGCGCGGGGATGCCGGCACGGTCGAGCAGGTCGGCGGTGCCCTCGGTGGCGAGGATCTCGAAGCCGAGCTCGTGGAGCCGCTTCGCCGGGAAGATCATCGCGCGCTTGTCGCGGTTGGCGATCGAGACGAAGACCTTGCCCTCGGTCGGTAGGACCATCGAGCCGGTGCCGGCCTGGGACTTGGCGAACGCGGTGCCGAAGTTGCGGTCGATCCCCATGACCTCACCCGTGGAGCGCATCTCGGGACCGAGCAGAGCGTCGACCCCCGGGAACCGGTCGAAGGGCAGCACGGCCTCCTTCACCGCGACGTGGTCGGGGCGCGGGCCCCGGACCGCGTCCAGCTCGGGCACGAGCCCGGCTTCCCGCAGCTCCTTCAGCGTCTCGCCCACCATGACGCGGGCGGCGATCTGGGCCAGCGGCACCCCCGTGGCCTTGGAGACGAACGGCACGGTCCGCGACGCGCGCGGGTTGGCCTCGATCACGTAGATGACCTCGTCCTTGACCGCGAACTGCACGTTCAGGAGTCCCCGGACCCCGAGCCCGCGGGCGATGCCGTCGGTCACGCGTCCGATCTCGGCGACCTGGCCGCGCCCGAGCGTGACCGGTGGGAGGCTGCATGCCGAGTCGCCGGAGTGGACACCGGCTTCCTCGATGTGCTCGAGCACCCCGCCGACGAAGGTCTCGGTGCCGTCGAACACGGCGTCGACGTCGACCTCGATGGCGCCTTCGAGGAAGCGGTCGATCAGGATCGAGAACGAGCCGTCGCCGTCGGCGAGATCGGGCGAGGCGACCGCCGTCCGGAGGTAGCGGTCGAGGTCCTCCTCGGAGTAGACGATCTCCATCGCCCGGCCGCCGAGCACGTAGGACGGGCGCACCAACGCGGGGTAGCCGATCTCGGCGGCGACCTGCCGGGCTTCGTCGACCGAGCGGGCGACACCTCCCGGCGGCATCGGCACACCGACCTCGCGCATCAGCGCCCCGAACCGCCCCCGGTCCTCGGCGACGTCGATCGCGTCGGGCGAGGTGCCGAGCACCGTGACGCCCGCGGCCTCGAGACGCTGGGCGAGCTTCAGCGGGGTCTGGCCACCCATCTGCACGATCACGCCCTCGGGCTGTTCGCGCTCGATCACCGCCAGGACGTCCTCGAACGTGAGCGGCTCGAAGTACAGGCGGTCGGCGGTGTCGTAGTCGGTCGACACCGTCTCGGGGTTGCAGTTGACCATGATGGTCTCGTAGCCCGCGTCCTTCAGCGCGAACACCGCGTGGACGCAGCAGTAGTCGAACTCGACGCCCTGCCCGATGCGGTTGGGACCCGACCCGAGGACCATGACCTTGGGACGGTCCGAGTCGGAGACCTCGTCGGTGGTCTCGTAGGTCGAGTAGTGGTAGGGCGTGTAGGCCTCGAACTCGCCGGCGCAGGTGTCGACGGTCTTGTACACCGGCGCGATGTTCGCCTTCGCTCGGCGTGAGCGGACCGCGTCCTCGGTGGTCTGGAGGAGCCGGGCGAGGTGGGCATCGGAGAACCCGTCCGCCTTCGCCGCTGCCAGCAGATCGTGGGGGACGGCGGCGAGGTGCTCGCACATCCGGAGCTGTTTCCGGCGCTCGATGAGCTGGAGGAGCTGGTCGACGAACCACGGGTCGTAGCCGGTCACCTCGCTGATGCGGTCGACGTCCCAGCCACGCGTGAGGGCTTCGTCGACGGCCTCGAGCCGTCGGACGTGAGGACGGCGCAGGCGCTCCTCGAGCTCGTCGTCGGTGAGCTCGAGCCCCGGCTCGGCACCGAAGCCGACCTGGCCGTCCTCGAGGCTGCGGAGTCCCTTGTTGAGGGCCTCCTTGAAGGTGCGGCCGATCGCCATCGCCTCGCCGACCGACTTCATCTTCGTGGTGAGCGTGTCGTCGGTGCCGCGGAACTTCTCGAAGGCGAACCGCGGCAACTTCACCACCACGTAGTCGATGGACGGTTCGAACGCGGCCATGGTCTCGCGGGTGATGTCGTTGGTGATCTCGTCGAGGCTGTAGCCGATGGCGAGCTTGGCGGCGATCTTGGCGATCGGGAACCCGGTGGCCTTGGACGCGAGTGCGGACGAGCGCGACACGCGCGGGTTCATCTCGATCACGACCTGCCGCCCCGACTTCGGGTCGACGGCGAACTGCACGTTGGACCCACCGGTCTCGACCCCGATCCGGCGTAGACACGCGAACGCGGCGTCGCGCATCTGCTGGTACTCGACGTCCGACAGCGTCATCGCGGGAGCGACGGTGATCGAGTCGCCGGTGTGGACCCCCATCGGGTCGAGGTTCTCGATGGAGCAGATCACGACGCAGTTGTCGTTCTTGTCGCGCATGACCTCGAGCTCGTACTCCTTCCAGCCGAGCACGGACTCCTCGACGAGCACCTCGTGCACGGGCGAGTCCTGGAGGCCCTGGCGGATCATGGTCGTGAGCTCGGGGCGGTCGTAGGCGATGCCGCCACCCTTGCCCCCCAGGGTGAACGAGGGGCGCAGGACCACCGGGTAGCCGTACTCCTCGGCGGCTTCGAGCGCCTCGTCGACCGAACGCACGTAGGTCGACTCGGGGCTCTCGAGCCCGATCTCGGTCATCGCGTCCTTGAAACGCTGGCGGTCCTCCGCGGTCTGGATGGCGTCGAGGTCGGCCCCGAGCGCCTCGACCCTGAACTCGTCGAGGATGCCGGCGTCGGACAGCTCGACCGACAGGTTCAGCGCGGTCTGGCCACCGAGCGTCGGCAAGAGCGCATCGGGGCGCTCCTGGGCGATGACCGCTCGGACCGCATCGACCGTCAACGGTTCGATGTAGGTGGCGTCCGAGAACGTCGGGTCGGTCATGATCGTCGCGGGGTTCGAGTTGACGAGGATCACCCGCAGGCCCTCTTCGCGCAGGACCTTGCAGGCCTGCGTGCCCGAGTAGTCGAACTCGCAGGCCTGACCGATCACGATCGGTCCGGAACCGAGTACCAGGACCGAGTCCAGGTCGTCACGTCGGGGCATAGTTGGGCGCGTCCTTCGTCAGGGGTGGGTGGGCGTGGCGGTCAGAGCGACGCGCCGGGGAGTTCGGGCTCCCTCTTGTCCTCGTCGCCGGGGCGGGGCGGGGAGACGTCGACCATGACGATGTCGTCGACGTTGACGAGCACGCACTCGGTCTCCTGCTCGCCGGTCTCGTTGAAGCCGTAGCTCACCTCGGTGATGGCGATGTACTGCACCTGCCCCAGGTTCAGCACGTCGGAGACGCGGCGCTGGTAGGCGCCCGGCTTGATGTGTGCGAGGCCGGTGATGACGGCCCCGTTCCGGGCGTACACCCGAACCCGCACCGGGTGGGTTCGGACGACCGCCTTCGGGTCGCGGGGAGGTCCCTGGTCACTCATGTTCGCTCCTTGTTGCGCTGTGTCGCGGTGTCGTGCTGCCGGGGGTGCCTCGGTCGGGCCGTGGTCAGCCTGTCGGGGCACCCGCCCGGTCCATCATGTCAGTGAAGCGCTCGAACAGGTAGCGGGCATCGTGGGGGCCGGGGGCGGCCTCGGGGTGGTACTGGACCGTGAACGCCGGGAGGTCGCGGCACGCGAGACCTTCGACGGTGTCGTCGTTGAGGCTGATGTGGCTGACCTCGACCAGGCCGTGCTCGGCGGTCTCGAAGGTGTGCTCGTCACGTCGTTCGCCGAGGCTCGCGGCGTCGACCGCGAACCCGTGGTTGTGGGACGTGATCTCCACCACGCCGTCGCTGCGCCGCAGGACCGGCTGGTTGACCCCGCGGTGGCCGAACACCAGCTTGTAGGTGTCGGCCCCGAGCGCGCGGCCCAGCAGTTGGCTGCCGAGGCAGATCCCGAACACGGGGCGCTCGCCGAGGAGCTCGCGGACGGTCTCCACCCCGCGTTCGACCGCGGCGGGGTCACCAGGACCGTTCGACAGGAACACCCCGTCGGGCAGGTGGGAGCGGACGTCGTCCGGGGTGGCGCTGGCGGGCAGCACCTGGACCTCGCAGCCGTGCGCGGCGAGCTGGCGCAGGATGTTGCGCTTGATCCCGAAGTCCAGCGCCACCACGCGGTAGCGGGCCTCGCCCTCGGGCGCGACGACGTAGGGCTCGGGGGTGGTGACCTCGGTGGTCAGGTTCGCCCCGACCATCCCGGGGCTGTCGAGCACCTGCTCGAGCAGCGCGTCCTCGTCGAGGACCTCGGTGGACAGCCCGGCCCGCATCGCGCCCCGATCCCGCAGGTGCAGCACGAGCGCGCGGGTGTCGATCCCTTCGATCGCGACCACGCCGGCGTCCACGAGCGACTCGGGGAGCTCGCGTTCGGCCCGCCAGTTCGAGGCGCGGCGTGCCGCCTCCCGCACGACGAACCCGGCGACCTGGATCCCGCTCGACTCGGCGTCGGCGTCGTTCATGCCGTAGTTGCCGATGTGCGGTGCGGTCATGGTGACGATCTGGCGGCGGTAGGACGGGTCGGTGAGGACCTCCTGGTAGCCGGCCATCCCGGTGTTGAACACGGCCTCGCCGAGCACGGTGCCGGACGCCCCGAACGAGCTGCCGCGGAAGCTCGTGCCGTCCTCGAGCATCAAGAGCGCCGGGGTGCGCTGGCGGGTGAAGGCTGTGAGGTCGTTCATACGCGCACCTGTCCGTCGCGGAGGGTGAACCGTCCGCGCAGCAGCGTATGGACGGGCCGGGTGGTGAGCTTCCGGCCCGCGAACGGCGTGTTGCGGGACTTCGATTGCAGGTCTGACGGGGTCACGGTCCAGATCGCCTCGGGGTCGATGACGGTGAGGTGGGCGGGCTCGCCTGCGCGCAGCCCACGGCCGTGCTCGCCGACGTCACGGACGCTGCTGGGTCCGGTCGTGAAGCGCGCCACGGCGGTCAGGAGGTCGAGCACCCCGGACTCGACGAGTTCGGTGTAGACGACCGCGAACGCGGTCTCGAGCCCGAGCATGCCGCACGGCGCGTGCTCCCACTCCTGGTCCTTGTGCTCGGGGGCGTGCGGGGCGTGGTCGGTCGCGACTGCATCGATGGTCCCGTCCGCCAGGGCCTCGCGCAGTGCGGTCACGTCCCGTTCGGTCCGCAGCGGGGGGTTGACCTTCAGGTTGGCGTCGTAGGTCTCGATGAGGTCATCGGTCAGGACCAGGTGGTGGGGGGTGACCTCTGCGGTGACCGGGATGCCGCGCTGCTTCGCCGCACGGATCAGTTCGACGGTCCCCGCGGTCGAGACGTGTGGCACGTGGAGCCGGGCGCCCACACCCGCGGCGAGGATCAGGTCGCGGGCGACCATGACCTCCTCCGCCTCACGAGGCCATCCCGGCAGCCCAAGGACCGACGAGACCGCCCCCTCGTTCATCTCGGCGCCCTCGGTCAGCGAGGGATCCTCGCTGTGGTTGCAGACGACCGCGTCGAAGGTGGATGCGTACTGCAGTGCACGGCGCATGATCAACGGGTCGGCGACCGGCATGCCGTCGTCGGAGAACATGTCGACCCGGGTCACCGAGCTGTGGAGCTCGCCGAACTCGGCCAGCTCCTCCCCCTTCAGCCCCTTGGTGATGGCCCCGACCGGGAAGACGTCCACCAGCCCGACCTCGACGCTGCGGCGCCAGACCATCTCGGCCACCGCCGCCGAGTCACAGACCGGTTCCGTGTTGGCCATCGGGCAGACCGCGGTGAAGCCGCCGGCGGCCGCGGCGGCCGAGCCGGTCGCGATGTCCTCGGCGTCCTCGAAGCCGGGTTCCCGGAGGTGGGTGTGGAGGTCGACGAACCCCGGAGTGACGATCAGTCCCGAGCAGTCGACGATCTCGGCGGTGCCGGCACCGAGGTCGGGACCCACCTCGGCGACGTCGCCGTCGACCACCCGGACGTCGGCGGTGGCGTCGTGGTCGCTCGTCGGGTCGACGACCCGGCCGTTCTTGAAGAGCAGCTCGCTCATGCGCCCACCTCCACCTCGTCGCCCCGTCCCGAGAGCAGCAGGTACAGGCACGCCATCCGCACCGCGATCCCGTTGGTGACCTGGTCGGTGATGACCTGGCGGTCGGAGTCGGCGACGTCCGCGGTGATCTCGACGCCGCGGTTCATCGGCCCGGGATGCATCACGATCGCGCCCTCGCGGAGCCGCTCGAGCCGCTCGGAGTCCATGCCCCAGAAACGCGCGTACTCGCGGGTGGAGGGGAAGAAGGCGCGGTTCATCCGTTCGCGCTGGACCCGCAGCAGGTAGACGACGTCGACCTCGGCGACCACCTCGTCGATCGTGCGGGCCACCGACACCTCCCAGGTGTCGACCTCGGGCGGCAGCAGGGTCGGCGGCGCGACCAGCGTGACGTTCGCCCCCATCGTGTTGAGCCCCTGGACCTCGCTGCGCGCCACACGCGAGTGGAGGATGTCACCGACGATCGCGACGTCGATGCCGTCGAGCCGGCCCAGGTGGTCGCGCATCGTGAACAGGTCCAGCAACGCCTGGGTGGGGTGCTGGTGCCACCCGTCACCGGCGTTGAGGATCGGCACGTCGAGGTAGTGCGCGAGCTGGAGCGGGGCGCCGGCCGAGTGCGAGCGCACCACGACCGCGTCCACACCCATCGCCCGCAGCGTCAGCGCGGTGTCCTTGAACGACTCGCCCTTGCTGACACTCGAGCCCTTGGCGGAGAAGTTGATGACGTCGGCCGACAGCCGCTTGGCGGCGATGTCGAAGCTGATGCGGGTGCGGGTGGAGTCCTCGAGGAAGAGGTTGCACACCGTCCGGCCACGCAACGTCGGGACCTTCTTGATCGGTCGCGTTGCGATCTCGCGCAGGCTCTCGGCGGTGTCGAGGATCAACTCGATCTGTGCCGCGTCGAGGTCGCCGATCGCGATGAGGTGCTTCATCCGCGCGGCGGTGGTGGTCTCGGCGGGCGGGGCGGTGCTCGTCATCGCGACTCCTCCTCGTCGAGGATGAACACGCCGTCCTCGCCGTCGATCTCCTCGAGCGTCACCGAGATGCGCTCGGCCACCGCCGTCGGGAGGTTCTTGCCGACGTGGTCGGCCCGGACCGGCAGCTCGCGGTGGCCACGGTCGACCAGGACGACCAGGCGGACGGCAGCGGGACGGCCGACCTCGAGGACCGCGTCAAGCGCGGCCCGGACCGTACGCCCCGTGAAGAGCACGTCGTCGACCAGCACGACCGTGCGGCCGTCGATGTCGACGGGGAACTCGGTGGAACCGAGCGGTAGCGGACCCCGGCGGTTGAGGTCGTCGCGGTAGAGGGTGATGTCGAGCGCGCCCCGCGGGACCTCGACCCCTTCGATGTCGGCGATCGCGTGGGCGAGGCGCGCGGCGAGCGGCACCCCGCGCGTGCGGATGCCCATCAGGACGAGACCGTCGGGGCCCTTGTTGGCCTCGAGCAGCTCGTGGGCGAGCCGGCGGACCGCACGGGAGATGTCGTCGGCCGAGAGAACCTGGCGGGCGCCCCGCTCGAGATCGGGGGCGTCGGGCACGGCTGGCAAGGTCGCTCCTTCCCGGCCTCACGGGACCGGCTTAAAGGTGCGGGGAAGTGTCTGGCTCGGTTGTCGGTCAGGGAGACTACAGGGCGAGTCGCCTCCGGGCCACCAGGGTCACGCACCGCCCTCGTCGGCGGAGCGTCGGATCGCCTCGAGGACGCCGTTGACGAAGCGGTAGGAGCGCTCGGTCGACAGCTCCTTGGCCAATTCGATCGCCTCGCTGATCACGACTGCGGGCGGGGTGTCCTCGTGGAGCAGCTCGTACGTGCCGAGGCGGAGGATGTTGCGATCCACGACCGGCATCCGTCGCACCGTCCAGCCCTCGGCGTGCTCGTCGAGCAGCGCGTCGATCTCCTCGCGGTGGTCGTTCACGCCGAGCACCAAGGCGCGGGAGAACCCGTCGAGCGGATCGGACCCGTCACTGCTCTGCGGGCCCTCGTCCTCTGTGGCGTCGAGGAGGTCGAGACCCGATCGGTCGCTCGTGAGGCGCCGCAGGACCGCGACGGGCTCGATGCCGCGGACGTCGGCCTGGAACAGGACCTTCAGGGCGCGCTCGCGCGAGCGGTGGGGGTCACCGGTGTCGGGGCGCCGCCCCGGCGTGGCGTCCGATGGCGGCGCGTCCGCTGGCGGGGCTTCTGAGGGCGGGGCGCTTGAGGGTTCCGATGGCGGGGCGCCCGAAGGGGGGCGGTCCGCCTCGCCGTTGTCCGACGCCAGGGGCGGGCCCGGTGACGGGACGCGTGGGTCCTCGGTCATCGACGGTCCTCGGTCGTCGGGTCGGGTGGGGAGGTCAGGCGCGCGAGAGGTACTCGCCGGTGCGGGTGTCGACCTTGATCTCGTCCCCGACGTCGACGAACAGCGGCACCTGCACCTCGACACCGGTCTCGAGCGTCGCGGGTTTGGTCGCGTTGGTGGCGGTGTTGCCGGCGACGCCGGGTTCGGTGTGGGTGACCTCGAGCGTGACGGCCGCCGGCATCTCGGCGCCGACGATGCGGCCCTCGTGCTCGAGCACCTCGACCGAGCTGCCCTCGACGAGGTAGTCGGTCGCCTCGCCGAGCACCTCGGGGCGCGTGATGCGCTGGTCGTAGGTGTCGGTGTCCATCAACACGTAGTCGTCGCCCTCCTTGTAGAGGAACTGGAGGGTCTTCTTCATCACCATCGCCTGCTCGACGTCGATGCCGGCGCGGAAGGTGTTCTCGACGACCTTCCCGGTCTCGACGTTCTTGAGCTTGGTGCGGACGAACGCGCCGCCCTTCCCGGGCTTGACGTGCTGGAAGTCGACGACCTGCCAGAGCTTGCCGTCGTCGAGCTTCAGGGTCATGCCGGACTTGAGGTTGTTGGTGGAGACCATGGTCGGACCTCGTGGGAAGGTGTCGTCGGCGAAGGGTGATCTTGCTGTTGAGCGTACGGCGCTGTGCTCCCGGCGACGTGAGAGTCAGGTGTCGAGCAGGCCGATGCAGGCCTCGACGGCGTGCCGGTAGCCGAGCGGCCCGAACCCGGCGATGCTGCCGTCACAGGCGGGTGCGATCACCGAGGTGCGACGGAACTCCTCGCGGGCGTGGATGTTGCTGAGGTGCACCTCCACGACCGGGAGGTCGTCGGGGAGGATCTCGAGGGCGTCGCGGAGCGCGTGGCTGTAGTGGGTGAGCGCCCCGGCGTTGACGATCACCGCCGCCGTGCCGTCATCGCGTGCGGCGTGGAGCCGTTCGATCAGCTCGCCTTCGTGCTCGCTCTGGAGGTGCTGGATCGTGGCGTCGTGCCCGGCCGCCGTGTCGGCTGCGAGCTCGACGAGATCGTCGAGGGCGGCGGTCCCGTAGTGCTCGGGATCGCGGGACCCGAGCTGGCTCAGGTTGGGACCGTGCAGCAACAGGATGGTGCGGTCCGCCACGGCTCCTCCTCGCTTCCCGTGAAGACTACTCAGCGGTTGTCCGACGGCGTCAGAGACGGCCCGTCGCGCGACGGCAGCGTGCGGGTGTTGGTGCTGCGGAGTGGTTCGGGTGTTGCGAGACTC
>JAWVZB010000073.1:0-15276 GCA_033722375.1 Nitriliruptorales bacterium | reverse complement strand
GCGGCCCTGCCGCTCGAGCCGCTCGACACGGAGTCGATCGCGCGGATCGTCAGCGACCGCGCAGGACTGGACCTCTCCGAAGAGCGTGCGGAGAGGATCATCGAGCTCGCCGAGGGCAACCCGCTGTTCGCCGAGCAGTTCGTCGCCGCGCTGGAACACGACGACCTCGATCGCGTTCCCACCTCGCTGGGCGGGCTCCTGGCCTCAAGGATCGATCAGCTCGGTCCGGCCGAGAAGGACCTGCTGCGGTGCGCGGCGGTGGCCGGCAGCGAGCTGAGCCAACAGGCCCTCGACGTCCTGGTCCCCGACGGGGCGCGTCCGTTCCTGCAGCACCATCTGGCCGCGCTCCAGCGACGTCGGCTGCTGCACAGGTCAGGCGGGGCGATCAGCTTCGGTCACGACCTGATCCGGGATGCCGCCTACCGCAGCGTCACCCGTTCCGACCGGGCCAGGCTGCACCAGCGCCTCGCTGAGTGGCTCGCCTCCGAGGCCGAAGGGCGGGGCGCGCAGGACGACGCGGTGATCGGACACCACCTCGAACAGGCGGTCCGCAACCGGCGCGAACTCGGCCTGGACGACGAACCCACCGACACGCTGGCGATCCGCGCAGGCGAGCGACTCGCAGCTGCCGGGTCGGCAGCGTTCGCCCGGATGGATCTGCCCGCCGCCCAGGACCTGCTCAGCCGAGCACGGCGACTGCTGCCCACTGATCACGACCTGCGGACCGAGGCGACGCAGAAACTGGCCGAGACCTCCCTGCCGATCGGTCACCACGCGACAGCGCAAGAGCTGCTCGCGGAACTGGCGGAACGCCCCGACGTGACCGAGGCCGAACGGTGGTCGGCACGGCTCGAGCGAACCCGGAGCCTCTGCCTGACCGACCCGGGGCCGGGCGGCCTCGACGCGGCCGAGGAGACCACGGCCCAAGCCTTGGCCTTCTTCGACCGTGTGGACGACGACACCGGACGGGCCCAGGCCCTGTTCCTGCAAGGCTGGCTCGAGCTGCTCCGCGGACGGCCGGTGCAAGCCGAGGAGACCGCCTGGCGTGCCGTCGAGCACGCCGGCCGTGCCGGCGCCTACCGCGAGGAGGCGGCCTCCCGGTGGCTGACCCTGCAGACGCTGATGGAGGGACCGACGCCGGTCGGGGACTGCCTCGACAGGTCGCAGACCCTGACGAGCCTCCGCGGGGCGTCCCATGCGATCGCGATGCTGGACGAAGCGCGGCTGCTCGCGATGACGACACGCTTCCAGGAAGCGGACGAACACCTGGAACAGGCACAGCAGCTCGCCATCGAGCGGCTTCGGGTTCCCCGGATGACGATGTTCGTCGACTGGGCGAAGGCCGACGTCCACGCGCTCGCAGGACGGGTCCCGTTCGCGATCCGGTCGTACCGGGCGGCGCTCGACAGGGCCAGAGCCGGCCGGGAACGCGAGCACACGGCACACCTCGCCGCCCGACTCGCGCTGCTGCTGGCCGGGCAAGACCGCCCCGCAGAAGCGGGGGAGCCGGCGGCGGAGAGCCGTGCCGCCGCCCCGCCCGGCTACGTCTCGGTCCAGGTGCTGTCACGCGCCGCGGACAGCCGGACGATGGTCGCGGACGAACCGGACGCCGCCCTCACGCTGGCCCGGGAAGCCGTCGACCTCGCACCGGAACAGATGACGAACCTCCGAGCGGAGGCGATGCTCCAGCTCGCCGTCGTGGAACAGGTCTGCGGTCGCGGTCCCGACGCCCGCACGCATCGCGATCAGGCCGCTCGGCTCTACCGGCAGAAGGGGAACCTCGCCGCCGAGTCGCTCGCCGCCTCGACGTCGCCCGCCTAGATGGGACAGGAAACGAGGCCCCGGTCCCGACGATCGTTCCCGAACCACGACTAGGGTGCGATGCTCATGAGCCGCCCCACCGCTGCCAGTCGTCTGCTCCCGATCACGACGACGTCGGACGAGGCCCGCCGTCGGTTCATCGCCGGGCGCCACCACGCCTTCCACTACCAGGCTTCTCGAGCGCAGGGCGAGCTCGACGCCGCCCTGGCCGCCGACCCGCACTTCGTTCTCGCCTACCTCCATCGCGGGGGCATGTCCTCCCCCGAGGAGCGCGGTCGGTTCTTCGAACAGGCTCGAGCTCACCGAGAACGGGTCACCGAGGACGAGGGCCGGATGGTCGACGCGTTCCACGCCTTCCTGTGGGAGCCCCGGGTCGAGGAGGCGATCGCGATCTTCTCCGAGCTGGCCGAGCGCTATCCCGACGACCCCTACCTGCCCACCTACCTCGGCCTCCGCTACCTCCACAACCTGGGGCAACCCGGTGCCGCGAAGGAGCAGTTCGAACGGGCTCGTCGCCGCGACCCGGACTTCTCACAGGCCGCCTTCTGGCTGGGACAGGTGGCACTCCGGCAGGACGACCACGACCGAGCACGGCAGGAGCTGGAGACCTACGCGGAGCTCGCCCCCGACCAACCCCGACCGCACGACTGTCTCGGGCTGCTCTGCCTGCATCAGGGTCTCCTCGACGACGCCGAGAGCCACTTCCGCGACGCCCTGGAGCGGGATCCCACGTTCGTCGAGAGCCGGCAGAACCGCGTGCGGGTCCAAGTGGAGCGGGCTCAGCGCGACCTCGAGGAGCTGGTGCACCGTCGGGAGTTCGACGACGTCCCCCGCTTCCTCACCACCAGCGTGAGCGTGGCGGGACCTCAGGGGGAGTTCCTGTCCGGGCCCGCCGAGGTCGCCGCCCACTGGGAGACGATGCTCGACCCGTCCAGCAGCCTGGAGCTGGAGATCGACGAGCTCTACCTCGCCGTCGAAGAGGACCTCGCCACGGCGCTCGGCAGCTACCGGACCGTCTCGGGAGACCGGACCCTGGATGCGGGCACGGTCATGAGCCTCTGGGCGATGACCGTCGAGGGGTGGAAGATCCACCGGTCAGTGTGGAGCTCTCAGGCCGGTCCGGGTGGCGACCCGGCTTGAAGCCAGACCGCCGGAGGCGCGGCGGGGACCGTTAGGCTCGGCGGATCGAGTTCGTGCCACCGCCACGGCTTCCGCCCGGGGACTGCGTCGGTCTCAGCGACCTCGCACGAGTAGCGGCCGCGCCGGTGGGAGCTCTGACGCCAGTCGGTCGCGGAGCATCTCGGGGCGGACGTCCATCGCCCCGACCTCGTCCTGTCCGAACCATCGGAACTCCAGCCGGTGCTCCCGCTCGGTACCGGCGAACTCGATCCCGACGAGACTGTCGCGTTGCTCGACCTCATCGGGCACCGACATCTCGAGGTAGAGCCCGATCTCATGGTGGGCGGTCGGGGCGCGCTGGCCGCTGTCGTCCAGCGGGGCGTGCTCGAAGAAGTTCTCGATGACCCACAGCAGCCCGCCGACCTCGACCTCGGCGTCGATCTCCTCGCGCATCTCGCGGTGCAGCGCGTCGCCGGCGGACTCGCCGACCTCGATCCGTCCGCCCGGCAGCGACCAGAAGTCCTCCGTGGGCAGGCGGTGGAGCAAGACCCGGCCGTCGGCCACGGCGACGCCGGCAACCCGCACCTGGAAGATCGTGTCGCCGTCACGGAACTGTGCCCAACCCATGGCGGCAACCTAGACCGGCCCCGCCCACCCTCCCAGTCCACGCCGAGCTCGCGAGTCACGACCACCAGGTCCCAGTCGGTGAACTGCGGTCACGCTGCCAGCAGGCGGTCTGGCTCAGATCAGTGCGTCGGCCAGGGCGTCGATGTCGTCCTGGTCGTTGCACACCAAGTCTGCGTACACCAAGCCCGCGTCAGCGCGACGGCGACAAGGTCGAGTTCCGGTTCGACTACCCCGACGGGGCGTTCCGCACCGCCTTCGAACGGCGGCAGGACGGCACGTGGGTCATCCGGCAGGAGGGGGGCTCCGACGAGGGGTGGTCGGAGTTCGGCGTGAAACACCTGGAACCGAGCACCTCGAACGATCCGCGGCCGAGCTGACCAGGTCGACCCCGGCCGCTCGCCGGCGACGCCCCGTCCCAGGCGCTCCGGCATCCGCTCGGCGAGACTGGACCGAACCCGCAGAGGGAGCCCGCGTGGGGCTCCCTCTGCGGGTTGCGGTGTCAGCTCATGGCAGATGCTGGACGAAGCTCTCCGGGCCATCCGGGAGCTCGACCGTCACGGCCGTGACGATCCACTCGTCCATGTCGTTGATGTCGAGCTCGACGGTCATGCGACCGAGCACGTAGTCCTCGGTCAGCATCATCTCCTCCTCGCCCCGGCGGGAGATGCGCACGTCGGGGGCGAGCTCCGCGTCGGTCAGACCGAGCAGGGCCTTGGCCTCCGCGCGGGCCGACTCGCTGTCGTAGACGTCGCCAGCGGGCTCCTCTTCCTGTCCTGGAGCCGGCTCGCCGACGACGATGCCGGGCGTGTCGACGCAGTCGACCGTCCCGACCAGACAGGCGCCCGACGCGGGGTCGGTGCCGGCGTCAGCGGGCTCGTCGTTGGCGGCGAGCACCGCGAGCGTCACGGCGAGAACGATCGCGCCCACGGCCAGGGACGCTCGGTTGATGGTGGTGCGGTTCATGTTGGTTCTCCGTCGGTGTCGGTGGCTCATCCACCGTTCCCCCAGTGAGATGCCGGGAACCGCGGAAGGTTGCACCGCGGGACGAGGTGACCGCGGGGCGCACGCGGGAACCCCGGACGCAACCGAGACGCAACCGATCGTCCTCGCACGACGTTTCTGGTCAGCCGTCCCAGTCCACGACGATGTCGCGGTCCAGACCCGGCAGCGGCAGCGAGGTCGCCTCCTCCTCGACCGCAGCCGTCGCGGCGCTGGACAGTCGGTCCCAGGCGCCGATCGTGACCTCGTGCTGGGAGCGGCGCCAGGTGCCGACGATCTCGCCCTCGACCAAGACCGCCCCGGGCCACACACGGGAGGTCCACAGCTCGTCGCGGTGCTCGGGAGTCTCCACCAGCAGGTCGCGGTCGGCGCCCCACAGCAGGTAGTAGGCGTCGCCGCTCGGGAGCAGCCTGGCCGGGGCTGCGGAGGCCGGTTCCGCCCGGAAGTCGTCCTCGTCGGTGGCGAGGATCCAGGCGTCGCCGACCGGGGTCCGTACCGGGACGAGCTCTTCGCTCAGGGCGTCGAACACGGCCTCGGCTGGCCGTTTGGTGACCCCCGCCCACTTGGCGAACGCGTCGCGGGTCGAGGGGCCGAACACGTGCAGGTAGCGGCGCGCGAGCTCGAGGCGGGCGTCGGCGGGATCCATGTCGGGCGGCGGCACGGTCCAGATCTCCGGCTGCCGCGCCCCGTCCCACCGCATCAGCACCGTCCCGGTGGGCGCCGCGTACCGCAGCATGTTGGGGTTGACCCCGAGCGCCCGCCCCGCCTCGCCGTAGGGCATGCGGTCGTCGCCGAGGAGCTCACGCAGGCGGGCCGCGAGGTGCTCCGCGCGCTCGAGCTTCTTGCCGCCCTCCGGCAGCCGCCCCAGCGTGAACACCGCACGGTCGCGCTCCGCGACCACGTAGGCGCTGAACCGTGGGCCCCACAGCTGCACCAGCGAAGGGTCCTCCCAGCCGTCCGGGGAGGTGTCCTCGACCCGGGCGTGGAGCGACAGCAGCGCCGCACGGGGCATGCTGTCGGTCAGTCCCGCGCACGCCGCACGGCGCATCGACTCCGGGCCGGGCGAAAGCCGTTCGTCCAGCGCCCCGACCCGCCGCCGGAACGCGAGGATCTGCGCACGTGCGAGCTCCAGCCGTGCCCTCATGCCTCTCCTCGAGCGTCCCGCCGGGGTCGCACCGTAGACCCGAGGGATCCAACCCCTATCACGTAGACCGGGTGGGATCAGGCAGGCTGGTCTGCCGACGCGAAGAACTCGGCGAGTGTCTCGGCGAGCTCCTCGGGATGGGTCAGTGGGGCGGTGTGACCGGCACCGGGGATCTCGTGGAGCCGTGCGGAGGCGACGTGCTCGCTGACGTGCCGTGCGCTGAACTCGCCGAACGGTGTGGTGTCGGATCCGTACAGCACCAGCATCGGGACCGAGATCGCCCCGAGGACGGACGGATCGTCGGAGGGCGGACCGCCATCCCCCTCCATCATCTGCCCGAAGAAGGCGAGCAAGTCCGGGACGTAGCGTGCCGAGGCCTCGAAGTAGCCGGTCTCCTCGGCGACGGCGATGTCCTTCTCGTTGAAGGGGTACTCAGCGAACGCGCGGATCGCAGCCGCCAGGTCGCCTTCGGCGGCCAGCGCGCCGGCGCGCGCGACGGCGCCGCCGAGAGCGGCCCGCTCCTCCTCGTCCATCTGACTGACCGCCAGAGGATCCAGGGGGGCCACCGCGCTGATGGCGTCGCATCGCGCTGCCACGAGCAACGACAGACCGGCGCCCAGCGACCAGCCCACCAGTCCGGGCGAGCTGCCGATGCTGTCGACGTAGGTGATCACGTCGTCGACCAGCCGATCGACACTGAGGTCGGGATGGTCACCGCTGAGGCCACGCCCCCGCATGCTCGGAAGATGGCAGGTGAAGCGGTCGGAGAGGTGCTCCGCCACCGGTCCCCAGTCGAGGTCGCCGTCACCGATGACCCCCTGCAGGAACACGAGCGGCGGGCCCTGGCCGTGCAGGGTCGCCCCGATGGTGACGCCGTCGCTGGTGGTGACGTAGTGGGTGCGTTGGTCGCTCATGTGCCGTCTCCCTGGGTCTCGACTTCATTTGCCTGGTGTCTCCAACCATGACCCAGCCGACGGGGCAGAACATCACCCGGCCGGGTGATCTCCGTGCGGTCGGGGGGGTACTACAGATCACGGCGGGCGACCTGTGCGGCGAGATCTGCGCGGCCATCGACGTCCACCTTGGCGTAGACGTTGGTCAGGTGCTTCTTGACCGTGTTGACGGAGATGAACAGCTGGTCACCGATCTCGGCGTTGGTGTGGCCCTCCGCCACCAGCCGCACGACGTCGCGTTCGGCAGGCGTCAGCGACGCCCAGCCGACCCGTGGACGTTGACGCTCCCCCCGCCCCCGACGCGCATAGGCGACCGCGTCGGCCAGCGACAGCGCGCTGCCCTCTTCCCAGCATGCGCTGGCGTCGCCGGGGTCCAGCCCGGCCAGGGCGGCGTCGCGGGCGCGCTCGAAGCGGTCGGCCTGTCGGGGGAACCGAGCGAGGCCGGCGTCGGTGTGGAACGCGTGCGAGGCGCCGAGCAGGCGGAACGCCCGGTCGTGCTCGCCGCGGGTCGCGGCCAAGTCGGCGATCGTCTCGAGCGCGGCGGCGGCTCCCAGGCGGTCGTCGTAGCCGTCCAGGACCTCCAGGCTCTCGTGGGCCAGCTCCCACCGCTCGTCGAGGTGCTCGTCCTCCCGCGCCAGCTGCGCGAGACCGAGCAGCGACCGACCCAGAGGAAGGGGGAACGGCAGGTCGGTCGATACTGCGCGGCTGGATTCCAGATGTGTTCGCGCGTCGTCGTCGCGGTCCTCGACATGTGCGACCAAGCCCAACAGCCACTCGCCCAGAGCCTCGTCCCAGCGGCTGCCGCCATTACGGCCTATCCGCACGATCTCCGCAGCCGTAGACCGAGCGGTTTCCAGGTCGCCGGACACGTAGGCCGACAGCGCCAGCCACGGACGCAGGTGCATCTCGTATTGCGACCCCTCCAACGCATGTTCCTGCAGCACCGCCTGCGCCTTCGAGAGCCAGTCCTGCGCTCCGTAGTGATCGCCCTGGAGGACGGCAGCTGCTCCGAGCCCGACCAGCCCGCTCGCCTCCCACCCGGGACGCCCGACCTGCCGGCTGAGCTCCACCGCGCGCCGAGCATGTCGACGCGACCACTCGAGCCGACCGAGCCAGACAGGCCACTCCCCAAGGCCCGCGTGGACGGCCGGTAGCTGGAAAGCCAGGTCGTTGGCCTTGCACACCTCCATGGCCCGCTCGAAGTGTCGGCACCCAGCGTCGATCGAGCGGCTGTAGAGCGGTGCTGCCCCGGCCAACTGCAGGACGAAGGCCCGGGTCGATGCATCCTCGCACCGCTTCGCGAGTCGGAACGCCTCCTGCGCGTCGACCTCTGTCTGCTCCCTGGTCGACCGCCCTGACATCACTCCCATCCAGGCTCGCAGACCCAGTCCGACCGCGAGGACACTGACCGCATCCGCCGTGCGTGCAGCGGCGACCGCCTGCTTCGCCGACCGATATGCGCTGGCGTACTCGCCGCCGTCACCGGCGAGGGCCGCGGCGGTGATCAGACCCTCCGCGCGTTGGTCATCCGGGATGTCCGAGAGTGCTGCTACGTCATGCAATCGCCGGTGCACCTCCCCGGACAAGCCGCGCCCGAACCAGAAGCGCATGATCGGCTGGATGAGGTCCACCAGCCTTCGCAGGCCTCCTACCTCGGCGGCCCGATCCATGGCGGCACGCAGGTCGTCCAGATCCTCTGCGAGCCGTGCCACCCAGGGCTCTGGTTGTGCACCGTGCAGGCCTTCCTGCGCTCGACTCGCCAGCCCGACGTAGAACGCGAGATGACGGTCACGCACCCGGTCGGGGTCGTCCAGTTCGGACAGGCGCTGGTTGGCGTACACCCGGATCGTCTCCAACAGCCGGTAGCGGACCTGGCCCTGGCGCCGGGTGACCTGCACCAAGGACTGTTCGACCAGCCCGGCGACCAGGTCGAGCACGTCATCGCGGTCGATCCCGGCCCCGGCCGCCACCGCCTCGGCAGCATCCAGCGTGAACGATCCGGCGAACACCGACAGCCTCGCGAGCACCAACCGCTGGGGGGCGTCAAGCAGGTCGTAGCTCCAGTCCAGCGACGCCTCCAACGTTCGTTGACGTGCCGGTGCACCACGCACCCCGCCGGTCAACAGGCCGAAACGGTCCGACAACCCGGCCGCGATCTGGGCCGGCGCAAGCACTCTCACCCGTGCCGCGGCCAACTCGATCGCCAACGGGATCCCGTCCAGCCGTCGGCAGATCTCGGCCACCGCTTCGGCGTTGCCACTGTCGATCCGGAAGTCCGCGGCCACCTGACGGGCTCGCAGCTCGAACAACCGCGCCGCGGCTGTCGCCCCGACCGTGCTGGCGGAGGACGCATCGTGATCGGGCACAGGCAGCCCGGCGACCTCGAACGTCGCCTCCCCCGCCACGGCCAGCGGCACGCGACTGGTGGCCAGCACGTGCAGCTGCGGACATCCCGACGACAACGCCCCGACCAGTTCCGCGCACGCCTCCACCAGGTGCTCGCAGTTGTCGAGCACCACCAGCAGGTGCCGCGAGTGGAGCTGCTCGACGAGCGTGTCGGACAGTGCCTGACCGGGCCGCTCGTGGACGTCCACCGCAGTACCGATCGCCGCGGCGACCAGCCCGGGTTCGCGCACCGCCTGCAGGTCCACCCAACCAGCCCCCTCGGCGAACCGCGACGCCACATCTCCGGCGACCTCCATGGCCAACCGTGTCTTGCCGCAACCACCCGAACCGGTCAACGTGACCACCCGGCCGTCCTCGAGCAAGGCGGCCACCTTGGCGCGTTCATGCGCACGGCCGACGAACGCCGCTACCCCCACTGGCAGTCCGCGTCGTGTCTCCATGGCTCCACCCTGCCCGATGCTACGAGCATGCCACCACATGCGGCTGGGCCGGCTCCAGCAACGAGAGAGGCCTACGGGTCGGTGGGTAGCTCCGCGTCTCCGCTGGCGGCGTCGCTGAAGAAGGTCGGCGGCACCAGGACGGCGGAGGCCTCGGCCAGCACTGCGAGCTTCCCGCGTCCGTCGTGGATCTCGCAGGTCGCGACACGCAGGTTGCGCCCCGCGTGCACCACCTCCGCCTGGGCATCGAGCACGCCACCGTCGGGGAAGACCGGCCGCAGGAACCGCACGTTCAGATCGACGACCGCCGCGACCCGCCCCGCCGGCGACACGGTCGTGAACGCAGCCGACAGCGTGGATTCGGCGAACATCGCGAGCATCCCCCCGTACAGGTAGGGAGCGGGGCTGCACCACCACCCCGAGGCCGGGGCGATCCACCGGACCCATCCTTCCCGGCAGTCGACGGGGGTGCATCCGGTCAGCACCTGGTAGGGCGGGCGGGGCAGCTCGTCTGCGCACCACGCCTCGGCGAGCTCGAGACCAGGGCGGTCCCACAGCTCGGGGGACAGGACCTCGCCCTCGACGGGGCGTTCCCACGGGTCCGGGCCGTCGTAGGTCGCAGCCTCGTCGACCGGCACCTGCTGGGTCGGGTCGACGTCGGACGCCTGTTCCTCGGGATCGATCGACAGCACCACGTGGCGGGCGATCCCGTACGCCAGCAGGCGCCCCGCCGCGTCCGTGACCTCGCACGAAGAGAGGCCGAGGTTGCGACCGACGTGCTCGCTCGTGGACTCGGCGACTATGCGGCCGGCTGATGGATCTGCGGGGCGGACGAAATCGAACGACAGGGCCGCGGTCGTCACGATCTGGTTGGGGCCGAGCTCGGTGATGACCGAGCTGGACAACGGGGCGTCGGCCACCATCGGGGCGACCCCGCCGTGGAACACACCCGCGGTGCCGAGCAACCACGGCGACGCCGGCGCCGAGAACGTGGCACGCCCCGGCGACGCGCGGGTCGGTGTCAAGCCGAAGAGGTGATGGACCGCCGGCGGCTTCGCCGCACCCGACGTGAAGTGCCGCTGCCGTGCCAGGCCGTCCATGGCAAGGATCGAGGGCGATCCGTAATGGCCGCGGGGCGACTCGCGACCGGGGATCGTCTCGTCGAACCTCGCACGCAGCTCGTCATCGGGAGCGGTCATGCCGCAGACCCTACTTCCCCCTCACCGCGGGGAGCTCCGATCGCGCCGACAGTGCCAGCTGGACACGGCGTGCCCCCGCAGGTAGGAAGCCAGGCGCCGATGTCACGACTCGCCCGGCCCGGACGCGCGAAGGAGGCGACGTTGTCGAGAGGGTTCTTCTCGGAGCTCCTGGGGCGCTGGGATCTCGCGGGAACGGTGCTGGGGCGGCCGCTCGAACAGCTGGTCACCGTCGAGCGCGTACTCGGGGGATCCTGGCTGCGACTGACCTTCCATCCCAGCACGGTGACGCCGCTCACCGACGAACCGTACGAAGCGATCGCCTACATCGCCCCGACCGATAAGGAGGGGGACGAGCACGTGATGGTGCTCATGGACACGTTCGGCGCCACGTCTTGGGCGCCGGGGTTCGGGCGGGTCGAAGGCGACCACATCGACTTCCGGTTCGACTACGCCGACGGGGCGTTCCGAACCTCGTTCCGGCAGCTCGAGGACGGGGCGTGGGTGATCCGACAGTGGCGGGCCTCCGACGACGGCTGGACGGAGTTCGGTGTCAAGCGCCTCACCTCTGCCGAGCCTGCCGAGCAGTGAACGCAACCTCACAGTCCCGAACTCGAGGGGCAGCCGCCGGAGACTCGACGGGCCCTCTCCGCCGACAGCGAGGGCATTCTGCGTCTGTCAGGCGGCCGGCGACTCCGCCTGACGACGCTGCGGCCGCCGGTGTCACGCTCCCTGCAGCGAGCCGGCGAAGATCTGCCACGCCAGCACCGACTTCGCGCCCAGGCTGAGGACGAGGTAGCCGGCCTCCCCGTACGCGTACGAGCGCCAGCGTCCGACGCGGCGGTACTGCAACCACTGGTTCGCCGCGAAGCTGAAGAAGAACACGAACTGGGCCACGAAGATGCCGTACACGAACCCCGGGACCCCCTCGCCGGTGGTGGCCGCTCCGACGATCGACACCGTGAGCGCGATCCACGGGAAGGCACCGGCGATCGACCCGAACCAGAAGGGCTGCATCGTCGTGGAGGTGCGGCCGGGCGGGTTCACCCGCTCCTGGCGCCACCCGAAGAGGATCATCGCGAGGTTCGCTCCGGCGATGCCGATCAGCGAGGAGATCCCGGTGATGCCCGCGTACGCGGCGATCAGCAGGACCATCAACGTGGCGCTGACGCTGTACTCGACCCACCGGAAACGGTTGATGCCTCGCCGGAGGTCAGCCTCGTAGACACCCCGCCCGACGGTCGCGGTGACGAGGTGATCGACCGCAGCCAGCACGAGGAAGATCGCGACCGCCCAGCCGATCGGCACGCTGAACAGCGGCTCCGGGGCCGGCTGGTCCGAGCCCGGAGGGCCTTGGGGGAACGACTCGGTGACCGCGATCGCGAAGTCGCTCGCCAGCAGCAGGACGATGATCGCCTGGCCGAGGTGCAGGGCCGTGAGGGCGAGGTTGCCGACCCGGAGGCGCCGCAGGGCGCCGTCGGTGACGCCCTCGGCCGTCACGTCCAGTGCTGGCGCGTGGGTGTCAGGGGTCATGGTGATGCTCCTGGCGATGAGACGTCTCGCCGGGATTCGGAGCCGCCACGCCAGCAGACGGTCCCCGGCGCGGGAGGTGGGGGTCAGCTCGTCGAGGTGGCGGCCCGTTCCTGTCGTCCCGCCTCGGTCGGCGCCGCTGCCGGTGTCAGGGGGAGGTGTCCCGAGACGGTGGTGCCGCTCCCCGGTTCAGAACGGATCAGCAGGCTCCCGGACATGGCATCCATCCGGTCGGTCATGTTCGACAGTCCGCGACCCGTCGGGCCCTCGCCGAGCTCGAACCCGACCCCGTCGTCGGCGACGGTGAACTGCAATTGGCCGTCGGACTCCTGGACCGTGACCTCCACGTGGTCCGCGTCGGCGTACTTGACCACGTTCTGCAGCGCCTCGAGAACACAGAAGTAGACCGCCGCTTCGACCTCCCGCGGGTAGCGACCCACACCGTCGGCCTCCACCGAGACCGGGACCGGGAGCTTCGCGGCACGCGAGCGCAGCGCACCACCCAGCCCCTCGGCCTCCAGCAACGGCGGGTAGATGCCGTGGGCCACCTCCCGCAGCGCCGCCACCCCCTCGTCGGTGTCGGCGACCACCTCCGCCATCAGCTGCGCCGCCCGGTCGTCCTCACCGTGCTCCTGTTGGGCCAGCCGCCGCGCCATCGCCGCCTTGAGCTTGACCGCGATGAACAGCTGCTGCGCACCGTCGTGGAGGTCGCGTTCCAGACGCTGACGTTCGGCGTCCTGCGCGGCCACCAGCCGTTGACGCGACGCACGGAGCTCCTCGATCGTGCGGACGAGATCGGCCGTCAACCGCGCGTTCCGCAGCACCAGCCCCGCCTGCGACGCCACGTCATCCACCAGCCGCTCGTCCGCCACCGTCATCGCCTCACCCCGCGGCATCGTCACCGTCACCGCCCCGAGCAGCTCGCCGTCGTGCTCCACCGGGACGAGGTGATCGGTCCCGGGGATCTCCGGCAACCGCCCCTCTGCCTCCAACGACACCAGGGCCGGCACGCGCTCGTCGCCGGGCCAGGTCGCGATCGGCTCGAGGGACCCGTCGCCGGTGATCCAAACAGTCACCGTCTCGGCGGCGGTCGCCTGACCCAGGAGGCGACTGATCTGTGGCAGCACGTCCTCGGCGGCAGGGGCGTCCCGCATCCGCGCCGAGAACCGGCTCAGCACGTCGTACGGAGTGGCCCGCTCCCCGTACACGAGCCGGTTCGCCCACCTCCGCATCCGTTCGCGGACGGGCTGGAAGGCGATCGCCACCAGCACCGTCGCCGCGATCGACAACGGCAGCTCCGCATCCACGCCGGCCCCGAGCAACAGACCCACACCCCCCACCACCGCCGCGTACACGGCGGTGATGAAGCCAGCCAGTCCGGCCACCACCACCGTCCGGCTGATCACCACATCCACGTCGAACAACCGGAACCTGCCGACCGCGACCCCGAGCGCGAGCAAGAACACCACCCCGGCAACCATCGACGCGGCGACCATCGGTCTCTCGAGGTCTGTCCCAGCGAGGAAGATGCTGGTGACCATCGTGGGAACGAAGATCGCCGCCCCCCACACGACCCACTTGATCTGCCTGCGGACCGTGCTGTTACTGCGTCGGAACCGGACGACCAGACCCGCCAGCGACAGGACGGAGGCGACGGCGATGACCGCGTACCCGATGTCGAGCAGCACCATCTCCTCCGCCGGGAGGCGGCTCCACGGACGCAGCCCCCACGCGAACGTCACGGCGGTGAAGGCCACTGCGATCCCCGCGAGCCATGCGACCCAGCGCCAGCGAGCCGACGGAAGGCTGCCGTCAGGGAACAGCAGGAAGAAGAGCGTGAGCCCCGACATGTACGCGACGACCGTTGCGGGCTCGACCACCATCAGGATCGCCGCGGCAGCCGTCGGGAGCTCGGCAGGTACCAGCGCGCTGGACGAACGCAGTACCTGGACGGAGTCTGACGCGATGGCGGCGGCCACCGCCCGACCCGTCAGACGCATCGCAGGCAAGAGCGAGATCATGGCAACGAGCCACACGACCGGGTTCCTCGGCTGATCGGTGACCACCACGAAGACGAGGGCGGCGAATGCAAGGGACAGCAGTGCCATGAACGCGCCGAACTCGTCCCACCACGGGCCCACGCCAGCGACGAGGATCCACGTCACCGACCCCACGACCGCGAGCAGCGCCCCGCCCGCCGCGGCGATGCGGAGGATCCGACCCAGGGCCCGGTCGCGCATGGTCCCGCCTCCCCGAGCGTCCCCGCAGAGCCGCCCCGTACACCCTGCGGCCGCACGCCCGTCCACACTCTGGAGGACGCGTCCGCCGTGTGTCAACGGGCGTCATCCGAGTGCGGGGACGCCGAGCGTTCCTTCGGTTGGCACCGAACGTTAGGCTCGTCGGATGGAGTTCGTGTCGCCGCCACGGCTTCGGCCGGGGGATCGCGTGGGGGTCGTGACACCGTCGTGGCCGGTGTCGATGTCCCCCTCGCCCGACCCGCACGGCGAGCTGGAACGGGGTCTCGAGTGCCTACGCGAGATGGGGTTCGAGCCGGTGCTCGCCGAGCACGCACTGGCAGAGACCGGCTATACCGCAGGAAGCGCCGAGCAGCGGGCCGCCGACATCAACGCCATGTTCGCCGACCCGTCGATCCGGGCCATCATCGCCTCGCACGGCGGACAGGTCGCCCACGGGGTGCTGCCCCACCTCGACTGGGACGCCATGCGCACGAACCCCACCATCTTCATGGGGTTCAGCAACATCACCACCCTGAACCTCGCCATCCACGCCCGCACCGGGCTCGTGACCTTCAACGGCAACATGGTGATGTGGCACCTGGGCATGGAGCCCACCGACTACGACCTCGACGAGTTCCGTGCCGTCCTGATGGATGGCCGCTCCGGTCGGGTGCCGAAGAACTCCTCATGGGTGACCGTTCGCGATGGTGACGCGCGGCCAGGACGGTTGGTCGGCGACGCGCTGGGCCTGCGGGGTCTGGCCCAGACCGCGTACCAAGTGCCGTTCGACGACGATCTGCTGCTGTT
>JAWVZB010000072.1:0-16048 GCA_033722375.1 Nitriliruptorales bacterium | reverse complement strand
TCATCCTCGCGGGCCAGTCCCGACATCCGGGGCCAGGCCGGACTGAAGTGGCCGTAAGGCGCATGCTGAGAGGTCACCGGGCTCCGAGTTCGGGGACGCTGCCTGTCGGCGCTGCGTCGAGGACGCGCCCTGTGCGCGGTCCGGTACCCACCGACCCGAGGCGTGCCAAGTCATGCCAAATCGTGCCAACTGCGGACGTCGCGAGGCTCGCTCATTTCCCTCAGTTCGACGGTATTCGCCAGGTTCGAGCCATATGCTGTAACTACGGATCAGGCGGCCGGGGGTTCGAATCCCTCCCAGCGCGCAACACCGATCCGGCCTTCGCACGGGCAGGCGTTGACTGGGCGTCGGGGGACCGTGGTCGTCCGGGCTGACCCCAGGGTGCGCTCCCACAGCCGTTCAGGGTCACCGACTGCATCGGTCCGCGTTGTCGCGTACCCAGGTGGTAGCGCCGACGAGGAGTCAGGATGCCCACCACGCCGTTGACCCGAGAACAGGCAGAGGAGATCGTGGCCCGGTGGCTGGCCGACCAGTTGCCGGAGCACGAGGCCGCCGACGACCAGATCTCGACGTGGTTGAACTGGGAGGCAGCCGACCTGGCCTTCGTCGTGGACGTGGACGTCCCGGGCCCGGTCGTCGCCGAACTCGGTGGGAAACAGCTCCGTGTCCCGCGCTTCGATCTGCCCACCGACGAGGCCGCGAACGGCGAAGCGGGGCCGGTCACCGAGGCGCCCATCGATGTCAACGATCTCCGGCTCGTGGTGGACCGCCACACCGGGGACGTCGCAGCAGCCACTTCGGCGGTGTCGCTCTCGCAGACCCTCGAGGAGTGGCGGCGCGCCAAGAACCTGGACGATGAGCCCGGTGCCGCGGTGCCCACCTACGACGGCGAGCGGCGCGCGGTCGACAGGACCTGAGCCAGCCTGGTCCCCCGTGCGGGGCCGAGTCGAGGGGGGTCTCAGTCCCTGCGCGCTCGCAGTGCCGCTCCGAGTCCGAGCGTGAGCAGTGCGATCACCCCGAGTGCGAGCGGAGCCACGGGAAGCCCGCCACCCCGCTCTTGCGCGGGTTCGGCCCTCGGCGGCTCCGCACTCGCTGCGGGGTGAACCCGGAGGATCCCCCAGGCGCCTGCCTCTCGATGAGGCATCCGGTGGTTGCCGTAGACGTAGTCGCCGGGTATGGCTTCAGGGCCGCCCGCGCTCGCGATCTCGAGCGTGAGCGCTTGCAGGCCGCCGAACCGTTGCGACGACAGTTGTGGCGTCGCTGCGCGGTCTGGCTCGAAGCCCCAGCGATGGCCCTCTACGGAGAAGACCTGGGCCTGCTCACTGAACAGCGCGAGGACGTGGATCCGTAGCGGCTCCCCAGCGCGTGCTTCCAGCAGGGGGGTGGTGGCACCCTCCGCTGCTGCTGCGGCGAGGGTTCGTTCGTCGAGGGGTTCGCGCTGGTAGTTGATGGCGACCGGGCCGTCGACCTCGATGGTGTAGGGCATGAGGTGGCTGCCGATCGCCTCGTCCTCGTCGTGGAGGAACACCGCGAAGTCGCGGTACTCGACACCGTCCGGAGTGACCACCTCCGCCGCATACGAGGAGGAGCCGCCCAGCTCCTCGCCCGTGTCGGGATCGCGGATGCTCGCCCCTGACTCGGCGATGATGATCGCCCCGTACAGACCCCGTCGAGGTCCCTCCACCGGGTTCGCTCCGTCGCGGACGGTCGCGACCGTGGCCCCGACCTCGGGTGAGGCGTGGAGCCGGTAGGTACGTGTCTCACCCGGCGCGGCGGTCTGCGGGGGCTCCCGCCCCGCAGCGACGCCTGCGTCGGTCGAGGGGTCGCGAGCCAGGAGATCCGTCCGGAAGCTCGCGTGTGTGTCCGGGAGCTGGTTCGTCAACTCGATCTCGAGGCAGTCGCCGACGGTGGCCCGGAGCACGAGGGGTTCGGGTGGACGGTCGCCGTTCTCGATGGCATCAGCGGTGGCAGCGGTTGCGAAGATCCGTCCAGGATCGCCGTCGAGCATGGGTAGCGGTACCTCGATCGCGGCGACCTCGAACCGCCGGACCGGGGCGTTCTCGGGGCAGACCTGCTCGGCGGCAACGGACGGCTCACCACCGCGATCGAGCGGCTGGATCCCGTCGTCGCCCGGCGGCAGCACCCGGATGAGACCCCAGTTGCCCTCTGCGAGCTTGGTGGGGCGGCCGTTCTCGTAGAGGTAGTCGCCGGTCATGCGTTGCGGCCCGCCGGCCGCCGGCAGGACCAGATCGAACCGTTCGGAGATCCCGACGTCGATGGCGGCCACCGGCCGCGAGTCGGAACTGAACGCCTCGGTGCGGAACCAGTGGCCGTCAACGTGCAGGGTGTGGACCTCGTTGCTCGCACCCACGAGGTCGCGGATCACGATCGGATCACCCAGGTGGGCGCGCACGATCGGTGTCTCGGGGTCGCCGTGCTCCTCGCTGCTGAAGACGACCTGTGGAGGTCCTTCGCGGTCGTCCAGCGGCTCGGCGCGCAGGTTCATGGTTCCGCCCGTCGAGCGCCCCACGTGCGTGAGCGGGTTGTCGTCCTGCGTGAACAGCAGCAGCTCCCGGAAGCTGCCGGTGACGTCCAACCCGACCGGCTGATCGGTGTGGATGTCTGCGATCGGTCCGCTCTCGAGCGGTTCACCCGTCTCCGGGTGGGTCCAGGTCGCACCGCTCGGCTCCGCGACCAGCGCCCCGAACAGCCCGTGCCGCCAGGTCGTCAGCGCATCCACGTGGTCGTGGAAGTAGGCGGTCCCGAACTGGGCGTCGGGGTACCAGCGGTACCGCACGAACTCGGTGCTGACGGTCTCGCTGGCTTCGTGGTCTGCGCGCAGCGGGTCTGCCAGCTCGAGGGTGTCTTCGTCGATCGCGGCGATGCGTGCAACCTCGAACCCCTCGTCGAGCTCCATTCCGGTGCCTACGAGTGCGCCCGACCGCAGACGTGAAGCGTCCTCGACCTGCACCGTGGTCGAGCCGGCGTTGGCTGGAGCCGCGATCGGGGTTCCGACCTCGCTGTACGGGCGGATCGTCTGTTCGAAGTTGAACCCGACGTTCACGCCGTCGCTGGCCTGCACGTCGAACTGCACGAAGTGGATGTGGATGCCGACCTTCGAGAACGGGGTGGTCGGGTCGTCGCGCAACTCGCTGCGCAGTAGCACGTCGACGCAGTCGTCGCCGGCGTTCGTCCGCAGTGCGAGCGGAACCTGCAGCGACCGGTCGTCGGTCACCCGGTCGCGCTGGGAGCGCAGGACGAACAGCATCCCGTTGGGATCCAGGAGGGACTCTTCTTCGTTGATCATCACGGGCGTTCGAACCGCGACGATCGGGAACTCCCGTACTGCGGTGCCGGCCGGGCAGAGGCTGCGGGGGCCGGAGACGCCCGGCTCGGGCGGGTCGCGCTGGTTGCCGACGGGGTCGAGGAAGGGCGCGGGACCGTGGCCGGGCGCGAACGGTGGGCGCTCGGCCAGGTGGGGGCGCAACATCGGATAGGCCAGCCGCCCGGTGCGTGGATCGAACCGGAGGGGTGGTCGCTCGCCGGGCTGGGTCGGGGCGTACCCGGCCCAGGACGCAGTGGTCTCGGGCTCGTTGAGGTAGCGGTCCTCTGCCCGGATCCAGTCGAACACCGAGGCGTCGCCGTCGGCCGGCACCCCGGCGGGTGGGAGTTGCCGTTCGACGATGTCGGCCAGGCTCTCGGAGGACACCTCGACGCTCCCGGTGGGGGTTTCGAGGCGACGGCCGATCAGCTCGTCGGAGGTGACGGACGGCAGCGGGGGTTGGTCGGCGTCGTCCAGCGCTGCCAGCGGCGGGAGATCGTCGGTGGAGCTCGCCCCGTCCTGGAGCGTGTTGTAGGTGCGCCAGATCGTCCACATGCCCGCGAAGTAGTGGTGGCCCACGTGGCAGTGGATCATGAAGTCGCCAACGCCCTGCTGGCAGCCTCCGGCAGCGCACTCGGGGGCGACGTCGAAGGACTCGGACGGCCCGAGGGTCTGTGAATCGGTCCGTTCGCTGACCTCGGGGACGTGGCGGGGGTCCTTCTCGAGGCGCTCCCCGAACGTCGTTCCCTCGACGCCTGGTTGGCGCGGCCAGCGGATGGTCCCGCCGTGGACGTGGTGGACGTGGAAGACCTCCGAGCCGCCGTGGACCACCCGCTGCTTGGTCCGCTCGCCGACGTAGGTGCGCAGCATCGGAGTGGCTGGATCGCCGAAGCTGTAGGAGCTGTACTCGAGCGACTCGTCGGCCCGTCCCGTGACCTCCTCGGCCAGCTCGAGGCGGTTGAGGAACGGCTCGCTGCGGTAGTTGAGGGCCCGGGCCGCCGGTCGGTAGGCCGAGGTGTGCGGATCGACGATCGGGACCTGCTTGTTGTCGGCGTCGAGCAGGCGGTAGTTCTCGTGGCCGATCTCGTGGTAGTAGATCGCGAACTCGCGGAACGGCTCCTCGCCCGGTTGGGAGATGACCGCTTGCCAGCCGGTCTCGGTCGGCTCGCCGGTCAACGGGTCGGTCCAGGTCGATCCCGGCGGCTCGACCACGAGTGCGCCGAACAGCCCGTGACCGGTCTGGACACGTTCGTCGCCGTGGCTGTGGAAGTAGTGGGTGGCCTCGGGCTCATTGGCGGGGACCATCCACTCGTAGGTGACCCTGTCACCCGGCTGGGCGAGGGAATCCGGGTTGGCTGCCACGGCAGCGTCACCGGTGCCGGCCACCCGCAGGCTCGAGCCGTGGAGGTGGAAGCTCGCCGGCTCCTCGAGATCGTTCGTCAACGTGACGACGAGACACTCGCCGGGGAGCACCCGCAGCGTCAACGGCTGGATCGCATCGCCCTGCAGCCCCACGCTGACCGCCGGCGGTGCGTGCGGCAGCGTTGGCGCGCTCCTCCGCGCGGACGTTGTCGACCTCGGATGCCAGCGCGTACATCCGCCCCTCCGGGTCGTGGTCGAGGTAGCGGTTGAGGGTGATGTCGACCGCCAGGGACACGATCTCGTAGGTGCGCCGGGGCACCTCGCTGTCGCAGGTCGACCCTTCGGTGACGGTCTCGGCGGTCTGGGCGACGAGCTTCAGACCTTCCGAGTCGCCGTGGGCGCCCGTGCCGTGCGCGGTGGCGGCGTTGGCGGTGGGTGGGCTGCTGCTGGGATCGTGGTCTATCCCGTGGTGGGAGGTGGAAGGTTCGCCGTCGGTGCGGGGGTGGTCCTCCTCGTAGATGGCGTTGGCCGCCGGGGCGTGGGCGTGGGTGGCGTGATCGTGGTGCGGGTGGTCGGGCTCGCTGCCGGCGTGCATGGCCACGGTGACGGCCACCGCCCCGAGCAGGAGCCAAGATGCGGCACGCCCCCGATAGGGGGGGCGTGCCGCATCGTCGTGGGACGTGTCAGCCGGTGACGTTGACGGTGCCTTCCATGCCCGGGTGGATCAGGCACTGGTAGGTGTAGGTCCCCGGGGTCTCGAACGTGATGTCGTAGGAGAACAGGCCCGGCGGGAACGACACGAACAGTCCGGAGCTGAAGAACCCCTGGCCGTCCCAGGCGCCACCGTCGACGACCGTGGCTTCAGGAGGCGCGTCACCACCTCCGCCACCCCCTTCGGGTGGTGGCGGCATCCCCGCCGCGCCGCCCTGCGGTGTGACGGCGAGCTCGTTGACCGTCGGGAGTCCGTCATCCCCTTGGATCACGAAGGGAGTGGCATCCTGCGGGGCGTTGAAGCTGATCGTGTGGAACCCGAAGATGTTCCAGCGGACCGTCTGGCCGGCCTCGATCTCGACCTCGTCCGGCCCGAAGGTCAGGATGTCGAAGATGAAGCCCTGTGGTTGGGCGCCACCGCCGGCCAGGACCGTCGCGTCGCCACCCTCGGGGTAGGCCTCCTCGAAGCCCGGCTGGGTGCCTTGGCTGGTGGCATCCAGCGCCGGCTGGGCCTCCTCGATCAACGCATCGAGCGTCTCCTCGCGCTGCTGCTCGACCTCCTCGGGTGTGGGCGCGGACTCATCGGCACCGACGACCGTGAGGGTCCCGGACATGTCCGGGCCGTGGATCAGGCAGAAGTAGTTGTACGTGCCGGGGGCAGCGTCCTCCGCGATCGGCACCGTGAAGGTCGCGCCCGGCTCTGCGAGGCCGCCGCTGTTGTAGAAGGCGAGCTCGCCACTGAAGTCCGGTTGTTCGATCTGCTCGCACGGCGAGCCGTCGTCCGGCGGGCTGTCGCTGAAGCAGGGGACCATCCCCGTAGGAACGACCTGGCCTTCGGGAGTGAACGCCTGCGGGACCGCTTGGACCTCTGGCGGAGGGGGACCACCCTCCTCGGCGTTTGCCATCGCCTCGAAGGCGTCGTCGACGAGCGTCCCGAACGTGACGGTGTGCGGGTCACCCGGAGCGAGCGCGAAGTCGACCGTGTCGCCCTGTCGGACGGTGAGCTCACGGGGCAGATAGCCGAGGATGGCGACGTTGCTGTCCTCGACCTCGCCGTCCATCTGCACCGTCACGGTGCGCGGACCCGCTTCCTCCGTCGGCGTCTCGTTCTCGGTCTCGGACTCGGTGCTGGTCGTCTCGGTCTCGGTTGGCGTGGTGTCGGTATCGGCGGTGTCGTCGCCGCCGCATGCAGCGGCGAGCAGCGCCAACCCGGCCAGGAGCGCGAACGTCGATCGTCGAAGCCCATGGAATGTGCGATGTCTCATCGTGTTGAACCCCTCTTGTTCCGGTGCTCCGGCAGACCGAGATGCCCGCCCCCGGGCGCACGTTGTGTGAAGTGCAGGCCTGACGCTAATGCCGCTCGGGTTCGAGGTCGACGACCTGGCCCGAGCTCGGTGCAGATATGGCCCAGAAGGGCTAGTCGAATCATGGTGCGAGATCCCACGTCGGCCCGTTGAGGGCAGATCCAGCGGGGGTATCCCGCTGAGATCGGATCGTGCCCGCCACCGACCGCGTGTTCATGGAGAGGTCTCGTCTGCGCGTAGGCTCGATGTCGCTCACCGATGTGAGGCTCCAGCGCATGGCGGATCGGACGGCTGCGGACCAGCAGGGCGAGCTCGATCGGAGCGACGAGCGCTTCCGACTGTTGGTCGAGTCCGTCGTCGACTACGCCATCTTCATGCTCGACACCGACGGCTACATCCAGTCGTGGAACCGCGGAGCGGAGCGGCTGAAGGGCTACACCGAGGACGAGATCATCGGCCAGCACTACTCGGTGTTCTATCCCGAGGAGTACCGCGAGCAGCGGCTTCCGGAGCGTCTACTGCGGGAGGCCCGGGAGCAGGGGCGGACCGACCACCGGGGCTGGCGGGTCAAGAAGGACGGGAGCCGCTTCTGGGCGCACGTGGTCATCACCGCCCTGCGGGAGAACGGTGAGCTCACGGGCTTCGCCAAGGTCACCCGCGACATGACCGCCGCGCACGAGGCCCGCGAAGAGCGTGAACGGGCACTCGAACGGCAGCGGGAAGCGCTCGAGCAGCTCGAGGAGATGGACGAGTGGCGGCGGGACTTCATCTCGTCGATCACCCACGACCTCCGCAGTCCGGTCCTCTCGATCCTCGGGTTCGTGCGGCTGCTCCGGGAGGGCGACGCCGAAGAGGAGGAGCGCGAGGCGTTCTACGAGCGCATCGAAGCCAACGCCGAGTCGCTCGAGACGCTCATCGATCACCTGCGCACCCACGCACTGCTCGAGGCCGGACAGATCACGATCGACCCTCGACCGGTTCCGCTCGACGGGATCGTCCAGCGGGTGGTTGCCGACATGGCGCCGGTGCTCTCCGAGAACCCGACCCAGGTGGAGATCGACGACATCGAGGTCAGCGCCGACCTCGCCGGCCTCGAGCGGATCCTGCGCAACCTGCTGTCGAACGCCGCGCGGCACACGCCGTCCGGGGGGCAGATCACCATCCGGACCGACGACGGTCAGGTCCCGAACGGGATGGTGAGGATCGAGGTCGAGGACGAGGGCGAGGGCATCCCACCTGATCGGCTCGAGGCCGTCTTCGATCGTTTCGAGCGGACGGAGACGGGCGGCAGCGGGCTCGGACTCGCCATCGTGCAGCAGTACATCGACCTCCACGGCGGGGACGTGGGGGCCGACAGCACGCCTGGCGAAGGCACCACGATCTGGTTCACCCTCCCGATGGCCTGACCGGGGGGGCGGCGACGGCTGGCGGCGATCAGACGCCGAAGGTCTCGAGCTTGTCGGCGGCCGCAAGCATGAGTGGCATCAGGTCCTGCGTGGGGAGCTGGCCCAGGATCCCGCGTGAGCAGGCGCGCTCGCCGAACCGGTCCACGTCGTCGACCCCGACACGCGGTCCCCACATGACGACGGGGACGGGGTGCCAGGAGTGGTCGGCCAGCTGGGTCGGCGACGAGTGGTCGCCCGTCACGACCAGCACGTCGGGCTGGAGGTCGACGAGCGCGGGCACGATCTCGTCGAACGCCTCGAGCGCAGCGACCTTGTCGTCCCAGTCGCCATCGTGGCCGGCCCGGTCGGCCTCCTTCTCGTGCAGGAAGAAGTAGTCGAACTCGTCCCAGTGGTCGCGGATCGCGGCCACCTGCTCCTCCTTCGAGTGGGGATCGCCGATCGCGGTCATCCCGCAGAGCCGGGCCACGCCGCGGTACATCGGGTAGATCGCCACGGTCGCGGCCCGCAGCCGGTAGCGGTCGGCGAACGACGGCAGCTCGTGGGCCGTGTCGAACCCCCGGGGAAGCAACGCGTCCGCTGGGTGGTCGGTGAGGGCGTCACGGACCTGTGCCAGTACGTCGCGCATCAGCTGGGCGGTGTCCTCAGCGGCAGGATCGAGTGGCTGCGGGTCGCGCGGTGGGACCCCGGTCCGCTGGGGATCGACGTCAGCGAGGCGATGGTCGAGCCCGTCGCCCCGCACGACCAGGAGCACGCGGTGCTCCGCGATCAGTTCGAAGAACACCTCGACGCCGTCGAGGCTGACCGCGTCGTTGAGGTGGTCGACGATCCGCTGCGCGGTCGCGTTGTCGGGGCGCCCCGCCCGACGGTCGACCACGGTGCCGTCGGCGTCGAGGGTCGCGAGGTTGGCGCGCGCGGCGACGTCGCCCGGCTGGAGGTCGAACCCCACCCCGGTCGCGGAGAGCACGCCCCGCCCCAGCTCGATCTCGAGGGGGTCGTAGCCGAACAGCGCGAGATGGCCCGGGCCCGAGCCGACGGTGATGCCGCGCCCCGCCGGTTGGAGGAGTCCGGTGCTGCCGTCGGCGGCGAGTTGGTCGAGGTTCGGGGTGTGTGCTTCCTCGAGCTCGCTGCCACGCTCACGGGTCGCGTACCCGCCGAGGCCGTCGACGACCACGAGCACGATGTGGCACGACGCGTCGTTGGTGAGTCGGGTCAGATCCATCGGGCCGTCCACGTCGGGGGTTCGACGAGCGTAATCGGGGTCCGGCTCCGGGCCGACCTCGCTGCCACCTGCATCGGCCCGCGGGCAGCTCCCGGTCAGGTCCCGGGATGTTCGGGGTAGCCGAAGCGCTGGCCCTCGTCCCACGCAGCGCGCTGGTTGCCGTACGCAGGGATCCCTCCGACGTCCTTCAACATGCGCGCCACGTGGAGGAGGTTCCAGGTCATGAACGTGGTGTTGCGCTGCGTGAAGTCGTTGTCGTAGCCGACCGGGACGTCGCTCCCCTCGACGACGTCGCCGTAGGACGGGCCGGGCCCTGCCTCCCCGATCCAGCCGGCGTCGGCCTGCGGCGGGATCGTGAACCCGAGGTGCTGCAGCCCGTACAGCACGCCCATCGCGACGTGCTTGATGCCGTCCTCGTTGCCGGTGACCAGGCAGCCGCCGACCCGCCCGTAGTAGGCGTACTGACCCTCGGCGTTGAGGTCCGCAGACCAGCCGTAGAGCCGCTCGATGACCTGGGTGCAGACCGACGACTTCTCCCCGAGCCAGATCGGGGTCATCAGCACGAGGATGTCGGCGGCCATGACCTGCTCCTGGATCGCCGGCCACTCGTCGTGGTCCCAGCCGTGTTCGGTCATGTCCTCGTACACGCCGAAGGCGATGTCGTGGTCGACCGCACGGATCGAGGTCACCTCCACCCCCTGATCGCGCATGATCGTCATCGACCGCTCGCCGAGATCCTGGGTGTGTGATGGCTCCGGACTGCGCTTGAGCGTGCAGTTGATGTAGACGGCCGACAGGTCGGAGTAGTCCGAGGGCGGGGGTGGTGCTGCCATCGCGCGGCTCCTCGTCTCGATGCCCCTGACTCTAGGTTCGGGCGCCAGCGAGGACACCACGGACGACGCGGTGTGTCAGCTCAGCTGTTCGACTGGCGCTCCCACCACGGGGCGGTGGCTTCCTCGCCATCGGCGACGCCCTCACACAGCCGAGGGTCGTCGAAGGCCAGCGCCAGGTCCGGTGGAGAGGAGCCCACGAGGTTGCCCTCGCCGACCACCAGCACCCCCGGATAGGGATCACAGGGCGGCATGCCCGGCCACTCCTCCTGGTCGCGTCCTGGCGGCGGGTCGGGGTTGGCGGTCCGCGCCGGCGGGACGAAGTCGGGGTTGGCGAGGCTCTCCGCTTCTCCCTTCGCCAGGATCGACTCCGTGTAGCGGTTGGCGGCGTTCCACAGGAGCCACCCCTCGATGCCGTTCTCGTAGGTCGCGCGGATCTGCTCGCTCACGTGCTGCGGCGAGTGGTCCGGGTAGCCCATCCAGGGGGCGGAGAAGTCCTCGAGCCACGGGCGGATCGTCGCGCGGAGTCCCTGAACACGCATCTGGGCCTCCTGCATCGCGTTCCACACCGTCTCGTAGGGATGCTCGATCGGATGCGGGAGGAGTCCGTAGTTCCCCGTGTTGTAGTGCGAGGGGTAGACCATCGGCGAGATCACGTCGACGTGCTCGGCGATCTCCTCGATCACCTGCCCGGTCCCGCCCGAGTCCCACCGGAAGTCGTAGGTCACGAGCCCGAACAGGTCCGCCGACACGTACGCACCTGCCGCGTGGATCTGTTCGCTCGCCCGAGCGAGGAACTCGGTGATCTCGTCCTTGTGCCGCCACTCCTCGCGGGGACGGTCCTCGGGGACGCCGGGGAAGGAGATGAACTCGGTATCGCCGTCGCCGCCGTTGGGGAAGCGGATGTAGTCGAACTGGATCTCCTTGAAGCCCATCTCGACGGCCGCCAGTGCCACGTCGATGCACCACTGGCCCGCCCCGTCCTGATAGGGGTTGAGCCAGCCGAACTCCTTGCGCGCGACCCACGTGTCGCCGGTGCGGCTGTCCTGCACGGCGAGATCGGGGCGGGCGTTGGCGACGCGGGTGTCCTTGAAGCAGGCGATCCGCGCGATCGGGTAGCCGCCGGCGTCCAGGAGCGCCTGCATGCGCTCCGAGGGATCCTTCGATTCGACCCACTCGCCGCCACCACCTGCCTCGGCCAGCGGGTGGTCGAGGTTCCACAGCAGTGTTCCGGCCTCGTCTTTGACGTCCACGACGATGGCGTTGAGCTCGGTGGTCTCGACCAGTTCGACGAGGTTGAACCAGTTGTCCCCCCAGAACGAGTAGGGGTGGGCGTAGACGCCCCGCACGATCTCGGGCATCGGGGGGAGCTCCTCCGATGCGGCCGTGGTGTCCTCGGTCTGCGTCGGCGACGGGGTCGGGGAGGGCGTCGGGCTGGCCGTCGTGGTCGGTGTCGGGCTGGCTTCGGCCGCGTCGGTCGGCGACGGGCTCGCGGCAGCGTCCAGGGAGGGTTCGTCGGCGGAGCAGCCGGTCATCAGCAGCGTGAACCCGAGGAGGAACGCGGCGAGCCGGAACCGGCCGCCGCCCCGCTCGAACGACTTCTGGTGCAGCATCGGTGGTGTCCCCCCAAGCGCCCCGACCCCCCTGGCCGCGGCCCCCGCGAACGTATCGACTCCCAGATGGGACGCTCCCCACCTCGCCGGCGTCCCGCGGATCGGGTGCAGATCCAAGCGCCGATCCATGGGCGGACGCGGCCTTGTGCACCCGATCGCGGGGCGGCCTTGTGCACCCGGTCGCGGGGCGGCCACCCGCCGGGCGTCGGCACCGGCTGTTCGCTGACTGCCAGTGCCGCAATACGGTGCGTGCCATGGACGCGAGTTTCGACCTGGCGGCCCTGCTGCTGCGGGGCGTGCTCGGGGTGGTCATGCTCGCGCACGGCATCAACCACGTGTGGGGCAGTGGCGGCATCGAGGGCACGGACCGGTGGTTCGACAGCCTGGGTATGCATCCCAGCCGCTTCCATGCGTGGCTCGCGAGCATCACCGAGATCGTGAGCGGGGCGCTGCTCGTCGTCGGCTTCCTGACGCCCTTGGCCGCTTCCGGTGCGGTGGGGGTGCTGACCGTCGCGTGGATCACGAACCACCTCGATGCCGGGTTCTTCGTGTTCCGCCGTCCGACCGAGGGCTGGGAGTACATCCTGACCCTCGTCGTGATCGCGGCGGCGGTCGGGGCGCTCGGCCCCGGGGCGTGGTCGCTGGATGCCCTGTTCGACCTCGCCGACCGACTCGATGGCTGGAGCGGGTTCGTCACCGCGATCGGGGCGGGCTGGCTCGGCGCCGGACTCGTCCTGGCGGTGTTCTGGCGCCCCGACCCCGATGACGCTCCAGAACGCGACGGCTGACGAGCGGTCTTGGGCGCTGTGCGCCGGACGCCCGCGAAGGACGCGCCTGCAACCGGTTCCCCGCGATCGCCGTCTCATCTTGCGAACGGCGCACCTCCACGCGCCCCGCTCACAGGCACCTCGATGCGTCTCGTCGCCCCATTGCTCGTCGCGGCCGTGCTGCTCACCGGTTGCAGCAGCGAAGCCGGCCCGCTGGCCCCGACGCCGTCCCCGTCGGCGCCGTCCCCCGACCAGCCCGCTCCCACCCCGACCCCTGCCCCCACGGAGGACGCGGCACCGATCGTCGCGAGCTGGCAGCTCGGCGCCCCCGGCGTCGAGCTCCCCAACGGCGAGGTGATCGTCCACTGTGAGGGGCACGCCCCGATGCTGTGCATCCGCCGTGACGGGGTCGACATCGGCCTGCTCCAGCTCTTCGACTACCCGCTCACTCCGGAGGAACGGGCGGACTCGGAGACCCGCCTCGAGGCGTCCCTCCGCGAGTGGGCGGAGCGCCAGTACGAGTGGGTCGGGTCCGACCGTGCGGAGGGTTGCGGCGCCGACTACGTGGTGAGCCGTGAACCGGTCGTGCTGACCAGGCTCGGGGCGCGCCCCGCCGTCCGCCTGGGCTTCACCGGGACCGAGGACGGCGCCGTCACCGAGCACGTCCGGAGCTGGGCGACCATCGTCGACGGGACCCGCTGGGTCGTCAGTGTCGAAGCGGCCAGTCCGGACGGCTGCATGGCGTCCGACGAGCTGCTGGTCTTCGACCCTGCGGTCTTGGCGGAGCTCCTCCCGGTGCTCGACCGGGTGGTAGCCGGCACCCCGCTGCCGTCCGAGGCCTGAGCGGCGAAGCGTCGGGTCACCCCGCCACCCCGCTGCTCCGGGCTACATCCGGAAGGTGCTGGCGTAGCTCGTGAGCGTGTGGAGGTAGTTCGCCCGTTCGAACGCCTCGGGGTCTGCGGTGTTCGCCTGACTGACGCTGCCGCGGAGCTGGGTGACCGACTCGTACTCGCGCTCGAACATCCATAGCTCGAGGTCGCGGAGCACCTCCTCGGCGTGGTCGGGACCGTGCTTGAGGAACGCAGACGTCATCATCGCGACGTCCGCCCCGGCCAGCAGCACCTTCAGGACGTCCCGCCAGGTGTGGATCCCGGTCGTCGCGGCCAACGAGCACTTCACTCGTCCGTGGAGGATCGCCATCCACCGCAGCGGCAGCCGCAGCTCGTGCGAGTCGCTGAGCACCAGGTCGGGGGTGACCGACAGGGTCTCGAGCGAGATGTCCGGCTGGTAGAAGCGGTTGAACAGCACGAGCCCGTCGGCGCCGGCCTCGGCCAGCCGCCCCGCCAGCTCCCCGATCGCGCTGTACTGCGGGCCGAGCTTGACCGCGACCGGCACGGTCACCGTGTCGCGCACCGCGGCGACCAGGTCGACGAGGTCCTGTTCGATCTCGCGCCCCGTCGTGGTGACGTCCGCGGCCACGCGGTAGACGTTCAGCTCGATCGCGGCGGCGCCGGCGTCCTCCATCATCCTCGCGTAGCCGAGCCAGCCGCCGCGGGTGGTGCCGTTGAGGCTCGCGATGACCGGGATCTCGAGCCGTTCGGCGGCCTGCTCGAGGTGGCGGAGGTAGCTGGTCGGACCCGTGTTGTAGTCCTCGAGCTCGGGGACGTACCCGCCGGCGGCCTCGGGGTTGTTGGCCGCGCCGTGCTCCAGCATGCGGTCGAGCTCGATCGACTCGTGGACGATCTGCTCCTCGAACAGCGACGGCAGCACGGCGGCCCCGACCCCGGCGGCCTCGAGCGCCACCAGCGATCCGAGCTCGCCGGTCATCGGCGACGCCGAGGCCACCAGCGGAGTGCGCAGTTGGATGCCGAGGTAGGTCGTCGTGAGATCGGTCATCCCGTTCCCTCCTCGTCGGTCCCGGCGTCCGCGTCGCGGTCGCCCCGTTTCGCCCCGCCCGGCGTCACGGGCTTGACCTGGTGGGTGTCGGGGAACACCTCGCCGACCACGTCCTCGTGGGCCACGGTGCGTTCCAGACCGGCGAGCTGCTCGTAGTAGCGCCAGCGCTCGTCGACGTCCTGCTGGGCGAGCCGTTGCAGGGCTTCGGCCCGCTGTGGGTCGGAGCGTTCCAGCATCGCGTAGCGGCCCTCGCGCTTGAACAGCTCCCGGACCGGGAGCTTCGGGGCGCGTGAGTCCAGCTTGAACGGCTGGGCGTGCTCCTCCTCGCCGGGGTGGAAGCGGTACAGCGGCCAGTAGCCGGTCTTGACCGCGAGGTCCTGGTGGACCATCGAGTCCTTCATGTCGATGGCGTGTGCGATGCAGGTCGAGTAGGCGAGGATCAGTGACGGGCCGGGCCAGGCGGCGGCCTCCTGGAAGGCCTTGATGGTCTGCATGTCGGACGCTCCCATCGATATCTGCGCCACGTAGACGTTGCCGTACTGCATCGCGAGCAGCCCGAGGTCCTTCTTCGGCGCCTCCTTGCCGGCCTGGGCGAACTTGGCCACAGCCCCGCGGGCTGTCGCCTTGGACGCCTGACCGCCGGTGTTGGAGTAGACCTCGGTGTCGAGCACGAGCACGTTCACGTCCTCGCCGGAGGCGAGCACGTGGTCGAGCCCGCCGTAGCCGATGTCGTACGCCCAGCCGTCCCCGCCGACGATCCACAGGTCGCGACGGACCAGGTCGTCGGCCAGCGACATCAGCCGCTTGGCCGCCTCCGAGCTGCCGTTGCCGGAGGCCGCGAGCTCCGCCAGCTGCGATCGCAGCTCGGCCACACGCTCACGTTGGGCGCCGATGCCGGCTTCGTCGTCCTGGTCCGCTCCGAGCAGCTCCTCGACGATGTCCCCGAGGTCGCCCACCAGCGATCCCAGCAGGGTCCGCGCGGTGGCGTGACGCTGGTCGAGCGCCACCCGCATCCCGAGCCCGAACTCGGCGTTGTCCTCGAACAGCGAGTTCGACCATGCCGGTCCGCGCCCCGCCGCGTTGGTGGTCCACGGGGTGGTGGGCAGGTTCCCGCCGTAGATCGACGAGCAGCCGGTGGCGTTGGCGACCACGATCCGGTCGCCGAAGAGCTGGGTCATGAGCTTGAGGTAGGGGGTCTCGCCGCAGCCGGCGCAGGCGCCGGAGAACTCGAACAGCGGCTCCAGGGTCTGGCTGCCCTTGACCGTCCCGTGGTTGACCTTGTCGCGGTCGAGGTAGGGGATCTCGCTGAACACGTCGAAACGTTCGCGCTCGACCTCGGCGTGGTCCTCGAAGGGGGCCATGTTGATCGCCTTGTGGCCGACCTTTTCCTTCGAGACCGCGGGGCAGGTCTGCACGCACACCTGGCAGCCGGTGCAGTCGTCGGGGGCGACCTGGATCGTGATGAGGTGGTCGTCGAGGTCGCGGCTCCGGAAGGGCTTCGACAGGAACAGGTCGGGGGCGTCCGCGATCGCGTCGGCGTCGTAGACCTTCATCTGGATCGCGTTGTGGGGGCAGACGATGGCGCACTTGCCGCAGTCGATGCACAGGTCGGGATCCC
>JAWVZB010000071.1:0-16221 GCA_033722375.1 Nitriliruptorales bacterium | reverse complement strand
GTCGACTCGAGTGGGGTCCCGGCGGCGACGGTCTGCGAGCCGCCCTCGGGGATCGTGATCGGGTTCTGGTCGGAGATGCCAAGTAGTGCTGCCAGGTCCTCGTTGAGCGTGATGATGAGCGGGGCGACGCTGCCGCTGGTGCTGAACTCCGCGGCGTCACGGTCGTAGGTCGCGGTCGGATCGGCCGTCCCGCCGGTGACCCGCAACAACGGATCGCTGCTGCTGAGCACCCTTTGGAGCTCGGCGGGGATGGCGTCCAGCAGGAAGTCGTCGAGCTCTTCTGGGTCGGGAATATCCGGATCGGTCACGAAGTCCACGTCGACGATGTCGTCTTCGATCTCGTTGATGAAGGCCCCCACGATGTTGAGCAGGACGGTCTCGACGTTCCCCAACAAGTTGAGGCTCGGGAGTGCGACGTCGGTGCCGATGGCGTTGGCGACGGCCGTGATCTTCTCTTCAGCTTCGCTGGTAGTCGAGTCGGATCCTGCCAGCGTCACATCCAGCAGGCTCACGCCGTCGAGAGCGGCCTTGAGGACCCCTTCGAGCTGGTTGAGCACCTCCCCAGCCCCCTCAGCCAGGACGGGGGGGTCGAGCACGTACTGCACGAGGAGGTCGCAGGCGCCGCCCTCGGCCAAGTCGACCTCGATTGGGAAGTCTCCCTCCTGCTCGATCGCTGCGATCAGCTCCCCACCGTCGGCGAAGGCGTCTCCGAGGCCCAGTTCGTTGAGGGTTTGCAAGCAGGTCTCGGCGAGTGCGTCGATCACCGGGGTGAGCACGGCTGCTTCGGCGTCGTTGATAGCGGCGTCGAGATCCTCCGCGGGGATGTGGCCGAGCAGGAAGTCGACGAGGGCGGTGATGTCGCCGCCGGACACGGAGACCTCGGTTCCGGTGGCTTCGGCCGCGGCTTTGCCGGTCGCTCCCGCGGTGTCGCCGAGCGCCATCGAGCAGGCGATGTCGGCCAGGTCGAGCGTGTCGGGGAGTTCCGGCCCGCCGCAGTTCTCGCCCTCTGCGGGGTCGCGTCGGACCGCCCCGGCGACGTCGATGTCGACCTCAGAGATGCTTCCGTCGGACAGCAGGAACCCGACACCGCGGGCGTGAGCGGTGGGAGCGGACGACAGGTCGGCGTCGGAAACCCCGCCCCCGACCTCGATGACGTCGGGGACCTGGAGGAGGAAGCCTTCGCCGTCGGCGTGCCCCTCCCACGTGTCGTGCTGGGCGACGGCTGCCGTCGGCAACGCGAGGAGCAGGGCGGCGGTCAGCAGCACCAGGACGGAGGAACGAGCGGATGGCATGGGGAATCCGGCGGTCGGGGTGGACTAGCAGAACGACCGTAACGCTGCGCAACCGGGCATCACCATCCGTCGGGGGCGCGTTCGGACGGTGTCTGCCGGCACATGGCCCACCTGGGCTAGTCCGCGGCTAGGTCGCGACTACCGCTTCCAGAGGTCGGGCGTCAGGAGGAGCAGAACGGGAAAGATCTCGAGCCGCCCCGCGATCATCAGCCCGGACAGCAGCCACTTCCCGAGCGCCGGTAGCCCCAGGTAGTTGCTGGTGGGGCCGACCTCGCCGAGCCCCGGACCGATGTTCCCGAGCGCCGATGCCACTGCCGAGGCGGAGGTCACGAGATCCAGCTCGGCGAGCTGTCGGGACTCGATGACGCCGAGGAGGAACACGCCGGTCATGAACAGGAACATGTAGAAGAGGAAGAAGGACTGGACGTTGCGGACCACGCTGGTGGGGACGGCATGGCCGTCGAAGCGGGCGACGAACACGCCCCGCGGGTGGATGAACCGACGCAGGTCCGCGAGCGACGACCGTGCGAGCACCCCGATCCGGTAGGTCTTGACCGACCCGGCGGTGGATCCGGCCATGCCGCCGACGAACATCAGGCCGACCGCCATGATCTGGAGTCCCGACACCCAGGCACCGAAGTCGGCGGTGGCGTAGCCGGTGGTGGTCATCAGGGAGACGGTCGTGAACGTCGCGGACCGGAGCGTCTCCTCGGTCCCGACCTCGCCGAGGTTGCGCCCGATGCCGGTGTCGAACAGACCGACCACGACGAGCCCGATGGCGATCAGGGTGAGGGTGGCGTAGAGCCGGAACTCGCCGGAGCGCCCGTACGCCTTGGGATCTCGGAGCGCCCGGAAGTGGAGGGCGAAGGAGGCGCCGGCCAGGAACATGAACGCGATCACGACCCACTGCGTGTAGGCGCTGAACCCCGCGAGCGAGTCCGCTTCGGTGCCGAAGCCACCGGTCGACATCGTGGTGAAGGCGTGGGCGACCGCTTGCAACGGCGTCATGTCCCCGGCCATGAGCAGGAGCGCTTCGATGACGGTCAACCCGACGTAGACCCACCACAGCCGCTGGGCCGTCTCCCGGAAGCGCGGGGTCAGCCGGTCGGGTTGTGGGCCGGGGGATTCGGCGCGGGCCAGCTCCACGCCACCGACCCCGAGCAGCGGCAGGATCGCGATCGACAGGACGATGACCCCCATCCCGCCGAGCCACTGCGTGCCGGCGCGCCAGATCAGGATGCCGTGGGACAGTGCCCCGGGGTCGGGGACGATCGACGATCCCGTGGTGGTGAACCCGGCGGCGGTCTCGAAGAAGGCGTCGGTGAGGTTGGTGATCGAGCCGGTGAGCAGGTAGGGCAGCGTTCCGAACAGCGACATCACGATCCACGAGAGCCCCACGGCGGCGAACCCCTCACGGGTCGTGATCCGGCCCTTCTGGCCGATCAGCCGCCAGGCGGCGAGTCCGGACGCGACCGCGATGAGCGCTGCACCGCAGATGGCGAGGGCGTCGCCCCACTCGCGGTAGATCGCGCTCACGAGCGCTGCCGGGAGCATCGCCACGCCGACGGCCGCCACCACCGCCCCGACCACGTAGGCGAGCCGGCGGAGCAGCAGCAGCCTGGAGCGACGCAGCCGCAGGAGACGCCGGCGCCGCCGGTCGGGATCCTGTGCCCGGCTGCCTTCGTGTGTGGTCGGGACGTCGCTCACGTGGTGCACAGAGCTTCGACGGAGGTGATCGCGTCCGGGGCGGCGAAGACCACCAGCCGGTCGCCTTCGCGGATCTGGGTGTCCCCGGTCGGGACGAAGGCCTCCTCGACGCGCACCACGCCACCGATCACCGCCGTCGGTGGCAGGTCGAGGTCGCGGAGGTGCTGCGCGCAGGCGGCGCTGCCGGGCTCGACCTCGATGTCGAGTGCTTCCGCCTGGGTGTCCTTGAAGGTGGCGACCGAACGGATGCGCCCGCGGCGCACGAACCGAAGGATGGCGTTGACGGCCGACAGGCGGGACGAGACGGCGGCGTCGATGCCGGTCCCGATCAGGAGACCGACGTACGACAGGCGATGGAACCGCGAGATGGCGGTGCCGGCTCCGAGCGCCTTGCCGACGAGGCATCCGGTGAGGTTCACCTCGTCCCAGCCCGACAGTGCGGCGATCACGTCGGTGTCGACCAGACCGAGATCGCCGAGGACGGCCGGATCGGTCGGGTCTCCCGCGAGGACCAGTGCCTTCGGATGCTGGTCGGCGAGGAACCGGCAGCGGTCGACATCGGGGTCGACGATGACCACGTCGAGGTTCCGGGCCAGCAGCATGTCGCAGGCCAGCTCCCCGACGCGCGTCGATCCGAGGATCACGACCCGCTCCACCTGCTCGTCGCCCAGTCCGAGCAGACGACGGGTCGTCTGGAGATCCTCGGTCGCCACCATCATGAGCACGTGGTCGTTCTCCCGGACGGTGGTGTGGCCGCGAACCGGGATGGTCTCGCCGCCCCGCACCACCGCGGTGACGGCCCACTCGGCGTCCTGATCGGCGGCCCGCAGGTCCGCGATCGTGCGGCCCAGCATGGGGCTGCCATCGCGGGCGATCCCGCCGACGAGTGTCAGCCGGCCGCTGGCGAACTCGATGACGTCGAACACCCCACGCTGCGAGACGAGGTCCTCGACCTCGTGCGCGGCCATCTCTCCGGGATCGATCACCACGTCGACACCGAGGTCCTCGAGCCCGGCCCGCAGGTCGGGATCCTCGATGCGGGCGACGGTCCGGTCCACCCCCAACCCGTGGGCGGTGTGGCACGCGAGGGCGTTGACGCCGTCGGAGTTCGACGCGGCGATGACGAGGTCGGCCTGCTCCACGCCCGCTTCCCGCAGCGTGATGGCGCTGGCGCCGTTGCCGGTCAGGACGAGCGCGTCGAGGTTCTCCTGGATCTCGGCCGCGCGTGCGGCATCGTTCTCGATGACGACCACGTCCTGGCCCTCGGTCGAGAGTCGATCCGCGAGGTAGGAGCCGACCGCTCCGGCTCCGACGATGACGATGCGCACGAGCACCTCCTGAGAGCGCGCTCAGGCTACTGCCCGGCAGGATCCGCGTCCGTGACGGGAGGCGTCAGTCGCCGACGAGACCCAAGCGGTGCGCTGCCGTGGCCGCCTCGACCCGGTTGTCGACCCCGAGCTTGGAGAGGATGTTGGACACGTGCACGCTCGCGGTCTTCTGGCTGATGAACAGCTCTTCCCCTATCTCGCGGTTCGTTCGGCCCTCGGCGACGAGTTCCAGGACCTCGCGTTCCCGTGGGGTGAGGCTCAGCTCCCCTGCGCTGAGCTCGACGCCGGGAAGATCGAGCCGGGCCCGTCGAGCGAGGTCCTGCATCCGCTCCCGGAGGTCGGCGAAACCCTGTTCATCGGCGAGCTCGATCCCCTTCTCGAGCGCGTCGGAGGCGTCCTCGCGCTGTTCCAACTCGATGAGCGTCTGGGCGAGGTTCAGCGTTGCGTAGGCACGCTCGAACGGGTGGACCGAGGCTTCGACAGCTCGCCGCCAGGCCGCTGGATCCGGCTCACCGAGACGGGTTGCAGTCGCATGGGCCAGGGCCACGACACCGGTGTAGCTGGTTCCCGCCGAACGTCCCCCGTCGAAGTCGTCGAGGTCGCGCAGTGCTTCCCGTGCGTGCTGCTCGGTAGCAGCGTCGCCACGCTCCAGAGCCTGCTCCACGTAGGCCCAGACCCGCATCGCGAGCACCATGACGTACTCGAGTGGACGCTCGAGGCTCCCCAGTCGCTCATCGAGCTCCTCCAAGAACTCGAGAGCTCGATCGGGACGTCCTCGGAGGAGCTCCCGGCGGGCGCTGGCTGTGAGCAGCGGCCCCCAGGTCTGGGGGTCGGGGGTCCCCGCAGCGACCTCGCGGAGTTCCTCGGTGAGACGATCGGCGAGGTCGTAGTTGCCCCGCAGCGTGGCCACCTGGCTCGCGAGAGACAGGTAGCTCATGTGGTAGACGCCGTCCAGCCGGTGACGGACGATCTGGTTCAGGAGCTCGGCCGCCCCCTGTACATCGCCCTGCCGCAGTGCGATCTCGGCCAGGTTGCACATGATGAAGGCGGTGCCGGCGTGGTGGTAATCGGCCAGCCACTCTTCGACCTCGGCCCGAAGTTCCCACAACCGCTCCGACGGGCCCAGCCCGGCCAGGACACTGAGGAGGTTGTTGTAGGCGGTGGCGGTCAGACCGACGTCGGAGGCGGCCCGACCGGCCTCGATCGCGGCTTCGAGGTCGGCGACGCCTTCGTCGCGCTCCCCGAGCTGGAAGCGGATCAGTCCACGGGAGTTCAGCGATCGTGACCGCTCCCGGTCGTCTCCGAGCTCCTCGGCGATCCGGACTGCCTCGTAGGCATCCTCCTGGCCGGATTCGAACCGACCCTGGAGCGCTGCCAGTCGAGCGCTGTAGGCCAGCACCCCGGCCTTGGTTGCGCTCGAGGGAGCATCCTCGACGAGGTCCACGGCTTCGGCGATGGTCGTGGCTGCCTCCCCGCCGTTCCCCGCGAGCCAGTGGATGTGCGCCAGTTGACGCAGGCTGCGAGCACGACGTTCGCTGTCGCTTCGAGCAGTGAGCTCCGTGGCGGCCCGCTGGTGCTCGAGCCCCCGTTGGAAGTGTCCGAAGCCCACGGCAGCCCGCACGGCGCCCCGGTGCAGGTCGTAGCGGGTCACCTCGTCAAGTGCCTCCGAACCCAGTTGGTCGTGGAGACGTAGGGCCCGCTCGTACTGGGTCAACGCCTCGGGGAACGCCGGCAGGCTCTCGGCGTAGCGGGCGGCCCGAACCGCCGACCGGAACGCCCGCTCGCGATCGCCGGCCTGCTCCCAGTGATGGGCGAGCTCGGCATCGACGTGCTCCGCTCCACCCGAGGCGAGGTCGGGCTCCTCCTCCAGGACCTGCGCGACAGCCCGGTGGAGATCGACCCGGTCGCCAGGCAGCAACCGGTCATAGACCGCCTCCTGCACGAGGGCGTGGCGGAAGCGGTAGTGGTCGCCGGACCCGGGCACCAGCACCTGATGATCGACCGCCTTGCGGAGGGCGGTGCTCACGTCCTCCTGTGTGGCCACTTCCCGGAGCAACGAGTGGTGGGCGGTCCGTCCGATCGTCGCCGCGACGTCGAGGATCCTGCGTGCGCTGGGCGGCAGGCCGGCGATGCGCGACTCCAGGATGTCGCGCAGGCTCGCCGGGAGTCCACCCGAGGTCGGCTCTTGCCGTGCGGCGAGCAGTTCCTCGGCGATGAACGGGTTGCCGTCGGAGCGCCGCAGGATCTCGTCGATGACGTGTGCCGGCGGCGCTTCTCCGGCGATCGCGGTCAGCTGGGCTGCGAGCTGGTCGCGGCCGAACGACACCAGATCGATGCGCTCGACGGAACGGCTCCGCGAGAGCTCCGCGAGGAACGGGCGGAGCTGGTGGCGGCGGTGGAGCTCGTCGGTCCGGTAGGTGGCGACGACGAGGACGGGCTCGGTGTGCAGTGTCCGCGCCAGGTAGCCGAGGAGGTCGAGGGTGGACCGATCGGCCCAGTGGATGTCCTCGACGACGAACAGGACCGAGGTGGCACGTCCGAGGCGACCCAGCGCGTCGACCGTGGCCTGGAGCACGACCGTGGACGACGGTCGCTCGTCTCCCTGGCTGGACCCACCCAGAGCCGGTGCCAGCCGCGCAAGATCACGCCTGGCGGACCCCAAGAGCTCTGGCAGCGCTGCGGCGTCCTCGCTCCGCGCCAGGCTCCGGAGCGCTTCGACCAGCGGGGCGAACGGGAGGCTCCCCTCCCCGAGGTCGATGCATCCACCGACGAGGACGCGCCCCGACGACCCGTGTACGTGCTCGACGAGCGCATCCGTGAGCCGGGTCTTGCCCACGCCTGCGTCCCCCCCGATGAGGACGAGCGACGGCTGGCCCTGGCTGGCCGCCTTCCAGGCGGACTCCAACCGGGCCAGCTCATCTTCTCGGCCGACGAGGACCGGGCTCGACAGTCGCCCCACGTCGCTCATGGTGCCAGACGCGGGCGTTGCCGTGGTCGTGCTGCTCACAGGGCGGGGCGCTGGACGGGCTGCGGCGTGGACGTGACATCGACCTGGCCGCGCAGCTCGGCGATGTAGCGGGCGACGACGGCGGTGAGGCTCGTGCGTCGGGCGGGGCGAGGTCCCTGTGGGTGGCGGTGGTCGCGGATGGCGGTGGCGGTGCGGTGGTCTGCGGCGTACATGGTGTCTCCTGTCTGGTTCGGGCTGACAGGAACCACTGTCCCGCTAAGGGGTGGGGGCCCACATCGGGGAGATGCCCTAGATGCGGGTCCTGAGGCCCCTTAGTTCCCCAGCTCTAGGCCCTGAGGTGCCCTATGGGGACCGCAGACAGGGGTCGCCCCCGGGCCGGAAGAGGGGTACCGGTCCCGGGGGCGGAGGGGCGAGGGGAGATCCGCCCCAAGGCTCACTCTTCGATGATCACCGCCGTGAGCATCCCGAACATCGAGCCGTCGCTGCGCTTGACGTGGCTCAGGATGTGGCAGTGCCAGACCCACACGCCCGGCTCGCCCATCTCGTAGACCACGGTGAGTCGCTCCCCGGGGGCGATGTTGAAGGTGTCGCCCTGGTAGCGGGCGCCCTCGGGCAGCAGGTAGCCGTCCTTGGCGATGACCGTGCCGTCCTGGTTGTGCAGGTGCATCGGGTGGGCCATCTGGCCCTCGTTCGCGTAGTGGACGACGACCTTGTCGCCGGACTTGTACTGGTAAGGGGTGGTGGCGGGGAAGCTCTTGCCGTTGAGCGAGAAGCCGATGTTGCCGGCGTCGTTCAGGATCATCACCTGCTCGTCGACGACGCCGTCGACGCCGGCGAGCTCGGCGTAGTCCCCGATGATCATCGCCCCGAACAGCCCGTTGGGCACCTGGTGGAGGCTCATGTGATGGCTGTGATAGGTCATCACCGACTCCGCCTCGGCCACGAAGGTGTAGTCCATGGCGTCGCCGGGCTCGATCGGGTCCTGGCTGATGAACGTGACCCCGTCGATCTCGAAGGCGTGGTCCTTGAGCCCGTGGGGGTGGAGGCTCGTGCCCTCGTGGTCGAGTTCGTTGATGACCCGGATCGTGACCCGGTCACCGATGTCGGCGAACATGGTCGGGCCGGGGACGATGCCGTTGTAGGCCACCGCGTCGACGACCTTGCCGGGCTCGACCTCCCACTGCACCTCGTCCACGGTGAGCTCGAACAGCTTGGTGCCGTCGTCGAGGATCGTGGGCTCGAGGACCGCAGCCCCCTGTCCCTCGGTCTCGGCGGGGAACGCCCCGATCGACTCCTTCATGTTCGCCACCATCTCGGCCTGGAGGGCGGCGGCGTCCGCGGCACCCGACATGCTGTCCATGTCGTGACCGCCGGCCGCTTCCCCGGAGGACCCGGAGGTGTCACCGGTGATCGTGAGCGTGCCGGTCATCCCGGCCGACGCGTGCCCGGACAGGTCGCACCACCACTCGTAGGTGCCGGGCGCGAGGCCGGCGAGGTCAAGGGTCGCCGAGGCGCCGGCGTCGATGTCCGACGTTCCCACCCCGGTGTCCTTCACCTTGAGGTTGTGCGGGGCCTGCCCGGCGTTGGTGACCTCGATCGTCCCGCCCTCGGCGATGGTCACATCCGCGGGGGTGATCGCGAACTCGGTCAGCTCGACGCTTGCGGTCTCGGGGGCGGCCGTGCCGCTGTCACCGTTCTCCTGCGCGGCGGCCGGCGCGACGCCGATCTCCGAGCTCAGGGGCGAGGCGAGCGCCCGGCCGAGCGCGAAGATCGCGACGAGCAGTGCGAGCGAGGCCGCGGCGACGGCGAGGACGACGGGGCCGCGACCGGTTGTCTGCGTGGGTTCCACGTGGTTCTCCTGGTGCGTTGTCATTTCGATGTCTCTGTGATGTCGTTCTGATGTCGCTCTGTCTTGCTTCGTTGTGGCTTGGTCCGGGCGGTTGGGGGTCTCGGGGTTTCGCCGGGGCGGCGAGGCATCGCCCACCTGGTTCAGGTGGTGGCCAACCGCGACGGTTCGCGAAGGGCCAGCTCGATCCGGTCCGCGACCGTGTTGATGAACCGGTGCACGACCGCTTCGGCGATGCGCTTGCCGACGAGGACGTCCCCCGCCGCACCCAGCACGCCGAGCGGCGGCCGGTAGGAGCCGATGAAGCTGAGCTGGGTCATGGGCTGCCGCACGGACAGCGCCTGGACCTCGAGGGTCGCCTCCATGGACGGGAACAGCGCCTCGGCCGAGTCCGCGTGCCACCGCAGCGGAAGCGTCACCGCCAGCATCGACAGCGGTTCGAACTCGCCGACCTCGATCATGATGTCGTGGCCGATCTCGATCCCGCCGATCTCGATCGACAGGTCGGTGCGGAGCGTGCGCGCCTCCTTGGCGGCGCGCTCGGTGGCGTCCTGGAGGATCGCAGCGGGATCCTCGGCAAGCAGCTGCGCGACCTCGTCGAAGGGTCGCCGCACGTACGTGTACGTGTAGAGGTTGCGTTCCATGTTCTCCCCTGTCGCGCGGAGCCTCGCGGCTTTCCGCGTCGTCCGTATGGAACGGCGGCAGGGGGGAGTGGCGGCAGGGCCCGAGGTCCCGAGCCGATGGGACCTTCGGTGGGACGTGAGGTGACGGTCGGCGGGGCCGGACGCGCCCCGCTGCGGTGTCAGTCGTCCTCGTCCGTGACCTGTGTGTAGAAGACGGCCGCCTCGGTGCGGCGACTCATCCCGAGCTTCTGGAGGATGTTCGAGACGTAGTTCTTGACGGTCTTCTCGGCGAGGTGGACGCGCTCGGCGATCTGGCGGTTGGTGAGGCCCTCGGCGATCAGCGCCAGGATCTTGCGTTCCTGCTCCGACAGGCTCTTGAGGCGCTCGTCCTCCTCGTCGCCCTTGCGGAGACGTTCGAGGACGCGCCCCGTCACCGCCGGATCGAGCAGCGACTCGCCATCGGCCACCCGTCGGATCGCCTCGAGGAGGTCCTGGGACTGGACCTCCTTCAGCAGATAGCCGGCCGCGCCGGCCATGATCGCGTCGAACAGCGCCTCGTCGTCGGAGAAGGACGTCAGCATGAGGCAGTTGATGTCGGGGTTCTGCGACCGGACCTCACGACAGACCTGGACCCCGCTCATGTCCGGCAAGCGCACATCGAGCAGGGCGACGTCGGGTGCGGTGTCGGTGATACCCGCCATCGCCATGCCGGCGCTCGCAGCCTCTCCGACGACCTCGATGTCGTCCTCGGCCTCGATCAGCGCCTTCAGCCCCTGACGGACCACCTCGTGGTCATCGACGAGGTAGACGCGGATCGGGTCGTCCGCCACGTGTCACTCCTTGTCCCTCTTGGCGCACAGCCTACGCGCCGTGTGCCCGGAAGTACGCTCTGGTCCCGACGAGGCTGCGAGGGAACGTGCGAGACGAACGGCTGGAACGGCTCGTCGACGCGATCCTCACGATCGCGCAGGACGTGGATCTGCCGGTCGTGCTCCAGCGCATCGTGGAGGCGGCCGCCGAGCTGGTCGACGCCCGCTACGCCGCACTCGGCGTCATCGGCGAGAACCAGTTCCTGTCGGAGTTCGTCCACACGGGCATCCCGATGGCGGAGGTCGCGAAGATCGGGGAGTTGCCCCAGGGACACGGGATCCTGGGGCTGCTCATCGAACACCCCGAGCCGATCCGACTGGACGATCTGACCGCGCACCCCGACTCCTACGGCTTCCCCGAGCATCACCCGGCCATGGAGACCTTCCTCGGCACCCCGATACGCGTCGGCGGTGAGGTCTTCGGCAACCTCTACCTCGCCGAGAAGCGCGGCGGCGAGGGCTTCACACAGGACGACGAGGACCTGACGGTCGCACTGGCTGCGGTCGCCGGTGCGGCGATCGAGCGGGTGAACCTGCACCAGGAGGTCCGTCGGATGGTGGTGCTCGAGGATCGCGAACGCATCGGCCGTGACCTGCACGACACGGTCATCCAACGGCTGTTCGCCACCGGGTTGGGCTTGCAGGCCGCCGCGCGCATGGCTGCCGGCGACCACCCCGAGATCGAGCAGCGCATCACCGCGAGCGTCGAGTCGTTGGATCAGACGATCCGTGAGATCCGGTCGACGATCTTCGCGCTGCAATCCGGGGACGCCGTCGGCAGCACGCTACGCCGGTCGATCCTGGCGCTCGCGCGGGAGCTGGAGCCGACGCTCGGGTTCCCCGTCACGGTGCGCTTCGACGGTCCCGTCGACACGCTCGTCACACGGTCGCTGGCCGACCACGTTGCCCCGGTGGTACGCGAGGGCCTGACCAACGTCGCGAAGCATGCCGATGCGAGCCGAGCCCGGGTCACCCTCGAGATCGGCGACGACCGGCTGTGTGTCCTCGTCGAGGACGACGGTCGGGGTGGCGCGCAGCCCGGCGAGGGCTACGGCCTCGGCAACCTCCGTCAGCGCGCCGAGCGTGAGGGCGGCGAACTCGAGCTCGGGGAGAGCGAGTTCGGGGGCACCGCACTGCGGTGGGAGGTGCCGCTCAGGTAGAGGCGACCGGTGCGGGCTCCGCCAGCGCCGTCCGGATGTCGGCGAGGAACTGGGTCCCGGTCTTGCGGGCGACCCGGTTCAGCCCCGCGGCGTCGGCAGCGGCACCGAGGAAGGATGCGGGCGCCTCGTACCCGCCCGCGAGGACGAGCGACAACTCGTCCCCGTGCCGAACGACCCCGAGGTCGCCCTGGAAGCCGGGCAGCAGCTTCTCGAGCGGGAGGACGTCACCTTCCTCTGCGACGGGGGTCCACGTGATGCGGCGCCAGACGGCTGCTCCCGACCGCCAGGTGCCGTCGATGCTGATCTCGACGTCGCGGGTCAGCCCGGCACCCCGCAACGCGACGCGCCAGCGGTCGGCACCGGCGCGTCGCGCGGGCGCCGGTAGCCAGGTCCCCGGGTCGTCGAGGAACCGCGCGAACGTCGCCTCCGGATCGGCGTCGGCGACGGGAAGGAACACGTTCAGTGGGCGGGTCATCCTCGCAGCTCCTCGAGCGGCCGGTCGGGGAGTCGCCGGCCGCTGATCTCCTCGGGGTGGATCCGCACCCACCAGCCACGCTGTACCTGGTCCGCCCAGGGCTGGGGCCGGGGGCCGGTCACCTGGCTGGACTCGGCGGGGTCGAACAGGACCTCGGCCCGTCCCCGCACCAGAACGGACCAGCCGCTGCGTTGCTCTTCGGAGTAGCCGTCGACCTCGAAGGCGACGGGGCGTTCCATGAGGGCGGCGGCGAGCTTGGAGCCGTGGGTGGTGCGGAAGACGATCTGCCGGCCTTCGACCCGGTGGTTCACGGGCAGGACGACGGGGGCGCCGGCGTCCACGTAGGCGATGCGGCCCACGGGCTGGGATGCGAGCCGCTCGAGGCACTCCTCGACGTCGAGGATCTCGAGGCCGCTGTGGTCGGTTGGTCGTTCGGTCGTGCGCTCCACGCTTCTGCTCCCTCACGTCGTGCAGTGGATGGAACGCCAACGAGCCAGTGGGAGGGAGGGCAGGAGGTCCCGGATCTTCGGGACCCTCGGACCGGCCGTGGCGGTCAGTTCGGCTCGGTGTCGGCCTCGGGTGGGGGCTCCTCGGACAGGCCGGCCACGCCGGCGAGTGCGGCAGCCTCCACGCGGCCATCGACGTCGAGCTTGCGGAACAACGCGGCCACGCGTCGTTTGACGGTCCGGGACGAGACGTACATGTGTTGCGCGATCTCGTCGTCGGTCATGCCGTGCGCGACCCGTGTGAGAAGATCGACCTCTTCGTCGGTCAGTGACTCGTAGAGCGCCTGCCGGCGCACGGCCCAGTCGCTGACATGGGCGCCCAGGCCGGACGGCACCGTCATCCAGCCGTCCGCCACGGCGAGCAGGGGACCGACAGCCCGCTCGGGAGCGGTCGACTTGGGCAGGATCCCCGTGGCGCCGTGCTCGAGGGCCTTCCAGCCGGCGGCTTCCTCGGGGCCGGAGGTCAACGCGAGGAACGCGAGCTCCGGGAAGTCCTGCGAGAGCCGCTTCAGCAGGTCGAGGTTCTCGTGGCCGCTCGTGTCGATGAGCACGAGCCGAGGCTCGTGCTGCTGCACCAGCCGGTAGCCCTCGTCGGCGTCAGCCGTGGTCGCGACGACGTCCACTGCGTTCCCCAGCAGGTGCTCGAGGATCATCTCGAGGCCGCGGACGAACATCTCCTGATGGTTGATCACGATGACCGGTATCTGACGTTCCTCGTGGAAGAGTGCCGCCAGCACCGAGTTCGGGTCCAGCGCGACCTGTGAGACCGAGATCGCCTCGTCCGCCAGCCGGCCGACGTCGCCGAGCGTCGCGATGGCCGGAAGCGTCGCGTGATCGTGCTCGTGTCCGTTCGGAGTGACGAACGCGCGGAGCCGAGGGGACGAACTGCCGTTCGTGCTCCGAGTCGTCGTCATCAACACCACCACGCGCCCGTCCTGGCCGCGCCGGATCTCGACCTCCCGCTGGGAGGCGCCGTTGGGACGGGCGACCTGAGAGGCGAGCCAGTCGGTCACCGCGGGGCGCTGGTCCTCGGAGACGAAATCGCCGAGGGATTCGCCGATCAACGACTCCCTCGCCACGCCGAACAGCGACGATGCCGCCCCGTTCGCATCGACGATCCGGCCATCCGACTCGAGCTCGAGGTACCCGACGGGCGAGACAGCCACCATCTCCCGCAATCGTCGTGCCGCCTCGCTGCGTTCGAAGTGCAGTGACGCGACCTGCGCGTCCGCCGACCGCAGGCCGTCCAGGGCAGCCCCGAGGCCGTCGAGTGCCCGTTCGAGCAACTGCTCGGCCTTGGTGCCGTGCTCGACCTCCGCAGCTTCTGCGCGGAGACGGCCGAGCTCCTCCTGGAGCGTCGTCGTCGTTTCATGGAGCCGGTCGATGAGCTCGCTCAACGCGATCACCCCGTCATCGCGGGTCGCCTGAGCCCCCCAGACACGCCCGGCGGACGCACCGGTGCGGAGGGTACTTCTTGGCACCGCGTTTGGGAACCCCTGCAGCCCATGACCGCCCGGGCAGGTCAGGTCGTCGCCGCGGGGTCACGGCCTGTCCCGGGCGCGCCTCAGCGGGGGCTCAGTAGCAGGCGGCTGCTGCCCACGGATAGGGGTTGATGGCACTCCCGCCCCCGGGGTGCACCTCGAAGTGCAGGTGCGGCGACCCGCCCCGCGCGTTGCCCGACGAGCCGTTGTAGCCGATCAGCGTGCCGGCCTCGACCCACTTGCCGACGTAGGTGTTCGGGGCGTAGCCGGAGAGGTGGGCGTAGTAGTAGCGGTTGCCGTCGTCACCCCAGAGGTAGAGGGTGATGCCACCCAGCCGGCTGTTGCTCATCCGCGAGATGCGGCCGTTGGTGAAGGCGTAGATCTCGTTGCCGTACGGCGCCATGATGTCGACGCCCTTGTGGCGCCGGCCCCCGGACCGGGAGAACCCCCAGGAATCGATGAAGCTGTAGGGGGACTGCATGGGGCAGGAGTAGATGCCCTGCTGCATCCCACGGTCGATCATCCGCTGCCGTTTCGCCTTCAGCTTGAGGTCGCGCTCGAGGATCTTGACCGTCTCGAGGTCCTCGACCATCCGGTTCGCGGCCTCCTCGAGCTCGACCTCGAGGTCACGGAGCTCGGTCAGCGTGTCCGCCCGGATCTCCTCGGTCTGGTCGAGCTGGATGCGCAGCGCCTCGGCCTCCTCGAGGCTGGCGCCGTCCCGGCGCGCCAGCGTGTTCATCGTCGCGGCACGCTCGATCGCCTCGCCCGGACCTTCGCCCGACACCAGTGCCTCGAGGGTGCTGACGTCGCCGCCCAGCATGAACATCGCCCGCGCCCGCTGTTCGAGGGCCGCGCGGACCTCGTTCAGCTGCGCTTCGAGCTCGGCCTTGCGCTCGTCGATCGCCTCGAGCTCCTCGGTCTTGCTGATGATCGTGGCCTCGAGCTCCTCGAGCCGCTGGTTCACCGCGGTGATGTCCTGCTCGAGCTGCGACCGGCGCTCCTGGACCTGTTCGAGGTCCTGGGCCGTGGCGGTCAGCGGCAACAGGGCGATCAGGAGGGCACCGACGAGCAGCATCGCGGCGCGCGGCGCGCGGCGTGCAACCACGGTGGCCTCCTGGGAGATGGGAGTGGCGAGCCGGGAGGGTCCGGCTCGTCCCCGTCGGCGTGCGTGGCGGAAGGAGCGGTTCGAGACGGGGAAGGGTGGACTCGGCGCGTGAACGTAACGCAGGGCGCTTGCTCCAGCAACCGCCTGTTCGACGAGCGGACACCGGCTAGCTGTGTCAGGAACGGGCGAGAGCGACGGCCACTGCGGCCGCCACGCGGGCGTTGTTGGTGGCGAGGGCGATGTTGGCGTCGACGGCGGCGGAGCCGAGCTCGTCGGCGAGCCGCTCCAGCACGAAGGGTGTGAGCTCCGCGCCCCGCACGTCCTCCTCCTGGGCGGCGCGGTTCGCGGCGGTCACGGCGGCCTCGAGGTCCTCGAGCGGGAGTGCGTGTGCCGCGGACACGGGGACGGCGAGCAGGACACCACCGGGATCGCCGAGCTCCTGCCGCTCCCGGAGCACCGCTGCGGCCTGTGCGGGCTCCTCGATGCGCTGGGGGACGGCCAGCCCCGACGAGGTGGCGTGGAACGCCGGGAAGTCGTCGGTGCCGAGCCCGAGCACCGGCACGGACAGGGTCTCCAGCCGCTCGAGGGTCGCGGCGAGGTCGAGCAGCACCTTCGCCCCCGCACTGACCGTGATCACCGGATGATCCGCGAGCGCGCGGAGGTCGGCGCTGACGTCCTGTGGCGCCCCACCCGCCGACCGATGGACCCCGCCGATGCCACCGGTCGCGAAGACCTCGATGTCCGCTGCGGCGGCGAGGGTCAGCGCCGCCGACACCGTGGTGACGCCCGTGGTGCCGAGCGCGGCGGCGACCGGCAGGTCGCGGCGCGCCACCTTCGTGCGACAGTCGAGGATGCGCTCGT
>JAWVZB010000070.1:0-16625 GCA_033722375.1 Nitriliruptorales bacterium | reverse complement strand
GAGGGATCCGACCGGCTCCGTCCACAGACCTCGATGGATAGGGAAGCCGCTCGCTCCGTCGCAGGTGTTCCGGCTCGTCGAGCATCCTCGTGCCCGACCTACGGTTGCGGGTCAGCGCCGGCCTTCGACCGGCTTCCCCCACAACGGAGCTGTCTTCAGTTGTCGCGACCGGGGTCGCGGGCGATCACGCTACCGCACCCGATCCGGTGCCGCGTCAGCCGACCTTGGGGGCAGCGGAGACCGGCTCGCTCTCGTCGGGCTTCTCAGCGTCCTCGTCGTCGGGGACGCGGTCGGGCCACAGGAACCGGTCGTGCCACTCGAGGATCGCCTCGAAGCGCTCGACGCGGTGCTTGGGCTTGCCGGACCGCGACAGCTCGTGTGACTCGCCGGGGAACCGCAGGAGCTCGACCTCGACCCCGGCCCGCTTGTAGGCAGCGAAGAGCTGCTCGCCCTGCTCGATGGGGCAGCGGAAGTCAGAATCGGAGTGGACGATCAGGGTCGGGGTGTCGACACGATCGGCGAACGCGATCGGGCTCGCCTGCCACAGGGCCGCGAAGTCGTCGTCCACTTGTGTCTCGAGGAACATCTCGTCGAAGTACATGCCGATGTCCGACGTTCCGCTGAACGACGGCCACACCAGGAGTCCACGCTCGACGACGGCGGAGGAGAACCGCTCGTCCTGTGCGAGGATCCGGGCCACCGCGTAGCCGCCGTAGGAGCCGCCCATGATCCCGATGCGTTCCCGCGAGAGGCTCGGGTAGCGGTCCAGCGCCGCGTCGACAGCGGCTCGGAGGTCGAGCATGTCGACGGACTCGAGGTCGTGCCATGCCCCCTTGACCGCCCGCGCCCAGTCGTCGCCCCGCCCCGACGAGCCACGCGGGTTGATCCCGACGACGCCGTAGCCGGCGCCGGCGTAGACCTGGAACTCGTCGAAGAAGGTGAACCCGTACTGGGCGGTCGGGCCACCGTGGATGTTGAACAGCAGCGGCACGTCGTCCCCGTCCGGCACCAGCGCCCAGGCGTCGATCTCGACGCCGTCCCGCTCGAAGGTGAAGTACCGGGTCTCGACGAGCCCGCCGTCGCTGCGGAAGTCCTCGTTGAGGCTCGTGAGCACGCGTTCCTCGCCGTCTACGAGGAGGTAGAGCTCGCCGGGGTCACCGGGCTCGTTGGCGGTGTAGGCGACGACGGAGCCGTCACCGTTGGCGGTCACGCCCGTGATGGTTCGATCGCCGCCCGCGACGACCTCACAGCTTCCGTCGGCGGCGACCCGGACCACGTCGACGCGACCACGGTCCTCCCGCAGCGACAGGAAGCTGCCGTCGTCGAGGAACACCGGGCCATCGGGAGAGACCATGCTGCGATCGAGGTGGCCGGTCAGATCGCGGGGCTCACCATCCTCGACCCGCCAGATCCGCACCGAGCCGGGCCACTCGAAGGTGTCGACGAACCCCTCGAGGTGGAGGTTCCCGTCCGGGTCGTAGGCCACGCCCCACCAGCCTCCCGGCTCCACGAGCTCGGTGATCTCCTCGGAGTCGACGTCGACCGCGTACACGCCGGTGTGTGGGTCGGTCTCGCGGGTCTCGTGCCGCCGCGACAGGAAGGCGATGCTGCCGCCGTCGGGGTGCCAGCGGGGCGACGCCTCGTCGTAGTCGCCGTCGGTCAGGCACCGGGCCTCGTCAACGCCGTCGGGATCGACGAGCCACAGGTGTGTGCGCCGCTCATGGACCCAGCCCTGGTCGTCGGCCCGGTAGGGGAACGTCGTGATCCGCACCGGGCGGCGCTTGCGCTCCTCGTCGTCGAGGTCGGCCAGGTCGTCCCGCCAGACCGTTCCCACCACGGCCAAGCGAGACGAGTCCGGGGACCACGCCACCCCCCGCGCCCCGAGTGGCAGGTCGGTCACCTGTCGGGCCTCGCCACCGTCTGCCGGCATGACCACAGCCTGTGGCTTGTCGTCGTCCTTGGCCCCCTTCCGGACGAACGCGAGCCGAGCCCCGTCGGGGGACCATCGGGGCGAGCTGTCGGTGGGACCGTGGGTGTACGGCCTGGCCTCGTGGCCGTCCCACACCCAGATCTCGCTGACGTAGGTGTCCTCCTCGAGGTCCATCCGGCTCACGACGAACGCGATGCGCTCGCCGTCGGGATGCAGGCGTGGATCGCCGACGGTTCGGAAGTTCTCGAGATCGGACGGCTGCACGTCGGGAGCTCCTGAGGACGGGAGCCTCCCACGCTAGCGAGTCGCTCCGAGCGTCAAGCCTTGCCAGCCCGTCGCTGGGCGCCAGCCGCGCTCAGACGCGGTCGCGGAGCCTCGACTCGAGCTTGCGCTTGATGCGCTGGAGGGCGTTGTCGATCGACTTGACGTGGCGACCGAGCTGGTCGGCGATCTCCTGGTAGCTGCGACCCTCGACGTAGAGATCGAGAACGTCGGACTCGAGCTCCGACAGCGCCTCGTCACAGACCGCCCGGAGCGACGCCAGCGAGTCGGAGTCGACGATGCGACGGAGCGGGTCGACCTCCTCGGTGTCGGCGATGGTGTCGCCGACCGTGCGGTTGGGGTCACCGTGGTGGGGGCGGTCGAAGGAGATGTAGGTGTTGAGCGGGGAGTGCTTCTGGCGGGTGGCGGTCTTGATGGCGGTGAGGATCTGGCGGGTGATGCACAGCTCGGCGAAGGAACGGAAGGAGGCCCCGTGCTCTTCGGCGTAGTCCCGAACCGCCTTGTAGAGGCCGATCATCCCCTCCTGGACGATGTCCTCGCGGTCGCCGCCGATGAGGAAGTACGAGCGAGCCTTGGCGCGGGCGAAGCGCCGATAGCGCTGCAGCAGCTCGGTGAGCGCATCGTCGTTGCCGTCCCGAACCTCCTGGACCAGCTCCTCGTCGGTGAGCGAGGTCTCGAGGTGGGCGGTCGAAAGCGGGGTCGCCGTTCCTGGCATTGAGGGGTCCTCCCGAGCACGTCTCCGGTCTAGGGCATCCGCGCGTCCGAGTCGGTCGGGGCGGGTGCCTTCATCCCTCCCCAACGAGCGAACCGACCGGAAGTTTCGGTCAGGTTCTCGCGCGAACCACCTCGAACAGCGCGACCGCCGTGGCGACCGAGGCGTTGAGGGATCCGACCTGGCCCCGCATGGGGAGCGAGACGACCACGTCGCACTGTACATGGCTCGAACGGGCTAGTCCTTTCCCTTCCGACCCGGCCACGAGGACGAGGGGCTCGGTCAGCAGCGGAGAGTCGTACAGGCTCGACGGAGCGTCGCCATCGAGGCCCACCGACCAGATCCCCGCCTCCCCCAGCGTGCGTAAGGCGCGCACGAAGTTCACTACCTGCACGAGCGCCAGGTGCGCGAGGGCGCCTGCAGCAGCCTTCTCGACGGTCGGGGTGACCCCCGCAGCGCGGCGCTCGGGGACGATCACCCCGTGCGCCCCGGCCGCCTCGGCGGTCCTCGCGATCGATCCGAGGTTCATGGGGTCGGTGATCCGGTCGAGCGCGACGAACAAGGCGGGCTCGTCGTCGGGCACCGCTGCGATCGCCTCGTCGAGGGTCGCGTAGCGGAAGGGCGGGGCGAACGCGACCACGCCCTGGTGCACCAGGCCCTCCCCCAGGTCGTCGACCCGGTCCCGCGGTGACTCGTGCACCACCACCCCCCGCTCGCCGGCCAGCCGCACGATGTCGTCGAGCGTGTCAGAGCCTCCGCGGCTGTCGGCGATGTGGATCTCGTGGACCTCGCGCCCCGCCCGGAGGAGCTCCCGGACCGGGTGCAGGCCGACCACGACCCGTCGCGAGGGCACTACTGCTCGCTCCCTCCGGCGGGCTCGACGAACCACCGGGACCCACTGGGACGGTCCTCCACCACGATGCCGGCCTCGGCGAGGTGGTCGCGGATGGCGTCCGCCTCGGCGAAGTCGCGCTCCTCGCGGGCGCGCTGGCGGGCATCGAGGAGGTGCTCGACGAGGGGGGTGATCCGTCGCCCGACTGCCCGACTGTCGGCCAAGAGCTCGTCGAGCCCGATCCCGAGGACGTCGTCGGCGAGCTCGCGCAAGGCCGTCGCCAGGGCCGCCACCGCGGCCTGCGCAGACGCGTCTCCGGACTCGGCGGCACCCAGGCTGTCGTGGCCGTCGCTGACCAGCTCGTGGAGGGCCGCCGTGGCACGCGGGACGTTCAGGTCATCGTCCATCGCGGCGACGAAGGCCCTCCGGTGCGGCTCGGCGGCGTCGCTGTCCCCGTGGTCGGCGTCGCCGACCACGAGCTCGGCGGTGCGGAGGAAGGTGGCGAGCCGGTCGACCGCAGCCTCTGCCTCGGCCAGGCGGTCCTCGTCGAAGGTCAGTGGACTCCGGTGCGCGGCCTGCGCGTACCACATGCGCAAGGCTGGACGCCCCCAGCGCTCGATGGCCTCCTCGAGCCCGACGATGTTGCCGATGGACTTCGACATCTTCTCGGTGCCCATCTGGACCATGCCGTTGTGCACCCAGTACCGGGCGAAGGTCCCCCCGTGTGCGGCCTCGTGCTGGGCGATCTCGTTCTCGTGGTGGGGGAAGACGAGATCGAGGCCGCCACCGTGGATGTCGAAGCCGTCGCCGAGGTGGGCGGTGGCCATCACGGAGCACTCGATGTGCCAGCCGGGACGGCCCGGCCCCCAGGGAGAGGGCCACGAGGGCTCGCCCTCCTTCGCCGCCTTCCAGAGGGCGAAGTCGAGCGGATCCTCCTTGAGGTCGGCACCGACCAGCTCGTCCCCCTGCACCATGTCCTCGATCGAACGGTTCGAGAGCTTCCCGTAGTCGTCGAAGCTGCGCACCCGGAACAGGACGTTGCCGGCGGCCTCGTAGGCCTTGTCCTGGGCGATGAGCTCCTTCGTGAGCTCCTGCATCTCGAGGATGTGGCCGGTCGCTCGCGGCTGGACGTCCGGGGGAAGGACCCCGAGCCGATCCATGGTGCGGTTCCACGCCCTCGTGTAACGCTCGGCGATCCGCGGAGCCGACACCTCTTCCCGGTTCGCACGGAAGATGATCTTGTCGTCGACGTCGGTGATGTTGGTCACGTACAGCACGTCGTAGCCGGACCAGGTCAGATAGCGACGCAGCACGTCGAAGACCACCGCGTAGCGACCGTGGCCGATGTGGGCGTGCCCCTGCACAGTCGGGCCGCAGACGTAGATCGATGCCCGGCCCTCCTGCCGGGGCTCGAAGGGCACCTGCTCACGCCGCAGCGTGTCGTAGAGCTCGAAGGGCACTATCCCACCTGGGTCGGTGTCGTGCGGAGCGTAGTGGGACGCAGGCACGGCTCGGCCACCGCGAGCGGGTCAGTCTGGGAGGTCGATCAGGCCATGGCTGAGAGCGGCCACGAGGGCCTGGGAGCGACTGCTCACGTCGAGCTTGTCGTAGGCCTTGCTCAGGTGGTTGCGGACGGTCTTCGGGCTGATCACGAGCTCGTCGGCGACCTCCTTCGGGGAGAGTCCGTCGGCGAGCAGTTGGAGGATCTGGAGCTCTCGTGGGGTCAGCTCCGGGACGGGCGCCCCCGAGGTCTCCTCGCTGCCGGGCTCGTCGAGCGGCGCGTGGTCCGCGATCCCGGTCGAGATCACGTGGTGGCCCTCGACCGCCCGCTCGACCGCCGCGACGACCTCGTCGCTGGACGCGTCCTTGATGAGGTAGCCGACCGCCCCCGCTGACCGAGCCTTCTCCAGCAGGTCGGTGTCGGCGTGCATCGTCAGGATCACGACCTTCGCTTCGGGAGCCCGCGTACGCATGCGGCGGGTCGCCGTGATCCCGTCGAGGACCGGCATCGACACGTCCATCAGCACCACGTCGGGATGGACGTCGTCGACGATCTCGACTGCCTCCGCACCGTCACGAGCTTCGCCCACGACCTCCATGCCGGCGTCCTCGAGCGTGCGCCGCAACCCCTCCCGAACGAGGCGGTGGTCGTCGACCAGCATGACCCGGGTCACAGCAGGCCTCGCAACGTCACCGTCACCTCACCGCCCTCGTCGGGGACCGTCACCAACTCCATCTGCGCACCGATCGCGTCCGCCCGCTCACGGAGGACCTGGAGCATGTGCCGCGCCTCCGCGCCGAGGTCAGCCTCGGGGATACCGCGCCCGTCGTCCAGCACCTCGAGCCGAACCCGGCCGGGAGCGGTCTGGTAGGTGACCCGGATCCGGGTTGCGCCCATCTCGCGCTGCGCCAGCGCCATGAGGTCCTGTGCGACACGGAGGAGCTGCTGCTCGACCGGCATCGGTGGACGGATCTCGTCCCCCTCGTGGACCACGTCGACCGCGACCCCGAAGCGCTCCCCGTAGGTCTCGGCGTGCTCCGAGAGGACGGTGGCCAGAGACCGGTCCTCCGTGACCTTCAACCGGAGGTCGCGCAGGGTGGCTCGGAGGTCTGACAGGGTCGTCCGGACATCGCCGTGGAGCCGTTCGAGCTGATCGTCATCGGGATGCCGACGGACGGTCCGGTCGAGCTCCATCGCGACGTAGGCGAGCGACTGCGCGAACTGGTCGTGGAGCTGCGCCCCGATCCGCTGCCGCTCCTCCTCTGCGCCGATGGTGCGGAGACGCGAGAACCAGACCGCGTTGTCGATCGCGAGTGCCAGCGGGACACCGAGACGTTCGAGGACGTCGCGGTCCTCGGGGTCGACCTGCCCCTCCTCCCGGTGCTCCAGGGCCAGCAGCCCACTGGGCTGCCCACGACTCCACAGCCACAGGTAGACCCCGCACCGCGCCTGGTCCCACAGCCCTTCGCCAGGTGACATCGAGTCGAGGACGACAGGACGTTGGCTCGGGCCCCGCATCCGCAGCGGCTCGGGCAGCTCGCTGCCCCGCAGCTCGGTCGGCAGACGGACGCCTTCGGCGTAGACGGGGCGCCAGCCGCCGCCCGCGCCAGCGCTCATGAGCAGCGCGGTGGCGTCGGCGTCGAACAGCTCCGCGAGCTGGGCTCGGATGACCTCGACGATCTGGTCCACCGAGAGCGGGGCGGGCATGGACCGAACGAGGTCGTGCAGGGTGGACAGCATCGCGTTGACGTGGCCGAGTTGCTCGATCCGGCCGAGCGTCTCCTCGTGCTCCTGTTCCGCTTCGCGTACGAACGAACCGCCCACCGCACCGATGCCGGTGGCGATGGCCAGGACGATCAGGGTCTGGGCGACCGCGCCAGCATCGACCGGGGTGGCGTTGAGCAGTTCCACGACCCCGAGGGCACCGACGGCGACGAGCGCGACGGCACCGGCCAGCCACGCGTCGCTCCGGAGTCCGATCAGGACCACGGGCACGGCCAGGTACGCCACGAAGGGGCTGCTCCATGCAGCGGTGGCGAGGACGACGATGAGGGCCGCCCCGGCTTCTGCGAGGAGGAGCGAGCGGGCCGACAGGTGACGAGGCTGGACGTCGGCGGTCTGGAAGCTCGCCACGCCTGCCAGCACCACGAGACCAGCGAGGCGCCGGGGGCTGAAGCCACCCGCCCCGATGACGATCGAGATGACCGCGACGAGCAGCGCGCCGAACCGCAGGCCGATCCCGGCGGTTGTGGTCCACCGGACGTCAGCGCCGAAGATCGCGCTCATGCCGGGACGAGGAGGCAGGTCGCCCAGCAGGCGATCCCCTCCCCACGTCCCACGCTGCCGATCCCGTCGGTGGAGGTGACCTTGACCGACACGTCGGCGATCGGCACGGCGAGCGCATCGGCCAGGCGCCGGCGCATCGCCTCGCGATGTGGAGCGAGGCGGGGACGCTCCGCCACGACGGTCAGGTCCACGTTGCCGACCGCGTACCCCGCGACGGTGACGTCGCCCATCACCGCTTCCAGCAGCGCCAGCGAGCTCGCCCCCTGGAGGTCGGGATCATCGGTCCCGAACCGGGTCCCGAGATCGCCCCCGGCGATCGCCCCGAGCAGGGCGTCCATGAGCGCGTGGGTGACGACGTCGGCGTCGGAATGTCCCCCGAGACCCGGCGCGCCGGGGATCTCCACGCCCCCGAGCACGAGCGGCCGCGGGTCGGTGGCGAAGGCGTGGACGTCCAGCCCGGTACCGGTCCTCACCGCTCCCCCCTCACCGCCAGCAGCTCCGCGAGCTCGAGATCCTCACGGTAGGTCACCTTCCGAGCCCTGGCCGAGCCCCGGACGAGGACGATCTCGCCCGAGACCAGACCGGCATCGCGCGCATGTTCCACCAACGAGAGGTCGTCGGTGACGCCTTCCGAGGGCCCGGCCTCGAGGGCCGCCACGAGCACGCTCCGGCGGAACACCTGCGGCGTCTGGACCGCCCACAGCGTGTCACGCGGGACGGTGCCGATCACCTCGCCCTCCCGCACGTCCTTCAGGGTGTCGGCCACCGGCACGCCCGGGGCGGCTGCGACCGCGCCCTCTTCGACGGCAGCGACCGCCGCCCGCATCACGTCCGCCGGCGTGAACGCGCGTGCCGCATCGTGGATGGCGACCATCTCCAGGTCGGATCCGGCTGCCCGGACCCCTGCCGTCACGCTCTCGAGGCGGGTGTCGCCGCCTGCCACCAGCGCGTCGACGGCCACGTCCTCACATGCGGCCCGGAACTCGTCGTCGTAGCCGGGGGTGTGGACCACGACGCAGCGGGTCGGGGCGAGCTCGGCGACGCGACGGAGGGCGTGGGTCAGGAGCGGGGCGCCCGCGACCTCGATCAGGGCCTTGGGACGCTCGCCGCCGAGTCGGCGGCCCCGACCTGCCGCGACGACGACGACCGCCAGCGTCACGTCCTGTCGGCCCGGTCCGCGAACAGCATCCGCCCCTGGCGGTTCTGCATGATCGACGTCACGTTCGCGCGAACATCGGTCCCCACCGCATCGGCTGCCCGCTCGACCACGACCATGGTGCCGTCGTCGAGGTAGCCCACGCCCTGACCCTCGTCGGTGCCGGTCCGCAGGACCCGGACCTCCACCTGGTCCCCGGGGATGACCGGCGGGCGCATCGCCTCGGCGAGCCCGTGGAGGCTGAGCACCCGAACGCCGCTGACCTCGGCAACACGTGCGAGGTTGGAGTCAACGGTCAGCAGCGCCGCGTTGCGGTCGCGGGCGACGCTCGTCAGCTTGGCGTCCACCTCGCCGACGCCGGGCGGGTCCTCCTTGGTGATCTCGACGGCGATCAGGTGCTCGTCCTGGAGGATCTTGAGGGCATCGAGTCCCCGACGTCCCATCGTCCGGCGCCGCCGATCCTCGACGTCGGCGAACGACTGCATCTCGTGGAGCACGAACTCGGGGACCACGAGCGTTCCCTCGAGGAACCCCTCCCGGGCGACGTCCACCAGCCGGCTGTCCATGAGTGCGCTGGAATCGACGACCTTGGTGCCGGCGCCCTTCGCAGGCGAGGTGACCTCGACGCGGCCGCGAACACCGACGAACCGCGACAGATCCCCACCACGCGCCGCGCCGAGCCGTCCGCCGGTGTAGACCAGCACGAGGAGGACCATCAGTGCAGCCGGGATCGTGAAGATCTTCCCTGGCAGGAACAGCACCGGGATCAACAGCACCATGCCGAGCAGGCCGCCGAGGGTCGATCCGACCACCGCAGCCACGAGTACGGACGCGTCGACGCGCTGGAGACGCTCCTGGGCGATGTCGACGCCGTAGACCGCCCGCCGTCCGAGGTAGCCACCGAAGACGTAGCCGAACAGCACACCGAGCCCAGAGGACAGCAGACGGATCTCGTCGATCTCCTCGACGTTCAACACGTCCGCCACCGTTGGACCGAGGGCGTAGCCGGCCCCGAACAGCAGCAAGGCGGTCACCAGCCGGACGAGCTCGACGACCACCTGTCCCCCGCGGGTGACGTCCGAGGCCACGCGATCCCCTCAACTGGCGTACCGGCAACGCTACCCCGGAACCCGAGCGACCGACGCCATGGACGACGGCGTGGGCCGCGAGCCGAGCTGCCGACGGCGTGGGCCGCCGCCCGTGACGAGGGCGGTGGTCCGCGGCGGCGCCAGCTCGACCAGGGAGCGCTCGTCCAGGCGGCGGACTGGCAAGACGCCGGAGGAGGCCGTAGCAGCGCTACGGACGACGAGGGCAACGCAGCCAGACGTCGTCTGGGCGACGCGAGCCGAGCTGCCGACGGCGTGGGCCGCCGCCCTCGTCAAAAATGAGCTTCGATGAGGACCTCTTCGATCAGGGCGTCGGCCTGCTCCTCGTCCTTGCCGATCGCAACCGCGAGCTCGGACAGGAGGATCTGCTTGGCCTTGGTCAGCATCCGCTTCTCGCCGGCGGACAGGCCCCGACCCTTCTCACGGGTGGCGAGGTTCCGGACCACCTCGGCGACCTGGAAGATGTCCCCCGACCGCAGCTTCTCGTAGTTCGCCTTGAAGCGCCGCGACCAGTTCCCGTTCGGGTTGGGTTCCGGCTCACGGAGCACCGAGAGGACCTCTTGCACCTCGCGTTTCGAGATGACGTTGCGGATGCCGACCTGTTCGCAGGAGTCGGACGGCACCATCACCGTCAGGTCCCCGTACGAGAGCCGGAGTACGAAGTACTCCCGTGACTCTCCGGAGAGATCTCGTTGCTCTGTCTTCTCGATGACCGCTGCGCCGTGGTGGGGGTAGACGACGGTGTCGCCGACGGTGTAGGCCATCGATCAGGCTCCTGTCTCGGGGTCGGTCCTCGGTCTGTGCGGGACCTCGGGGTGGCAGCGAGACGAGCGGTGGTCAGAGGGGGCCATGGGGGTGGAGCGGTGGCTCCCACGCGCCATCCGACTCGTCACCACACGCCCAAGGCTCCCGTGCCTCGGGTCGTGCGAGGCCCGCGAAGGCTAGCAGAAGCGGGGCGCACTAGTCACCCCGATCACAAGCCCCAACAGGATGGCTGCCCCGCCGGCGCCCCCAAGGCGCGACGATGGGGGTTGTGACCAGCACAGCCCACCAAGCGGAGACTCACCACCGAGACTCCCACCGACCAAGTTCCCCCCTAGCACAGGGGGGAACGAGGAGCGCCCCCAAGGCGCGACGATGGGGGGTTGTGATCAGTCAGACGTAGCGCTCCAGGAGGCTGGACTCGGCGAGGCGGCGGAGGCCGTCCTGGATGTTGTGGGCACGCGCCTCGCCCACGCCTTCGACGTCGTCGAGGTCCTCGAGGCTCGCGTCCATGACGCGCTGGAGGTCCTTGAACTTCCGGATGAGCTTGTCGATCACGGGATCGGGGAGGCGCGGGATCTTGGAGAGCAGCCGGAAGCCGCGGGGCGTGACCTGGTGGTCGAGCGCCCCGTCACCGTCGTAGCCGAGCACACCGGCGATCTTCTCGAGGTCGAGGAGGTCGTCGGTGGTCAGGTCGTCGAGTTCCTCGAGCAACCCCTCGAGCTTGCGGCGCCGGTCGGCGATGTAGTCCTTGACGACGAGCGCCCGCTCCTCGTCGACCGACGACATGAGCTCGTCGAGCTGGAGCTCGATGAGACGGCCCTCCGTGCCGAGCTCGGCGACGTAGTCCTCGACCTCGCGGGCGATGCGCCGCACCATCTCGGCTCGCTGGAGCGTCACCACGACATCGCGCAGTGTGACCGAGTCCTCGATCTCGCGGGCGGACAGCGTTGCAGCGACCTCGTCGAGCCGTCCGCGGTAGCGCTCGAGCGTGGCGAGTGCCTGGTTGGCCCGGAAGAGGAGCGAGGACACCTCCTCGAGGACGCGCTTGCGCTCGCCGAGGTAGAGGGTGACCACGCTCATGGATTCGGACACCGAGATCGTCGGGACCCCGGTCTGGCGGGCGACGCGCTCGGCCGAGCGGTGTCGGGTCCCCGTCTCCGAGGTGTGGATCGTGGGGTCGGGGACGAGGTGGACGTTCCCCCGCAGGATGCGTTCACCCTCGTCGTCGAGGATCATGGCGCCGTCCATCTTGGCGATCTCGGCGATCCGCTGGGCGGTGGCGTTGGTGTCGATGACGAAGCCCCCGGAGACGACGTCCTCGACGTCCTCGTTCCAGCCGATCACGATGAGCGCACCGCGCCCGGCGCGGATGATGCGCTCGATGCCCTCGCGGATCACGGTGCCCGGTGCGAGCATGGCCAGCACGGCCATGAGCTGCTCGTCGCGGGCGGCCAACCGAGGTCCTCCGGCTCGTTCGCGGCCGAGACTAACGGACGCGCTCCTGGGTTCCTGGCAGGTTCATCACCTGTCGACCTGCCCGTCGAGGAGGTGTGCCTCCCCGGCCAGGTAGGCGGCTTCGATCCGACGGTCGACCCCGAGGGTCTCGAGGAGGTCGGCGACGCGCCGCTTCACGGTCCGTGGCGAGACGTGGAGCACGCCGGCGATCTCGCGGTCGTAGTTCCCCGCAGAGATCATCTCGAGCAGCTCCCGCTCGGCGTCGTCGAGGTTCGCCAAACGCTCGATCACCTTCTGGTGATCCGTGGCAATGTGATCGCCCATGGTGTATCCCCCGTGTTGCTCTGTTCGCAGTCGCACACGTCACGCGTGAGCGAGTGAACTCGTGACCTGACTCGCCAGTCAGGTTAGCGGACGTGGCACCTCGGTGCCCAAGTCATCTCCGTGCTCACGAGGCTGGCAGCCATCACGAGCCTGGCAGCCGCAGCCGGTCCTGCTCGATCGTCGCCACACCGTCGCGAACCAAGCCCTCTGCGGCACGTTGCGCCCGGTCCGGATCGGACGGTGTTCCGGCCGCTGCGGCGACGGCTTCCATGGCCACCGGTCCGTTGCGGAGCGCAGCGACGAGTCGGCCACGGGCCTGGCGCAACGAGCCTTCGAACGGCGGCTGGGTGGTGGACACGCCGGCGGAGCCGTGGGCGGGGTCGGGGCGGGGTGAGCCCGAACGGTGCCATCGGCAAGAGGAGGCGACCGGGCAGCCGCCGCAGTCGGGATCGCGCTTGCTGCACACCGTCGCGCCGAGGTCGAGCAGGGCCTGGTTCCACGCCCACGCCGCGTCGGCCGGAACCTCGGCGTCGAGCAGCTCCTGGGCCTCGGCTCTGCCGAGCGGCCGTCCCGCCAGCGCGCGGCTCGCGATCCGCCCCGTGTTCGTGTCGAGGATCCCGACCTGCTCCTCGAAGGCGAAGGTCAGCACGGCGCGGGCCGTGTAGGGACCCACGCCAGGGAGCGCCAACAGCTCGTCCAGCGAGCTCGGGACCTCGCCCCCGTGACGTTCCAGCATCGCGACCGCCGACCGGTGCAGGTGGACGGCTCGACGGTTGTATCCGAGCCCGTCCCAGAGCTCGATCACGGCGGCCACCGGCGCAGCCGCGCAGCTCTGCACGTCGGGGAAGCGTTCGAGGAACCGCTCGTACTTCGGCACCACCCGCGCGACCTGGGTCTGCTGCAGCATCACCTCGCTCACGAGGATCGCCCACGGATCGCGCGTCTGACGCCAGGGCAGGTCACGCCGTACCCGTTCCCCCCAGGCCAGCAGTTCCTGACGGAACCCGCGTGTCACCCGGTCTTCGAGACGTAGACGAGCTTCGCGTCGTCGAGCGCGAGTGTCGCCTCACCGCGTCCCTTGGCGGTCACCGCGTCCCCGTCGCGGCTGACCTCGATGGTCTCACCCGCCTGGATCCCCGCTTCGTCGAGCTGGTGCATGACGTCATGGTCGCCCTGGAGCTGCTCGGAGATCCGCTCCACCCGGACCTCGCCCTCGCCCGCGTCGGCGAGCGTCAAGGGCTCGTAGTCGGTCTCTTCCGCACCGGGGATCGGGTTGCCGTAGGGGCTCGTCGTCGGGTGCCCCAGGAACGACGCCAGCTTCTCCTCGACCCGGTCCGAGATCACGTGCTCCCAGCGGCAGGCTTCCTCGTGCACGTGCTCGTGCTCCACGTCCAGGACGTCAACGAGGAGCCGCTCGACGAGCCGGTGCTTGCGCAGCACGCGCGTCCCGAGCGCTCGCCCCTCGCTGGTCAAGGAGATCGTGCGGTCCTCGCCGAGCTCGACCAGTCCCTCGCTCTCGAGGCGGGAGACGCCCTCGGACACCGACGGGGCCGACAGCCCGAGACGCTCGGCCAAGCGCGCGCGGATCGGCGGGATGCCCTCCTCTTCGAGCTCCAGGACGGTCCGGAGGTACATCTCGGTCGAGTCGATCAGATCACCGGCCACGTCCCTCTACCTCCGGAATCCTCAGGCGTCGGACTCCCCGCCGCCGTCGGAGCCCTCGCCCCCCGCCAACTCTACCGGGGGGACGTCCGGCGCCTCTGGGGAATCCACTGCACGGAACGCGACCGTGTCCTCGTCCTCGTCGATGTCGGCGACGATGAGCTGGCCGGCCTCGAACTCGCCGAACAGGATCCGTTCGGACAGCTTGTCCTCGAGCTCGCGCTGGATCGTGCGGCGCAGCGGACGGGCACCGAGCTGGGGGTCGTAGCCCTTCTCGGCGAGCCAGCCCTTGAGCGCATCGGTGAGCTCGAGGTCGAGCCCCTTGGAGCGCAGCTGCTCCTTCACGCGGCGCAGCATGAGGTCGACGATCGCCTTGACCTCGTCCTTCGTGAGCGGGTGGAAGACGATGACCTCGTCGATGCGGTTGAGGAACTCGGGTCGGAAGTGCTTCTTGAGCTCGTCGTCGACCTGCTTCTTCATCCGCTCGTACATCGACGCCTCGTCCTGCTTGGAGACGAACCCGACCGACGGAGCGGTGAGGTTCTTCGTCCCGAGGTTCGAGGTCATGATGAGGATGGTGTTCTTGAAGTCGACCGTCCGGCCCTGGGCGTCGGTCAGACGACCGTCCTCGAGGATCTGGAGCAGGGTGTTGAAGACGTCCGGGTGGGCCTTCTCGACCTCGTCGAACAGCACCACGCTGAATGGCTTGCGTCGCACCTGCTCGGTGAGCTGACCGCCCTCGTCGTAGCCGACGTAGCCGGGCGGCGAGCCGATCAGGCGGCTGACCGTGTGCTTCTCCATGTACTCCGACATGTCGAGGTGGATCAGCGAGTCCTCGTCGCCGAACAGGTACTCGGCGAGCGTCTTGGCGAGCTCGGTCTTCCCCACACCGGAGGGGCCGAGGAAGATGAACGAGCCCGACGGACGCTTCGGGTCCTTGAGCCCAGCGCGGGTACGGCGGATGGCACGGGACACCGCCTTGATGGCGTCGTCCTGGCCGACCACGCGCTTGTGGAGGTGCTCCTCCATCTTGAGGAGCTTCTCGGTCTCCTCCTGGGTCAGCTTGAACACGGGGATGCCGGTCCAGTTGGACAGCACCTCCGCGATGACCTCCTCGTCGACCGTCAGCACGGTGTCCATGCCCTCGGAGCGCCACTCCTGCTCGCGGTTCTGGCGCTGCTCGATGAGGCGCTTCTCCTCGTCGCGGAGCGACGCCGCGCGCTCGAAGTCCTGCGCGTCGATGGCCTCCTCCTTGGCCTTCCGCGCGGTCTCGATCTCCTCGTCGAGGTCCTTCAGGTCGGGCGGGGTCGTCATCGACCGGATCCGCAGCCGCGAGCCGGCTTCGTCGATGAGGTCGATGGCCTTGTCCGGCAGGAACCGGTCGGAGATGTAGCGGTCCGCGAGGTTGCCTGCGGCCACGAGCGCGTCGTCGGTGATCGTCACCCGGTGGTGGGCTTCGTAGCGGTCACGGAGGCCCTTGAGGATCTCGATGGTGTGCTCGATCGAGGGCTCCTCGACCTTCACCGGCTGGAAGCGACGCTCGAGTGCAGCGTCCTTCTCGAGGTGCTTGCGGTACTCGTCGAGCGTGGTCGCCCCGACCGTCTGGATCTCGCCACGCGCGAGCATGGGCTTCAGGATCGACGCGGCGTCGATCGCCCCCTCGGCGGCACCGGCACCGACCAGCGTGTGGAGCTCGTCGATGAACAGGATGATGTCGCCGCGGGAGGTGATCTCCTTGAGCACCTTCTTGAGGCGTTCCTCGAAGTCCCCGCGGTAGCGCGACCCGGCGACGAGCGCCCCGAGGTCCAAGGTGTAGAGGTGCTTGTCCGCGAGCGTCTCGGGGACGTCCCCGGACACGACCCGCTGGGCGAGACCCTCGACGATGGCGGTCTTGCCGACGCCGGGCTCACCGATCAGCACGGGGTTGTTCTTGGTCCGGCGCGACAGGACCTGCATGACGCGCTCGATCTCGCGCTGGCGACCGATGACGGGGTCGAGCTCGCCGTCGCGAGCGCCCTGGGTCAGGTTGCGGCCGAACTGGTCGAGGACGGTCGAACCCTCGGTGCGGCCGGCACCGGAGCTCTCGCCCACACCCGCGCCTGCCTTGCCGGGGCCGCCTTCGCCACCGGAGTAGCCGCTGAGGAGCTGGATCACCTGCTGGCGGACACGGTTCAGGTCCGCCCCGAGCTTCTGGAGCACCTGGGCGGCCACGCCCTCGCCCTCGCGGATGAGCCCGAGCAGGATGTGCTCGGTCCCGATGTAGTTGTGGCCCAGCTGGAGCGCCTCCCGCAGGGAGAGCTCGAGGACCTTCTTCGCGCGGGGGGTGAACGGGATGTGGCCTGCGGGGGCCGTCTGGCCGCGACCGATGATCTCCTGGACCTGGTCGCGGACGGCCTGGAGCGAGATGCTCATGGACTCGAGGGCCTTGGCGGCGACGCCCTCACCCTCGTGGATCAAGCCGAGCAGGATGTGCTCGGTCCCGATGTAGTTGTGGTTGAGCATCCTCGCTTCTTCCTGCGCGAGGACGACCACCCGTCGGGCTCGGTCCGTGAACCTCTCGAACATAAGGCAAGTTCTCCTGGGGTCGGCGGGTCGCGACCGACCGCCGACCGAT